>DAIQBH010000381.1:1646-1853 GCA_036781285.1 Thermodesulfobacteriota bacterium | reverse complement strand
AACGCGATCGACCCGAGGCTCCTTGATCTTCGACTGGATCAGCCGGGCGATGGGACGCGCACCGTAGGAGCGGTCGTACCCCTTGGTCGCGAGCCACTCGCGCGCCGCGGGGGTGACCTCGAGCTTGATGTTCTTCGGCGCGAGCTGCGTCTCGACTTCGCGAAGGAACTTGTCGACGACCTTCGCGATGATGTCGGGCGGGAGCTG
>DAIQBH010000381.1:856-1636 GCA_036781285.1 Thermodesulfobacteriota bacterium | reverse complement strand
CTGGTGGAACACGATCCAGCCGTCGAGGCGATTGCGGAACTCAGGCGCAAAGGTGCGCTCGATCGCCCCGCGGCCGCTGCCGCCGGCCATCGTGCCGAAGCCGATGCCCGCTTCCGACAGCTCGCGGGCGCCGGCGTTGGTGGTCATGATCAGCACCACGTTCCTGAAGTCGGCTCGCTTGCCGTTGTTGTCGGTCAGGGTCGCGTGATCCATCACCTGGAGCAAAATCGAATAGAGGTTCGGATGCGCCTTCTCGATCTCGTCGAGGACGAGAACGGCGTAAGGCGTCCGGCTGATTGCGTCGGTGAGCAGTCCTCCCTGGTCGAAGCCGACGTATCCCGGGGGCGCACCGATGAGCCGCGAGACGGTGTGCGCTTCCTGGTACTCGCTCATGTCGAAGCGGATGAACTCGACGCCGAGGGATTTTGCGAGCTGGTTGGCGAGCTCGGTCTTGCCGACGCCGGTCGGGCCGGAGAAGAGGAACGAGCCGATCGGCTTGTCGGCGGCCCCGAGACCGGAGCGCGAGAGCTTGATCGCGGAGACGACCTGGCGGATCGCTTCGTCCTGACCGTAGATGACGGCTCGGAGATCGTCCTCGAGAACTTTCAGCCGGTACTTCTCGCTTCCGCCGACGGTCTTCGGCGGTACCTTGGCCATGCGCGCCACCACGACCCGGTCGTACATCGTGATGCACGGGTCGCGCATGAACATGATGTTCGGCACCGGCTTGAGCGCCATCGGCCGGTCCTGATGGAGCTCGGCGTGCAGGCGCGTGAGGCT
>DAIQBH010000381.1:0-846 GCA_036781285.1 Thermodesulfobacteriota bacterium | reverse complement strand
GCGCGCCACCACGAGCTCCACCTCGGCCTCGCCGATGGTCGCGGGTTCGGGTGGAGGCGCGCCTGCCTCGGCCACCTCGGATTCCATGCGCGAGCGCGCTCCCGCCTCGTCGAGCACGTCGATCGCGCTGTCGGGCAGATGGCGGTCGTGAAGATACTTGGCGGCCAGCTCCGCGGCCAGCGTCATCGCCTCGGGCGTGAAGCGGACGTTGTGGAAGGTCTCGTAGTAGCTACGGAGGCCCTCGAGGATGAGGATCGTGTCGGCGATCGTCGGTTCACCCACTTCGATCTTCTGAAAACGGCGGGCGAGAGCGCGGTCGCGCTCGAAGGCGGTCTTGTACTCGGAGAACGTCGTCGACCCGATGCAGCGCAGCTTTCCGGCGGCGAGCGCGGGCTTGACGATGTTCGAGGCGTCCATCGTGCCGCCGCTCACCGCTCCCGCCCCGACGATGGTGTGGATCTCGTCGATGAACAGGATCGCGTTTTCCTTCTTCGTCAGCTCGCCGATCACTGCCTTCAGCCGCTGCTCGAACTCACCCCGGTATTTCGTTCCGGCGAGCAGCGCTCCCATGTCGAGCGCCCAGACTTCCGCTGAACGGAGAATGGCGGGGACGTTCCCCTCGTGAATCCTTCGGGCCAGCCCCTCGGCGATCGCGGTCTTGCCGACCCCAGGCTCGCCGACCAGAAGAGGGTTGTTCTTTTTTCTGCGGCAGAGGATCTGAACCGTCCGCTCGAGCTCCGGCCCGCGACCGATCAGCGGGTCGATCTCCCCCGCGGCAGCACGCTCGACCAGATTCACGGCGAACGTTGAGAGTGCGTCTTTCTTCTTTTTCGAGGGACCGGGGAA
>DAIQBH010000380.1:0-2488 GCA_036781285.1 Thermodesulfobacteriota bacterium | reverse complement strand
CGCCGGCGACGGCCGCGCGCGGACAGATGCCGCGCCAGGCGATCTGTCCGGCCGCCCGCGGCGTCTCGTGGCCGAGGAGCGCGGTGCGCACCGCCGAATAGAGGCCGTCGGCGCCGACGACGAAGTCCGCGCTTTCGGTCGCGCCCTCGGCGAGGGCGATCATCGCGCTCTCGGGACTCGGCGTCACGCCGACGACCGTGGCGCCGGTCGTGACGCGCTCGGCGCCGAACGCGCGCAGCAGCACGTCTTGAAGGCGTGCCCGATGGATCGCGACGAACGGCACGCCGTACTGGCGCACCAGATCCAGCTGGCTCATCGCGCGGAGCTTCTTGCCGTCCGCGCGCCGGATCGCGCCGCCGTCGACGCTGGCGCCTTCCGCCGCGATCGCGTTCGCGATCCCCAGCCGGTGCATGACCCGCATCGCGTTCACCTGCACCGTGATGCCGGCGCCGGCCGCTTCGAGCTTCGCCGCCCGCTCGAGGATGCGGACGTCGAATCCGCGTTGCCGGAGCGCGATGCCGGCGGTCAGCCCCCCGATCCCGGCGCCGCAGATGACGACCGATCGAGCCATCGGCCGGGGGATGTATGCGACGCGCGGCGGTTCCGCCACCGCGCGTCGCCATGAAAAGCGCTTATGCCGACTCGCGCACTTCCTTCTTGATGCGTTGGATGTGTCCGCGGCCGAGGCCCTTCACTTCGCAGCCGAGCTCGAAGTAGCGGCGGATGCTCGCGTCGTCGAGGATGCCGAAGCAGTCGATCACGGCGACCGGGCCGCCGGTCATCTTCACGACCTCTTCGGGCGTGAGCTTCAGGTACGGCTCGTGCGGGACGGCGAGGATCACGGCCTCGACGCCTTTCAGCGCCGCGCCGAGATCGGTCTGAACGCGCAGCTCGGTGAGGCCGTCCTGGTTGCGGAAGAAGCGCGAGAGCGAGTGGCCGGGCGCGGGGTAGTCGTCCTGCGCCTCGAACTCCCACCAGTGCTCGACGTACGGATCGTGGACGCGCACGTCGGCGCCCATTTCCGTCAGGCGCCGGAGCACGACCTCGGAGCCGGAATAGCGCGTGTCGCCGACGTCCTGGCGGTAGCTGGCACCCAGCAGCGCGACCTCGGCGCCGGCGATGTAGCGGCCCATGTTGCGGAGCGCGTCGCGCGTGAGGGTCGCGACGTGGAGGCCGCGCGTGTCGTTGATGTCGATCGCGGTCGTGCTCATCTTGAACACCTGGTCGCCGTCGTCGAAGCCGAGGATGTGCTTGTAGGCCCAGTAGCCGAGGCCGCCGTCCTTCGGGAGGCAGTACCCGCCGATGCCGGGGCCCGGGAAGATCATGTTGTTGTGGGTCGGGCGCATCTTGATCGCCTTGATGACCTTGACCAGATCCACTCCGTTGCGCTCCGAGAACGTGCTCCACTCGTTCAGGAACGCGAGGATGGTGGCGCGGTACGAGTTCTCGACGATCTTCGCGGTTTCGGACTCGATCGGGCGGTCCATGACCGTCAGCGGGAATTTCTCGGTGTTGAGCACCTCGTTCAAGAACTTCACGACGCGCTCGCGCGCTTCCTCGCCGACGCCGCTGCACACGCGCCAGAAGTCGCGGATGCTGGCGACGTACTCCTTGCCGGGCATGACGCGCTCGTAGGAGTGCGAGAGGAGCGGCTCGCTCTCGATGCCGCGCGCGGCGAACGCCTTCAGCAAGATGGGCATGGCTACGAACTCGGTGGTGCCAGGAGCCACGGTGGTCTCGATGAGGGTCAGGCACTTCGGCGGGATCTTCTCGCCGATCGTCTTGATGGTCGCCTCGAGGGCCGCCATCTCGACCTCGCCCGTCTTCATCTGACCGAGATCGTGCTTGGAGTAGTCGCACTGCACGTCGACGACGACGCAGTCCGCGAGCGTGAGACAATCGGAGTTGAAGGTGGCGGTCAGCGTCTTCTTGTCGACGACGCAGCGCCGGATCATCGGATCGACCTCGGGGTCCTCCGCCTTCACGGGCGATTCGCCCCGGTTCAGGAGGGGAATCTTCCAGTAGCTCCGAGGACTCGGACGCTGGCAGCCGATGACGAACTTGCTCGGCTTGCCGGTCTTCTTGTCGACGGTGTCGGCGACGATGGCCGCCATGACGGCGCCGACGAACCCGACGCCCATGACGACGACGACTTCCTTGCCTTCGGCCCGAGCCTGCTTTGCGAGGCCTTCGAGGCGCTTCATTTCCGCGGCGTATTCCTCGCGGCTGGGGAGCGGAAACGCTTCTCCGGCGGGGCTGACGGACTTCTCTGCCATCGATCTATCTCCTGGGGGTGAACCGATTTGGCGCGACGTGGATCGAAACCTCTAACACCGTAGGCAAAGCGGGCTCAATGGTAGCGGGATGAAGATTCGGCGTCAGCGCCCCATTTTTCGGACGTCCGGGCACCCGTCCACGCTCGGACAGCCGCGCATTCCACCCTTTGGTTGATGTTGCGAGCCGAGGGGTCGACTACACGGTGGTCCCA
>DAIQBH010000379.1:0-2724 GCA_036781285.1 Thermodesulfobacteriota bacterium | reverse complement strand
GCGCGTGCACCTGCGCGCTCGCCGCGATGTCGAGGCCGCGGGTCGGGTTCACCGCGACGAGCACCCGCGGCGCCAGCGCGAGCGCACGGCCGATGACGATGCGTTGTTGATTGCCGCCCGAGAGGGCGCCGATCGGGTGATCGAGGCTCGGCGCCGAGACGCGGTAGCGTTTCACGACGTCCGCCGCGAACGCCCGTGCGCGCTTCACGTCGACCCATCCCCGGCGCGTGAAGCGCGCGAGCAGCGGCGCCGCGAGGATCGCGTTCTCCCAGGTGGCGAGCCCGAGCGCGAGCCCGGCATGCCGGCGGTCGCCGGGCACGAGCGTCATCCCGGCGTCGATTGCGGCGTGGAGGTCGCCGCTTCGGAGCGTCGCGCCGTGGACGACGACCACGCCGCGCCGCGGGACCGCACCCGCGAGCGCCGCGGCGAGCTCGTCCTGCCCGTTGCCGTCGACGCCGGCGACGCCGCAGATCTCTCCCGCTGCGAGGTCGAGGGACATGCCGGCGAGCGCCACCCGTCCCGGCGCCGGATCGGTTGCGAGGTCTCGCACGACGAGCGCACCCGCGTCGCCGCGCGCGTGGGGTGGTCGCTTCGCCGGGGCGACGGGAGCCGCGCTGCCGACCATGAGCTCGGCGAGCGCGCGCGCGGAAAGCTCGGCCGTCGCGACCGTGGTCACGCGACGGCCGCCGCGGAGCACGCTCACCGCGTCGCAGAGCCCGAGCGCTTCCTCGAGCTTGTGCGTCACGAAGAGGATGGTCATGCCGTCGGCGCGCAACCGGCGGAGGGTCGCGAAGAGCTCGTCGGTCTCCCCAGGGGTCAGCACCGCCGTCGGCTCGTCGAGGAGCAGCACGCGCGGTGTCGCGGCGAGCGCGCGCAGGATCTCGATCCTGGCCTGTCTTCCGACCGGCAACGTCCCGCACGGGGCGCTCGGATCGCCGACGTCGAGCCCGTGCGCGGTCGAGAGGGCCCGCGCATCGGCGGCGAGCGTCCGTGGATCGAGCCACGCGCCGGTCGCTTCCGGCCGGCCGAGCGCCAGGTTTTCCGCGACCGTCATCGCGGGGACGAGCGCGAAGTGCTGATGCACGACGCCGATCCCGGCCGCGCGTGCCGCGCGGGGATCGCCGGTCGCGACCGCTGCGCCGTCGACGGTCATCGTCCCCGCATCCGGCCGTACGGCGCCCGCGACGATGCGGACGAGCGTCGATTTGCCCGCGCCATTCTCGCCGAGAATGCCGTGGATGTGGCCGGCCGGGAGCTCGAGATCGAGCGGTGCGAGCGCGATCGGCGCGCCGTAGCGCTTGGTGAGGCCGTGGAGAGCGAGCCGCGGCGCGGTCATCGCGGCCAGGTGCGGAGCACTAGAACTCCGCCGTCGGAACCTTCAGCGAGCCGTCGCGGATGCCGGCCTCGGTCGCCGCGACGAGGGCGCGCACGTCCGCCGGTATCTTGCTCTCGAGCGCGGGGTTGTAGACGACCGAGATCGCACCGTCGGCCATGTGCTCCTCGATGATGCGGGATGCGAACGTGCCGTCCTTCACCTCGCGCGCGATGGCGACGAACGCGGCGGGAATGTCGATCGCCGCGCTCGCGAGCACGGTCGCCGGCGCGACCTCGTGCTGCGCGCGGTTCGAGCCGAACGCGAAGATGCCGCGCTCGCCGGCGGCCTGGAACACGCCGGGACCCGCGGCGTCGGCGTTGTGCAGGACGAACCGGCAGCCGCGGTCGATGAGCGCGAGCGTGGCGGTGCGCGCCGCGCCGACGTCCTCCCAGTTGCCGAGGTAGGAGATCGTCACCGGATAGTCCGGACGGACGCGCTTGGCGCCGGCCTCGTAAGCGATGAAGGTGCTCTTCACCGAGGGGATCTCCATGCCGCCGACCGCGCAGATCGATCCGTCGGGGGCCATGCGCGCCGCGAGCTCGCCGAGGAGGAACGTCGCCTCCTCGAGGCGGAACACGATCGGCGAGACGTTCGGGCGGACGGTGTTGCCGGAGGTCGTGAGGAAGACCGTGTTCGGGAAATCGGGTGCGACCTTCGCCGCCGCGTCCTGGAACTCGAAGCCGTGGCCGATCGCCAAACGGAATCCGCGGCGCGCGTAGTCGCGGAACGCCTGCTCGAAGTCGGGCGGCGTCTTGGTCTCGACCTGGCTCACCTCGGCGCCGAGCTGATCGCGGATCGCGAGGAGACCTTCGTAGGCGGCCGCGTTCCAGCCCGCGTCACTGATCGGCCCGGGATTCAGGAGCGCGACCTTGAAGCCTCCCTCGGAGGAGCCGCCGCCGCGATTGCAGCCGGCGATGCTTCCGAGCACCAGGACCGTCGCGAGCATCGACCGGAAGCGCTTCGACATGGCGGCGGACGGTACCGGGCGGTCCGTCCCCCTGCAACCGTTGCGGCGCGCGCTCAACGCGGCGGGAGCACGTCGTCGACGACCCAGTATTCGGGGATGCCGGCCCTGCGTACGCTTTCGCTTTCTGGCCGCGATCGTAGGCGAGCGAGGACACCGCAACCTCGGCGACGAGCAGGATCTGTTCGGGACGGGGATGCTCGCGCGTGTAGTCGTAGGGGTCGGGTCGGCAGACGATCACGTCGGATTCAGGCTCAGACCAATCGTCGAGGACCACGGGTGGTTGCATCCGCACTTTGGCGACATTCCGATCGCGGCACGAAACGCATCTCCCAGGCGATCGACGGTGCCGGCGTGCGGCGGACTTTGCGGTGCCATCGTGACG
>DAIQBH010000378.1:0-2787 GCA_036781285.1 Thermodesulfobacteriota bacterium | reverse complement strand
CCGGCGATCAGGAGGGATTCCGCGAGCCGCCCGATGTGCGACGGCAGCCCGAGCCCCGCGCCGGTCGCACGCCATGCCGCTTGGCCCGCGCGCATGCGCTCGAGCCCGCCCCCGACGTC
The DNA here is from genome assembly GCA_036781285.1 of Thermodesulfobacteriota bacterium. Taxonomy (GTDB): domain Bacteria; phylum Desulfobacterota; class Binatia; order UTPRO1; family UTPRO1; genus UTPRO1. The sequence goes on along the minus strand of DAIQBH010000378.1, from coordinate 2,668 downwards.
ACCTTCGGAAACCATCGCCCAGGCCAGGAAGTGGGTCGCGCCGGCGAGCCAGAACGGGAAGCCCTCGTTGGTCGCGAGCGCGATCAGTTGCTCGGCGTAGGCGCGCGTCGCGGCCGTGTCGCCGCGGCAATAGTGGACCCAGGTCACGAAGTTCAGGGCGAAGCCGAGACTGAACGGATGCGCGACCTCGTGCCCGAGCGCGAGCGCGGCGTCGCCGTGGCGGCGCGCGCCGTCGGCGTCGCCCATGTACCAGGCGATGAGCGCGCCGTAGGAATGCGCGGTGACGGCGGGATCCTGGCCGTAGACGAAGACGTGACCGCGGTGCTCGGGACGATAGAGCGCGAGCCCCTGGTCGACGTGATCGCGGGCGGCGGCGAGGTCGCCGCAGAAGAAGCGGGTGACCCAGCCGGCGTGATGCCCTTCGACGAGGAGATCGGGGTCGCCCGTCTGCTCCGCGACGGCCAGGCATTGCTCGTAGAGCGGCCGCGCGAGACCCATCGCGCCGCGCACCACGTGATAGCCCCAGATGCCCCACAGCACGGGAAAGAGCGGCGCCGAATCGCCGAGCGCGTGGCAGATCGTGCGAGCGCGCGTGAACGCGTGCTCGACTTCCGGCGCCGCATAGCCGCGCGTGCTCATGAGCGCCGGGCCGAGTCCCATCTGGATCGCGAGCTCGGTCTGGAGGCGGGGGCCGTCCTCGGGCAGGTGGGCGAGCAGGGCTCCGGCACGCTGGAGGTGGTCGACCGCCTCGCGCGTCGCCGTCCGTCGGCTCGCGTTGGCGGCGGCGGCCTGGCGATAGAGGACCGCGCGCGCGTAGTCGTGACCCTCCTCGAAATGCCCGGCGAGCTCGGCCGCGATCTCGCCGGCGCGGGCGCCGTAGGCCGCTTCCAGTCGTTCGCCGATGTGCGCATGCAAACGGCTCCGTCGTCCGGCCGGGATGGTGTCGAGGAGCACGCGCTGATGCAGCGCGTGGGTGAAGCCGTACTGGCCGGTCGGGACGCCGTCGGGCCAGTCGCCGACGCCGAGTCCGCGAAGAAACTGCCCGCGACGCGCGAGCGCCTCACACCGGTCCTCGACGCTCGAGACGTCGGTGTCGAGCACGGCCGCGACGGCCGCGCTCGGAAAGCTCGCGCCGACCGCGCTGCCGACCTCGAGCAGCCGGCGCTCCTCGGCATCGAGACGCTCGAGCTGGCGCTCGAGAAGGAGGCGGATCGTCGCCGGGACGCCGAGGTGAGCGCCCGCCTCGGGGCGCCACGACCAGCGCCCGTCGGCGCACGCGACCTGGCCTTGGCTCGTGAGATCGTCGGCGACGGCGGCGAGGAAGAGCGGATGCCCGTCGGTGCCCTGGTGCGCGGCCGCGATGACGGCCGCGGGCGGCGGGTCCGGGGGGAATCGGCGCGCCAAGAACGTGGCGACCTCCGTCGCGGTGAACGACTCGAGCGCGATCTCCTCCGAGAGCCCGCGCAGCGTGAGATCCTGCTTCAAGAGGTTGACGGGATGCTCGCTCACGATCGCGTCGACCGGGCGATACGTTGCAATCACGAGCAAGCGCGCTGGGCCGGGGCGGCGCGTCAGCAGCGACAGCAGGTCGAGCGTCGAGTAGTCGCTCCAGTGCAGATCTTCGAGCGTGACCACCAACGGCACCAGTGCCGCCAACGCTTCGAGCGCGTCGGCCATCTCGCGGAGCATCCGCTCCTGCGCGACGCCTTGCAGCTCGCGCTGGAGCGCTTCGCGTTCGCTCGCGTCGAGGAGCCACGGGAGCTGGACGAGCCAGGTCGGGGCATAGCGCCGGAGCAGCGCCGGAAGGTGATCGCGGCCGGCGCCGCGGCAGAGGCGGCTCACCGCGTCGAGGATCGGCAAGTACGCCTCGCCCGACCCGTAGTGCTCGACACAACGTCCTTCGGCGACCCAGAGCTCGTGCCGAGTCGTCGCGCCGGCGACGAACGCGTCCACGAGCGTGGTCTTGCCGGTGCCGGCGTCGCCGGTCACGTAGACCACCTGACGGTTCCCCGCGAGCGCTTTCGCGAGCGCCGCGTCCAGCCGTGCGCGCTCGCGGTCGCGGCCGACCAGCAGCGGCGGTACGGCCGCGGGCCGCGTGCTCGCTGCCGGCGCCGCGGGGAGGGCGGCCGGACCGCGCGTCACCGGGGCGATGAAGCGATAGCCGCGCCGGGCGATCGTCTCGATGAAGCGCGGCGCGGCGGGATCGTCCCCGAGCGCTTCGCGGAGCTCGCCGACGATCACTTTCAGGCCGGCGCTCGCGACCGCCGTGTCTTTCCACACGCCGGCCAGGATCTCGTCCTTCTTGAGCAGGCGCCCGGGGTGCTCGACCAGGAAGCGCAGCAGCGCGAACGCCTTGGGGCGGAGCACGACCAAGCGTTCGCCCTCGAAGAGCTGCTCGTTCGCGGCGTCGAGCGTGAAGGCGTGGAAGGTCAGAATCGCGTCGGGCGCCATGGTTCGTCGGGCGCAGGTTTACCCGTTCTCGAACCGAAGACCTACCGTGGCGCGCCTGTCCGGAGGCTACGCTCCCGGCGGTTCCACCCGTCGGCCGCGGTGGCGCCGGTACGTCTCGTCGCGCCACGTGCGGAGCGGCGCGAGCGACGGTTCCTCGCCGAGCGGGATGCCGAACATCGGGCGGAGGCCGGGGTCGATCGCGAACAGGTCGTCGGGC
>DAIQBH010000377.1:0-2940 GCA_036781285.1 Thermodesulfobacteriota bacterium | reverse complement strand
GGACGCGCTCGTCGCGACGAACGGCGCGTCGGGACGTCCGAGGTCGTGGAGAGCGCGCGCAACCTCCTCGTGCTCCGTGCCGCGCTCGCCGACGATCATGACGGGCGTGCGATACCGGGCGAGGCGTCGCACGGCATCGACGACCGTGATCATGTGCGGATCCCGCGTCAGGAGCGCGCCGAGGTGTGCGCCGCCGTTCACCATGCGATCGAGCACCGCGCTGCGCTCGCGCAAACGCAATGTCTCCCCGACGTGATCGAGCACCACTGCGAAGCGCTCGGCATCGATGGGGGACGCGAAGAAATCCCATGCCCCGGCACCGAGCGCTCTGTGGCCCGTCTCGGGCGAGTCGACGATCGCCACGACCGCGGTCGCGTCGTCGAACGCTCGCACGGAGGCAATCAGGTCCTTGCCGGGTCCGTGCAGGACGTCGTCGACCGGGACGACCAGGTCGAAAGGCTCGGCCGCGAGCACTTCGCGTGCCCGGCTCAGGTCTTCCACCTCGCGGACTCGCAAGCCGCGTTCGTGCAACAAAGCCGCGAGCGAGCGGCGTTTGGCAGCATCCGTAGCGACGACCAGCGCGCGCGGGGGCGCGGTCGAGGAATTGGCCTTATCGAAAGCGTCGTTCATAATGAGCGATCTTGCCAACGAGAAATCGCATGGCCAATCACGCCCATACGGCACGAATTTATCCCCCCGACAGGGGATGGACTTCGGCGATCCAATCGTCGAGTCGTTGCCACTGGGCATAGAGCCACGCGACACGCTCCGCATCGGTGTCGGGAACGTCCCCACGCGGCACCCGCCAGAATTTCACCCGGATCGTCGAGCCCACCAGGGCGCCCCGCACGATCTCCCGGGGCGAGCCGGCAGGCTCGAATCCGGTGTGCGCGCAGAAGACGACGTCCGCGCGGCGGTTGCTTCGCAAAAGACCGAGCGGCCCGCCGAGATGCGGCGGCAGGACCCGCCGGAGCCGCTCCGCCCGCGCCGCGAGCTCTCGGCTACGTTCGGCGATCCGCACGAGCGCCCGGGCGCGCTTCGCGGGCGTGAAGCGGGTGCCTTCGGGATAGATCAGCACGCCCTCGTCCTCACGCAGATCGTCGAGCAACCGCTCGACGGCGGCGATCTCACGCGCGCTCTCGCCCGATCCCCGGTTCACGAAGGCGTTCGGGAGTCGTCGCCCGACGACGTCGAGGCACGGGTCCCAGAGGAGCTCGCGCTTCAAGACGAAACGGAGCGCCACGCCGTGGCGGCGGGTGGCGTAGACGACCGGCAGCAGCGTGTCGGCCTGACTGACGTGCCGAATGAAGAGCAGGATCGGCCCCGGCGCCACCACCTCGTCGCCCTCGACGATCGTCCGCAGCCCGTAGATGCGCTCGGCGGCGCGATAGAGCGCGTTGGCCCACCAGCTCTGGAGCGCGACGTTCCGGCGGCGAAAGGTGGCGCGCGCGGTTCCGGTCCAAGGACCACTCGTCAGCCATACGCCACCGGCCGCGAGGACGCCGATCGTCTCACAGGCGAGATAGACCGTCAGGAATGCGACGCACCGTACGATCGGCCAGGGACCACCCCGGACGAGATCGCCGACGACGGCGGCGACGAGGGTCAACGGCAGCAGCGCCAACCAAATCACCGTCACGAGCAGCAGCGACGGCAGCGTGATGGCGCGCCGACCCCAGACGCTCACGAACGTCCGAGCAATTGCGTCTTCAGCGATTCGTCGATCGCTTTCGGACCGAGCCAAATCGCGAACACGGCAGCAGCGAAATCGGCGCCTTCGATCGTGCCGAGCGGGGTCCCGTTGAGCGCGAGCTCGGTCCCGGTACCCGGCACGTACGTGAGCGCGTAGCGGTCGCCGGGCTTCACGTCGCGATAGAGCGCGTTCAGCCGCTCGATGCGCCCGCGCAGGGAGGGGATCTGTTCCGACGCGACGTTGGCGGCGATGCCGACCTCGGTCGCCTCCGCGAAACCGGACGCCTTGATCGCGTAGAAGTACTCGATCTCCAGGCGCTTCGGCACGTCCATCAGCACGTTGGCCGACGTCGCGCTTTCGCCGAGATAGAGCGCCGCGACGTACGCCTTGATGATGTAGCGGTACCGCAGCAGGCCCACCTCGTTCAGTCGGAGCGCCACCGCCCCGGCCTGCACGCGATCGGAGAACGTGACGCCCTCGATCTCTTTCGCCGGGAGATCGGCAGCGAGCGCCAGCAACGACGCGATCACCAGGATTTTGGTGGCCCTCATGTTTCCCACCGCGCCGCTGCCTAGCACACGCGCCACGTCAGGTGAAAATCTCGCGTATCGTGGCGCGGCGATACGCGAAGATCGCGGCGAGGTCCCGCGCTACGAATCCACCGGCCACGAGCCCGCCCACGGCACCGAGGGGCAACTCGTACGACACGCGGTCGCGGAGGATCGTTCCCCCGCGATGGGGCTCGAACTCGTGGGTGTGGTCCCAGCGCCGGTACGGGCCGCGCGTCTGCGAATCCACGAAGGAACGATTCGGGTTCCAGTCGCGGATCAGGCTCTGCCACCGTACCGGGATGCCATGCAGCGACAGCTGGTAGTCGATCCGCGTCCCGTTCTGGAGGCTGGGCGTACTGACGTGCAGAATCCGGAACTTGAGGAACGGCGGGGTGATGCGCTCGAGGTTGTGCGCGTCGGCGAAGAACGGAAACACCTCGTCGGGCGAGCGCGGCACCCATTGCTCGTGGAAGAGCGTCGTCGCGGGGTCGGCCGTGATGTCGACGAGCGCGCCGCCGAGCTCGGGATGGCGGAACCGGAACCCGTGGGCTTCCGCCGTGGCGGGCAGGACGCGTTGCCCGTCGAGCAACACGCCTCCCATCTCGCCGAGCGCGAGCCGGAGCGCAACGGACGGCACCGGCAGGATCGTGGGTCGTTCGAGCACGCGCCCGAGCGTCGCCGTGAGCTCGGCGTTCG
>DAIQBH010000376.1:0-3141 GCA_036781285.1 Thermodesulfobacteriota bacterium | reverse complement strand
GGCGTAGGCGCGATCCGCGGCGGCGTGATCGAGCGCCCGTCCGGACCACACGGCCTTCAGCATGCGCGCCCGTTCCAGGCCGTCAATGAACTGATGGTCCTTCAGCCGGTCGCGGACGCGGTGCGCGCTCGCGGCGTCGGCGTCCCCGCTGGCGAGCGCCACCTCGGCTCGCCGCACGGCGGCCAGGGCCTCGGGCCACTTCTGCCCCCGCTCGAACTGCTCGACCTCGGCGAGGATCGACTCGACCTGCCCGGCCACCCGGGCCCGCCGCGCCGCCCGGTCGCGCGACGCCCAGCCGACGCCGCCGCCCAGCAGCACCAGGAAGGCCAGCACGACCGCCGCGATCGCCAGCCCGCCCTTGTGCCGCCGGGCGAATTTCCCGACGCGATACGCCGTCGACGCCGTCCGGAAGAATCCTTGGATCGGCGACTCGTACCGCAGCGACTCCCGCACCGCCGACGGCACGAGGCTCGGATCCTCCTTCAGCTTCTGCCACCCTTCCGGACGGTCCATGAGCGCGATCACCATTTTGCCGAGGAGGTACGTCGTCGTCTCGTGCCCGGCGATCAGGAGCAGCAGGAAGAAAAAGAAGACCTCGCTGTCGTTCAACGACCCGTCGGGGTGCTCGGCGAGGAGCTTCGAGATGAGATCGTCGCCCGGCTTGGCGCGGCGTTGCCGCACGAGGGCCGCGCAGACGACCTGGAGATCGGCGACGCCGCGCGGGCCGCGGGCGACGTCCTCCGCCCATTGCTGCTCGCCGACGAGGCGGCGCGTGACGGCGGTGAGGCCGAGCATGAACCGGCGCGCCGCGACGGGGAAGCGCATGCCGAACCGGGTCAACGACTCCACCGTCCGCCGGCGCGACATCACGTCGACGATCACGCGCGCGGCGCGGTTGTCGGGGTCCGTCATCTTGAACATCTCGATGACGTCGTCCGAGATGCGCCGCAGCTGCGGGAGGTCCTCGTCGCCGATCCCGAGGATCGCGGCGATGACGGTGACGGGGAAGGGCGAGGCGACCTCGGCGACGAAGTCGACGGGGCGGTCGTGGCCGAGGCGCGCGACGGCTTCGGCGGCGAGGCGGTCGATCATCGGCTGCCAGCGCTCCAGCGTCCGCGGCGTGAACTCGCGGGAGACGATGCGCCGGAGCCGCGTGTGGTCGGGCGGATCGGACGTGATCATCATCGGCGAGTACATGCGCCGGAAGGCGACGCCCTCGGCCGACGACAGCGCGCCCGGGTTGCGAACGGCCTCGTATACGTCGTCGTACCGGGAGAGCACCCAGACGTCGTTCCGCCGATCGTGGTAGACGCGGGGCGCGTCGTCGGCGAGGAGCCGCCGGTACCACGGGTACGGGTCGGCGATGACGGCGGGCGAGAGCGGGTCGTACCCGATCGGGTCGGCCTCCTGAACGGTCCTCACGGCGGCAGCGCGCATCGGCATCTCCTTCCGCGACCGTTCTAGTCGGGATACGCCCTCTCGCGTATTCGGGTTCCGACGAGGGCGCGTCGCTCCCGCATCCGACGCCGCAAATGCCTGATTTCGAGCCGCGAAAGCTGCCCCGCCAAGAGCGCTCCCGGGCCACCTACGAGGCCATGCTCGAGGCCTGCGCTCGGCTTTTGCGGGAGGAGGGCTACGAGGCCCTCACGACGACCGGGGTCGCCGAGCGGGCCGGGGTCGGCATCGGCACGCTCTACGAGTTCTTCCCGAACAAGGAGTCGATCGTCGCGGCGCTGATCGAGCAACGGATCGCGCGCCTCGTCGCCGACGCCGCCGCGCGCCTCGACGCCTCGCTCGCCATCCCGAGCCTGGAGGAAGCCGCCGACTTCCTGATCCGCGGGCTCATCGGGCTCCTGCTGTCCGACCGCGAGCTCTATCGGGTCGTGCTGCTCGAAGTCCCGTTCAGCGGCCGGCTCCCCGCGATGCAGCACGCGATCGCCGAGCTCTTCGCGCTGGCGCGCGCCGGCGGCGAGCGCGCCGTCGACCGGGTGAGCCTGCCGCACCTCGACGCCGACACCTGGCTGATCGCGCGCATGCTCTACCAAGCCATCTTGGAGATTGCGTTCGCCGAGCCGGGCGCGCCCGACACCGAGACGCTGACGCGCGAGCTCGTGCGGCTCGCGCTCCGCATGATGCGCGAGTCCGCTTGATGCCGGTGCTCCCGCGGGGCACGTCGAAGCAGAAAGACGTCCGCTACCTCGACATTCGTGAAGAGGACGCGATCGACGAAGCGCAGCTCATGGCGTGGGTGAAGCAAGCCAGCCGATTGCCGGGCTGGGGCAAGGTGTGACCGGGGTCACCCCTCCGTTGGCGTCAGCCGTTCACGCCAGTAGCTCGGTCGACGTCGCGTGTGCGCGACTGCGAGGACGACCAAGTCACGTTCCGTGGCGTAGTAGATGACCTGGTACGGGAACCGTGGAACCAAGTAACGGAGGAGACTTCGTTGCAACCGGGACCGGAGGCGCGAACCGACCTCAGGCTGCTCCGCGATGATCCGAAGAACCGAAGAGACTGCTTCTTTGAGCTCGCGACCGAGACCGGGACGCTGCTTCTCGTGCCATCGGGCAGCTTCGCCGAGCTCGCGCCTCGCGGATGCGGCGAGCCGGATCGGTCGGCTCACCGGCCCCGGAATTCGTCATCGAGCTCGCGCTCGACTTCTTCCCAGGGAAAGAGCTTCTCCGTGCCGGCATCGATTTGCTCGATACGCCGCTCGATTTCAGCAGCCCAGGCAGCTTGGACAGCGTCGTCCGGCTCGCCCTCTAGGCTCGCAAGCAATTCGGCCGCAAGGTCGGCACGCTCTGCGACCTCGAGCTTCAACGCTTCGCGAAGTAGGGTCTCGGCCGCCTTCGTCATGGTCGACAGGCTACGCTCGGGCGCCCCGGCGAACAAGCGCTACTCGTACGCACCCCCGCAACCTGAAAACGTAGTCGACGAAACGCAGTTCATGGCGTCGATGAAGCAAGTTGCGATGACCAGAAACGACTTGTGTACATGGCGCGCGCGATCCGCCGCGCGGGACGAGACGTTTCCAGCTGCGGCCGCGGACGCCTTCGTTCCGCTCGGATGCTAGGGAACCAGCATGGCCGGGGCAGGTGAACGCATGCGGGGAAGGCTCCGGCACCTCTTCGCGCGGCGGCGCGT
>DAIQBH010000375.1:0-3203 GCA_036781285.1 Thermodesulfobacteriota bacterium | reverse complement strand
CAGGGCCGCGAACGCCCCGTGCCGTCACCGACTGCACCTCTCCGGCATCGGGGATGGGGAGGCGCCGGGCCTCGGCCGCCGACATGATCGCACGGGCGAGCGGATGCTGTGAACGCCGCTCGACTGCGGCCGTCGCCGCGAGCAGGTCATCCTCGGTCGTACCCTGCGTCGGCACGACATCCGTGACCGCGGGCTCGCCTTTGGTGATCGTTCCGGTCTTGTCGAGCGCGAGGACCCGGATCGAACCGAGAGCCTCCAGATGTGCGCCACCCTTGATGAGCACCCCGCGCCGCGCTGCCTGGGCAACTCCTGCGAGCACGGCGGCCGGGGTGCCGAGGGCGAGCGCGCACGGGGATGCCGCCACCAACAGCGCCATCGCGCGATAGAACGAATCGCTCCACGTCCAGATACCGAGAAGCGGTGGCACCACGATGAGGAGTGCATCGGCGACGAGCACGAGGGGCACGAAGATGCGCTCGAACCGGTCGGTGAATTGTTGGGTCGGCGCCTTCTGTGTCTGCGCCTCCGCCACGAGCTTGACCACGCGGTCGAGCGTACGATCTCCGATTGCCGCCGTCACCTCGATGACCAGCGCGCCCTCGCCGTTCACAGAGCCGGCGAACACCGGCTGTCCCGGCGTCTTGTCGACGGGAACGCTTTCACCCGTGATGGGCGCCTGGTTCACGCCAGACCGGCCTTCGGCGACGGTACCGTCGACCGGGATGCGCTCGGCCGGCTTCACGACGACCCGATCGCCCTTCTTGACCTCCTCGATGGCTACGGTCACCTCGCGCTGCGTTCCGCCTTCGTCGCGCAGTACGATTGCGCGCGTCGGTGCCAGCTCAGCCAAAGCGGCGATGGCGTTACGTGCGCGCCCCAGCGCGTAGTGCTCGAGCGCATGACCGAGGCTGAAGAGGAAGAGCAGCAGGGCGCCTTCGAGCCATTCACCGAGCACCGCGGCCCCGACCGCCGCGACGACCATGAGAAGGTCGATGTTGAACTGGAACCGGCCCTTTCCGAGATCCTTGAGGAAATGTCCGACGTTGTCGCGCGCGCCGAAGAAGTACGATCCGACGTAGAACGCGATCGGTACCAAGGGTGACAAGCCCGTGCGCCCGAGCAGCCATCCGGCGGCGAGCAGCACACCCGCGATGAGGCTCCACGCGAGCTCGCGGTTGCGGCTGTACCAGCCGGCATCGGTGGCTGCGTCGTGCACATGGCCTGGCTTGCCATGCTCGGTGTCCGCTCTAGGTACCGCGGGCGTCGCGACTTCCTGATCGGCAGTCGGGTGCGCGCCCAGCTCTCTGAGCTCGGCCTCGATCGCGGCGCGATCGATGCGCCGGCAATCGTACTCGACGCGCGCCACCTGTCCAGCGACACTCACGGCTGCCGCAGTCACGCCTGGCAGAGCGCAGAGCCCCGCAGCGACGCGTCGGTCGTCGTCTTCGGTTCCGACCATGCGGACGGGGATCACGACGTGCCCGAAGCGATCGGTGACTTCGGCGCCGGCGAGGCGGGCGAGCGCACTGACCTGCGTGATCGTCAATCGTTCCGGATCGTAGTGCAGGCACAGCTGCGGCTCGGTCGCGATCTCCCGTGCCGCACCTGCCGCCGCCGGTGCCGCGTCGTCCGCCGGCACCGGCTGTCCAGCCTCGACGACATGCACCCGAGCGACACCAGGCCGCCGTTGGAGCAAGCGCACGAGGCGTGCGACGCAGGCATCACGTGCATCCTGGACCTCCGGTAAGAGAAGCGGCAGGTCCAGCCGAGTCGATCGCTCCATGCATGTCCTCGTGACGGTCGATGATCGCCACGCCGCCGCACGGCGGCGTGGAACCCAGAGTACTTCGGTGTTTCCGGTGCCAACGGGCGGGATGCCCGACTATCGCTACACGCTGCTCGGAGACGCGGGCACGGCCGGCGACGCCAAGGGTTTCGTTCGAGCGCGCGATGCGCGCCGTTCCTGCCGTCCCTCGATCCAGTTGTAGAGCGTGGGCAGCACGAGCAGCGTGAGCAGCGTCGACGTCACGAGCCCACCGATGACGACGGTCGCCAGCGGTCGCTGCACCTCGGCGCCTGTACCGTGCGAGATCGCGACGGGGATGAAACCGATGCTGGCGACGAGTGCCGTCATGAGCACCGGGCGCAGTCGCTCACGCGATCCCTCCAACGCGGCCTTGTCCGCCGTCGCACCCTCCGAGCGCGTGCGCTGGATCGTCGTGAGGAGGACCAGCCCATTGAGCACGGCCACGCCGAAGAGCGCGATGAAGCCGATCGATGCCGACACGCTCAGGTGCAGGCCACGCAGCCACAGGGCGAGGATGCCACCGACCGCCGCGAACGGGAGGTTGATCAGCACGAGCCCGGCCAGGCTCCAGGACCGGAGCGACGCATAGAGCAGCAACGCGATGAGTCCGATCGAGATCGGAACGACGTAGCGCAACCGGGCCATCGCGCGCTGCTGGTTCTCGAACTCACCACCGTAGGTGAGGAAGACACCCGCCGGTAGCGTGACGCGCTCGGTGATCGCGCGACGAGCTTCCTCCGCGAACCCGCCGAGATCCCGACCCCGAACGTTCGACTGCACGACGACGAGCCGCTGTGCGCGCTCTCGGCTTACCTGGACCGGTCCCGATTCGAGACCGATGTTCGCGAGCTGCGCCAGCGGAATGCGGGCGCCACGTGGGGTGGGGATAGTGATCGCACCGATCGCCTCGACCGAAGTTCGAAGCGAAGCCGGGTACTGCACGACGACGTCGAGCGCGTAGTTGCCCTCGACGACCTGGGAGACGGGACGACCACCGACCGCGGTCTCCAGCGCCTCCTGCACTTCGGCGACGGGGATGCCGAAGCGGGCCATCTTCTCGCGATCCAGAGCGACGTTGAGGTAGCTCTGTCCCTGCGTCGCTTCGACCTGCACCTCCACCGATCCGGGAACTCCACGAAGGACTCCGGCAACTCGGTCCGCGACGGAGCGGTTCTGCGTCGGGTCGTCGCCGAACACCTTGACCGCGAGGTCGGCGCGAACGCCGCTGATGAGCTCATCGAGGCGCATGGCCATGGGTTGGGTGAATCCCACCGCCATCCCGGGCACGCGCTCCTCGATGCGGTGCTCGATCTCCTCGATGAGCTCCTGCTTGGAGAGCCCGGCGCGCCACTCCGAGCGCGGCTTCAGCATGACGAAGATGTCGGCGAGGTTCACC
>DAIQBH010000374.1:0-3296 GCA_036781285.1 Thermodesulfobacteriota bacterium | reverse complement strand
GCCTGGCCGCCGAGCTTGCCCTCGGTGCCGACCTCGCGGGCGACGCGCGTCACCTCCGACGCGAACGAGCGCAGCTGATCGACCATCGTGTTGATGGCCTCCTTCAGCTGGAGGATCTCGCCGCGGACGTCGACCGTGATCTTGCGCGAGAGATCGCCGCTCGCGACGGCGATCGTCACCTCGGAGATGTTGCGGACCTGGGCGGTCAGGTTCGACGCCATCGAGTTGACGGACTCGGTGAGGTCCTTCCAGACGCCGCTCACGCCCGGCACCTGCGCCTGGCCGCCGAGCTTCCCGTCGGAGCCGACCTCGCGCGCGACGCGCGTCACCTCGGAGGTGAAGACCGAGAGCTGCTCGATCATCGTGTTGACGATCGTCGCGGAGCGCAGGAACTCGCCTTCGAGGGGCCGGCCGTCGACGTCGAGTCGCATGGTTTGCGTCAGGTGACCCTGGGCCACCGCGGCGATCGCGCCGGTCACTTCCGTCGTCGGGCGGAGGAGGTCGTCGACGAGCGTGTTGACCGAGGCCTCCATCTCGCCCCAGGCGCCCTTCGAGTGGTCGAACTTCGCGCGCTCGCGCGTCTTGCCCTGCTTGCCGACGACGTGGCCGATCCGGCGAAGCTCCTCCGCGATCTTGTGGTTGGCGGCGACGATCTCGTTGAACGCGTCGGCGATCTTGCCGTCGAGACCGGTCAGCTCGCCGGGGAGCTGGACGGAGAAGTCGCCGCTCCGGACGCGCTGCAAGGCGTGCAGGAGCTGGCGGCGATCGAGAACGGGTGGGGCGGCGACGGTGGTGTCCGTCGCAGCGGTAGCTCCACTCGGTGAGCTGCGCTTCATGTGGATCTCCCTAGGGGCAAACGAGGCGAATGCCGCGGCCGACGGTACCCGGGCCCCTCGCGGCGTCGTGCAGCGGCCCGGCGTTGCACGGATTTGTAGCGACGGGAAGCAATCGTAGGCAACTAGGGGGGACGTCGACTGTGCGCTTCGGCTCGCCCGGCCACGGGGTATTGCATACGGACCCGTCGAGTTGCCCGTCCGCACGCCGGTGATAAGAGAGCCCGACCCCAGCCAGGAGGACGCACCATGAGCAGCCAGCCGAGCACCGGCGAGGCGACCGCAACCCTCGTCGCGGCCCTCGACCGTACCCTCGAGACCGTCATCGCCAAGGGATCCGCGCGCACCAATCAGGGGAAGGACATCGACGGCCACCAGCCCCAGGCCGAGCGCATCGCCTACTTCGCGACCGAGGTGAAGACGGCGAAATGCCTGGCCGAGTACGCGCAGGGCGAGGGTGCCGGCGAGCCGTTCATCGGTGAGATGGCGCAGCTCTTCGCGGCCGAGATGGTGAGCAAGGCGGCGGGACAGCTCGACGCGCATGCCGACGACCTCGGAATCGCGCCGAGCTTCCTCGACGAGACGCTGGGGAGCCAGGCGGTTCGGGCCGCCGTCCGGGCCGGCATGAGCGACGCGCGAGTGACGGCGATCGGCCGGCATCAGCTCGAAACGCGCGGCGTGAACAACTGCGCGCTCGACGAGCTCGCGTCCATGACGCGCGACACCGTCCGCCAGTTCGCCGCGACCGAGGTGGCGCCGCTCGCGGAGCGCCTCCACCGCCACGACGACCTCGTTCCCGATTCCCTCATCGACAAGATGGGCGAGCTCGGCTTCTTCGGCATGGCCGTGCCCGAGGCGTACGGCGGCGGCGGCATGGGGAACCTGGTCATGATCGTCACGACCGAGGAGCTCTCGGCCGTGTCGCTCGCCGGCGCGGGGAGCCTGATCACGCGTCCCGAGATCCTCACCAAGGCGCTGCTCAAAGGCGGCACCGATCAGCAAAAGGCGCAGTGGCTGCCGCCGATCGCCGCCGGCAAGATCATGGTGGGCGTCTCGGTGACCGAGCCCGACACCGGGTCGGACGTGGCGTAGCTGACGTGCCGCGCCGAGCCGGCGGAGCGCGACGGCAAGAAGGGCTGGGTCGTGAACGGCGCCAAGGCGTGGTGCACGTTCGCCGGGCGCGCCAACGTGCTGGCGCTCCTCGCGCGCACCGATCCCAATCCGAAGCTCGGCGCCAAGGGCCTCTCGATGTTCATCGTGCCGAAGGACACGTTCCCCGGCCACGCCTTCGAAATGAAGCAGCCGTCGGGCGGCACGCTCACCGGCAAGGCCGACGCGACGCCCGGCTACCGCGGCATGCACTCGTTCACGCTGATGTTCGACAACTACTTCGTCCCCGGCGAGAACCTCGTCGGCGAGGCGGGCGGACTCGGCAAGGGCTTCTACATGCAGATGGCCGGCTTCGCGGCGGGCCGCCTCCAGACCGGCGGGCGCGCGACCGGCCTCGCGCAGGCAGCGCTCCAGCGCACCTGCGAATACGCGGTCGACCGGAAGCAGTTCGGGAAGTCGATCGGCCAGTACGGGCTCACCCAGTACAAGCTCGGCCGGATGGCGACGCACATCATGGCATCCCGCCAGCTGACGTACACGGCGGCGCGCGCCGTCGACGAGGACGAGTCGATCTCCCTCGAGCCCGCGATGGCCAAGCTGTACTCGTCGGACGTCGCGGTGTGGGTGACGCAGGAAGGGCAGCAGCTCCACGGCGGCTGGGGCTACGCCGAGGAGTTCCCGATCTCGCGCTACGTCGTCGATGCCACCGTGCTGCCGATCTTCGAGGGCGTGAAGCCGATCCTCGAGCTGAAGGTCATCGCGCGGAACCTGCTCGGCTGAGCGCGCTCGTGACGATTTCGCTGCACCAGGACGATATGGACTCGTAGCCGTCGTCGCTCCTGATCATCCTAGAGGCAATGCTTGCGTGGGTTCATGCGAGAGCTCGGGCCATGGCCAAGTACCTGATCTCTTTTCCCAGCGCGGCGATGGTCGTGCCCGATGCCGAGTTGGAAGCGGTGGGGCGCGACTCGCACGCCGTGATCGATGAAGCGAAGGCGGCCGGCGTCTACGTCTTCGGCGGCGGGATCGACGAAGCCGTGCCGCCGGTGCTCGTCTCGGCCGACGGCACGGTCGCCGACGGAGGCTATCCATGGGCGCCCACGCTCGACGGCGGCTTCTGCGTGCTGGAGCTGCCGTCGCGCGACGAGGCGGTCGTCTGGGCTGCGCGCCTCGCGAAGGCCTGTCGCTGCGCCCAGGAGCTGCGCGTTTTCGGATTCGACCCGCAGTCCTGAGGGCGGGGGCCTCGGACGGCGAGGAGGCATCATGACGGTCACGCGGATGGACAACGTCGGCGTCGTGGTCGAAGACGTCGATGCCGCCATCGCGTGCTTCATCGAGCTCGGCCTCGAGTTC
>DAIQBH010000373.1:0-3365 GCA_036781285.1 Thermodesulfobacteriota bacterium | reverse complement strand
CCCTCCACCGGGACGATGCCGCGGCGCGCGTGCGGACCGCGCTCCGCGATCGCAGGGAACCGGTGCTGCTCAAGAAGATCGACACGGCGCTCCGCGGGCACCTCGGTGCCGAGCTCGATGCCGCCTGCGACGCGCTCGGCGCGCCGGCCTTCGTCGTCGCCGCCATTCCCGCCGCGGGCCGCGTGACGCGGAACGGGTGCCAATGGTTCGGAAACCGGCCGCTCGCCGAAACGGAGTTCGCTCGCGACCCGGAGGGGCCGGGCGCGATTTCGTCGATTCCCGAGGTGCTGGCGCGCGAGAGCCGGCGGCGAGCGGCGGTCGTCTCTCGGAACGTCGTGCGTACCGGCAGGCTCTCCGCCGAGGTCGCGCGGCGCCGCGCCGAGGGCATCGACGTCTTCGTGATGGATGCCGAGACCGACGACGACGTGCGGGCAGCCGTGGACGCGGTCCTGGCGCTTCCGCGGCCGGTCTGCCTCGCGGGGTCGATCGCGCTCGCGGCGGCGCTCGCTGCGTCGGGCGATGGCGCTCGCGATGCGGCGATTGCCGACGGCGCGTCGTTGCCGACGCCGGCGCTCGTCGTGAGCGGCAGCCTGCACAGTCGGGCGCGCGCGCAGGTCGCGGCCGTGCTCGCATCCGGGAACGCGGTCGCAGTGGCCTTGCCTGCCCCCGGTGCGGACGCCGGCGCGCGGACGGACGCCGTCGTGGCGGCGACACGCGCGCTCGTCGCGGGAACCACCGTCGTGCTCTCGGCGCCACCGGTCACCGAGGTGCCGGACGAAGCCGCGCTGCGCGCGACCGAGCGCGTGGTCGCCGACACCGTCGCCGGGATCGCGGCCGCGGCGTCGATTCCGAGTCTCGTGCTGATCGGGGGCGAAACCAGTTGCGCGGTCCTGGTTCGTCTCGCCGCCGGCGCGATCGAGGTTCACGGCAGGATCGCACCGCTCGTCGCTCACGGGAGCATACTTCACGGACCCGCCGCGGGCACGCGACTCGTCACCAAGGGCGGCTCGGGAGGCGAGCCCGACGTGATCGCCGCCGCGCTCGCGGCGGGGCCGGCGCTCGGCGCCGCAGGGGAGGTGCGCAGATGAGCGACCAGGGCTTGCGAGTCGCGACCGACACGGTCGTCACCATCGAGTACCGGGCACACCTCACGGACGGTGGTCTGGTCGACTCGACCGACCATTGCGGCCCCGTCACGTATCTCCATGGCAACGAGCAGATCTTCCCCGAGCTCGAGCGCGCGGTCGACGGTCTTCTTCCCGGCGAGGAGCGTCGGCTCAGTCTCTCGGCGAAGGAGAGCTATGGCGAGCATCGACCCGAGCTCGTGCGCCGCATGCCGCGCGCCCAGCTTCCGCCCGAGCTCGTGCTCGAGGTCGGCAAGCGCTACACGGTACGTCCGCCGCGAGGCGAGCCGATGAAGTTCAAGCTCGTCGCCATCGAGGACGAGGACGTGTTGGGCGACTTCAACAATCCCGCCGCAGGGCAAGGCCTGGAGATCTGGGCCCGTGTAGTCGCGGTCCGGCCCGCGACACCTGAAGAAATTCGACGAGGAACGTTGCGATGAAGCTTTCGATCGTCATGCAGGTCTACAACGAATCCACGAGCATTCGTGAGATCCTGAAGCGCGTGCAAGCGCTCCCTCACGCCAAAGAAATCATCGTCGTCGACGACGGCTCCCTCGACGGTACCCGTGACATCCTGCGCACGCTCGCGGGTGGTGAGATCCGGGTGTTCTTCCACGCCACGAATCGCGGCAAGGGCGCCGCGGTGCGGACCGGCTTCCAGCATGCGCGCGGCGACGTCGTCGTGATCCAGGACGCCGATCTCGAGTACAACCCGCGCGACATCCCGGCGCTGCTCGTCCCGATCGAGCGCGGCGAGGCGGACGTCGTGTTCGGCTCCCGGTTTCTCGGCGGCCCGCACCGGGTCCTGAACTTCTGGCACTACGTCGGCAACCGGC
This sequence comes from Thermodesulfobacteriota bacterium, assembly GCA_036781285.1. Taxonomy (GTDB): domain Bacteria; phylum Desulfobacterota; class Binatia; order UTPRO1; family UTPRO1; genus UTPRO1. Next base: position 1,405 of record DAIQBH010000373.1, on the reverse strand, counting down.
TCCTGACGCTGCTTTCGAACATGTGCACGAACGTGAACCTCACCGACATGGAGACGGGCTACAAGCTCTTCCGTCGCGAGGTGCTCCAGCAGATTCAGGTCGAATGCGACCGGTTCGGCTTCGAGCCGGAAATCACCGCCAAGGTGGCGCGTCTTCGCTGCCGCATCTACGAGCAACCGATCTCGTACAGCGGCCGCGACTACGATCAGGGAAAGAAGATCACCTGGCGTGACGGCGTCGCGGCGCTCTACCACATCGCCCGCTTCAGCATCCGGAACCGCCGCGTCCGTCCCGCCGCGCCCGTCGCGGTCGAAGAGATCGCCCCCCGCCCCGCCGAAGTCGCCGACGTCCGCCGTCTCGACGTCGAGCGCTGACGTAAAGGATCGTCCCCTCATGAGGAAGCGAGAGAAATTGACGCCCGAGGAGCGTGTTGCGCTCGCACTCGATCTCCTCAAGCGCGAGCGCTCGTTCGCCGAGGTGTGCTCGTACTACCAGGTGAGCCACACGACCGCGTACAAGATCCGAAACGCCTTCCTCGAAGGTGGCCGGCGAGCACTGGCGGGCGCGCGCACGCGTGACGTCGCCGAGCCGGCGATAGGCGAAACCGGGATCGAATGAAGCGCGCCGTCTCGGTTCTCGCGGTGCTCGGCGGGGTCGCGGGCGTGCTCGCGGTCCTCGGGCAGCCGGCGTCGCTCGGTGACGCGTACCTCTGCTACCAAGGGGCACCCGTCCGCGCGAAGTTCCTGCCGGCGTTCGTGCCGCGACCGGGAACGGATGTCGCCGACCGATTCGACGCGGGTGGAAAGCTCGACGTCACGAAGCCGCGTGCGCTCTGCAATCCCGCCGAGGTCGACGGGCGCCCCCGCGTCGAGCAGGCGATCCGCCTCGAAGCGTTCAAGGTGAAGCGGACCCGAACGAAACCGCCGCAGCCGAAGATCACGCCGGGCCTGGTCGAAGTGACCAATACACTCGGCACGCTGACCCTCGCGGTCGGCTCGGTGCAACACCTGTTGCGCCCGGCATCTGGATTCGACGGCCCCAACGGCGCGCCGGCGCTGCCGCCGACCGACGTGCGCGATTTCACCTGCTACAAAGCGAAAGTCGCGCGCGCGGGGCGCGGTGCGCCGCTGCTGCCGGTGTTCGCGAGCGTGCCGGTCGCCGTCGGCGACGACTTCGCGGAGCGGACGCTGACGCTCGTGAAGCCCACGCGTCTCTGCACCCCGGCCGACGTATCAGGGTCCGATCCCGATGCCGGAGACCACCCGGCGCAGCTCGTGTGTTACCAGGCGAAGCTCACGCGGCTGCCCGGATTCACGCAGCCGCGCTTCGCGAAACGTGTGCTCTCGACGAGTAGTCGCTTCGGCTCCGACGTGCTCACGCTCCGGGCGATCGACGAGGTCTGTCT
>DAIQBH010000372.1:0-3389 GCA_036781285.1 Thermodesulfobacteriota bacterium | reverse complement strand
AGGACGCTCGCCCTCCCCGCGGCTTCGACGCGCGACCAGAGCGCCGGCACCTTGCGATAGCCCGAGCCCGCGAGCGCCCAATTGGAGATGCCGTGCTGCTCCGCGGGCACGCCGGTCGCGAGCGTCGTCCACACGACCGGGGCGAAGAGCGGCGCGTCGGCGATCGGCGTCGCGCGGACGCCGCGCGCGATCAGCCGCGCGAGGTGCGGCAGCTCGCCGGCGTCGAGCATCGGCTGCGCCACCGTCCACGTCGCACCGTCGAGCCCGAGCACGAACACGCGCGTCGGAGGTGGAGCCGGCGCACACGACGGGCACGCCAGTACGGCGAGCAGCGCCGCCCGAAGGAGTCCCCTCACCTCATCCGATCCGGGCGAGCTCCAGTCGGCCCGCCCAACGCGCCTCGAGCACGGTGCGGAGCGGCAGGGACGCCGGGGACGCCAAGGCGGGGTCCGACGCGAGCCAGGCGGCCGCGTCCTCTTGCGCGTCACGCAGAAGCGCGCCGTCGCGCACCAGGTTCGCGGCGCGGAAATCGGGCAAGCCCGATTGGCGGGTGCCGAGGAACTCGCCGGGGCCGCGGAGCTCCAGATCCTTCTCGGCGATCCGGAACCCGTCGTTCGTCTCTTCCATGACGCGCAGCCGCTCGCGCGCCTGATCGCCCTGCGCGTACGACGCGAGGAGGAAGCAGAGCGAGCGATGCTCGCCGCGTCCGACCCGGCCCCGCAGCTGGTGCAGCTGGGCGAGCCCGAAATGCTCGGCGTGCTCGATCACCATGACGGTCGCGTTCGGCACGTCGATCCCGACCTCGACGACGGTCGTACAGACGAGCACCTGGTAGTCGCCGTCGCGAAAACGCCGCATGACCGCGTCCTTCTCGTCGCCGCGCATCTGCCCGTGCATGAGCCCGACGCGGTACCGCGCGAGCGGCCCCGCCTGGAGCTCGCGCGCCATGCGGGTCGCGTCGAGGAGATCGCTCTTCTCGGACTCGCTCACCAGCGGATAGACGAGATACGCCTGCCGCCCTTGATCGAGCTCGTGCGCGAGGAGCTCGAGCACCCGCTCGCGTTGCCGCTGATTGAACACGCGGGTCACGATCGGCCGGCGGCCGGGCGGCAGCTCGTCGATCGCCGACACCTCGAGGTCGCCGTAGAGCGTGAGCGCCAGCGTGCGCGGGATCGGCGTCGCCGTCATCAGGAGGATGTCGGGATTGGTCCCGTGGCGCTTCAACGTCTGCCGTTGCAGGACGCCGAAGCGATGCTGCTCGTCGATGATGCCGAGGCCGAGCTTCTTGAAGACCACGCCCTCCTGGATGAGCGCGTGCGTGCCGACCACGAGATCGATGTCGCCGCGCGCGATCGCGCGCTCGGTGCGGCCGCGGAGCTTTCCCTGCACGCCGCCGGTCAGTAGCGCGACTTTGAGGCCGATGGCGCCGCCGAAGCGCCGGAGCGTCGCGCAGTGCTGCTCGGCGAGGAGCTCGGTCGGCGCCATGAGCGCCGCCTGATAGCCGGCGTCGATCGCGATCGCCGCCGCATGCAGCGCGACGACCGTCTTCCCGCTGCCGACGTCGCCCTGCACGAGCCGGTGCATCGGATGCGGCGCCGCCATGTCGCGCTCGATCTCGGCGATGACCCGGCGCTGCGCGCCGGTGAACGCGAACGGCAGCGAATGCGCGAGCGCCGTCGCGCGCGCCGCCGGAACCCGGAACGCGATGCCGGGCTCGGCGACGACGTTGTGCTTGCGGAGGGCCAAGCCGAGCTGGAGGTAGAAGAGCTCGTCGTAGACGATCGCGCGATGGGCCGCGGACGTGTTCGCGTTGAGCTCCTCGACGTCGGCGTCGGGCGGCGGCTGGTGCACGATGCGCAGCGCCGCCGCGAGATCCATGATGCCGCGCCGCTCGGCGACGGCCGGCGGCAGCGCGCTCGGCGTCCGCCCCGCGTGCTGATCGACCGCGGCATGCACGAGCCGGCGCATGGCACCGATGGGGATGCCGGCGGGCTTGGTGTAGATCGGGACGATCCGCCCCGTGTCGGCGTCGTCCTGCCCCTCGAGCATCTCGACCTCGGGATGCACGATGCGAAGCCCGGCGCCGCGCGTCCACGCCTTCGGCGCCTCGACCTTGCCGTGCAGCAGCACGCGCTGTCCCTGGCGGAAGCGGCTCCGGAAGTAGGTGAGCTGGTGGTACCAGAGGAGCGTCAGCGAGCCGCTCGCGTCGACGGCCGTCGCCTCGAAGATGCGGCGGCGGCCCGCGAAGCGTTCCCCGACCGAGCCGATCTCGGCTTCGATGGTCGCGTGCTCGCCGGGGCGCAGCATCGAGATCGTGCGGACCTCGCGGCGGTCCTCGTAGCGGAACGGCAGGTGGAAGAGCAGGTCGTCGACGGTCGTGAGCCCGAGGGTCGCGAGCTGCTCGGCCCGCTTCGGCCCGACGCCCTTCACGAACTGCACCGGCGTCTGGAGACCCTCGATCTGCGCCGAAACCGCGTCGGACGACGCGCGGTAGGGCCGCGGCGCGGCGGGCGGCGGCGACGGGGCGGCTTTCAGATCCTCCACGAGGCGAAGCAGTCGCTGCAACGCGGCCGTCGCGCTCGCGTCCGCCTGCTCGAGGGACGGCAGCGGTCCGCCGTCGAGGCCATCCAGTAGACCCCGCACCTCTTCGAGACGCGCGCGCGTCGCTGCATCGGCCGTGCCCGCGACGCTGCGGTCGAGCTTCTCGCGGAGCGCGCGGAACGGGAGTGCCGAGCGCACGAGCCGCGGCGGCGCCGTCGCCAGGTACTCGAGCGGCGGGGTGAGCGTGCGCAGGAGATCTTCGAGCGGCGTCACGGCGGAATCGCGGCTCGTTCTATCCGCGCCGCGCCGCGGTCGGCAAGAATGCGCGACAACGGTGGACGGCTCCGTCCGCGTCGGCCAGAGTGCGTGCGTGCGCGTGGCGCGATTGGTGGTGCGGTGGAGCCTACGCGTGGTCGGGGCGTGCGTCGCCGCGTCGCTCGCGATCGTCGCCCTCTACCACTGGGTCGATCCGCCACTCACGCCGCTGATGCTGATCCGCGGGGTGCAGGGTCTGATCGCCGGCGAGCTCGTCGGCATCGACCGGCGCTGGGTCGATCTGAAAGACGTGAGCCCGGTCCTCGTGCGATCGGTGATCGCGGCCGAGGACGCGCGCTTCTTCCAGCACTGGGGCGTCGATCTGAAAGAGCTGCAACGCGCCCGCGAGTACAACGCCCGTCAGCGCGGCGGCCGCATCCGCGGCGCCAGCACGATCACGATGCAATGCGCGCGCAGCACCTTCCTCTGGCCGAGCCGAACGTGGCTCAGGAAGGCGATCGAAGTGTGGTTCGCGGTCCTCATGGAGCAGCTCTGGGGTAAGCGCCGCATCCTCGAGGTGTATCTCAACGTCG
>DAIQBH010000371.1:310-3418 GCA_036781285.1 Thermodesulfobacteriota bacterium | reverse complement strand
CATCGAGTCGCTCTTCCGCTGGATCCACGTGGTCGCGGGCGTGCTGTGGATCGGGTTGCTCTACTTCTTCAACTGGGTGAACGCGAACGTGATGCCCAAGCTCGACGGCCCGACCAAGAAGGCGGTCGTCCCCGAGCTCATGCCGCGCGCGCTCTACTGGTTCCGCTGGGGTGCCGCGTTCACCTGGGTGACCGGCCTCTTCCTGCTGCTGTACCTCTTCTACCACTCGAAGCTCGCGCTCCAGGACCCCGACGCGGGCCTCGGCCTCGGCGCGGGCCTCATGCTGGTGCTCGTGCTCGTCGCGCCGTTCGTCTACGACCCGCTCGCCAAGGGCCCGCTCAAGGACCCGCAGACCGCGTTCGGCGCGGGCGTGGTACTCGCGACCGTCCTGCTCTTCGTGTTCCAGTACGTCGGCGGTTTCGGTTTCCGCGGGTACTCGATCCACCTCGGCGCCCTCTTCGGCACCCTGATGGCCTACAACGTCTGGTTCCGCATCTGGCCCTCGCAGCGCGAGATCATCACCGCGACCAAGAACGGCACCGCGCCCAACCCCGACGTCGTGGCGCTCGCCGGCCTGCGCTCGAAGCACAACACCTACATGTCGGTGCCGCTCATCTTCATGATGATCGCGCAGCACGCGACGTGGGCGTCGAGCCCGATCTCGCTCGGCGTGATCGTGCTCGTCGGGTGGGCGCTCGTGTACCACATCTACGATCGCGCCTCGAAGGTTCCGGGTTTCTAGTCCGCGTACACGACGCTGCCTCGCGGCGCTGATCGTCGTCCTCGCCACCGCGTGCGAGCAAACGCCGGTCGCGCCGCCGCGGCCCGCCCGCACGCCGACGCCGATCGATCCCGCCACCACGGGGTCGATCGCGGGTATCGTCAAGTACATCGGGACCCTCCCGAAGCCGGAGCGGATCGCGATGACCAGCGATCCGACCTGCGCGGCAGCCCATCCCGACGGCCTCGTCGTCGCGGAGATCCGGGGCACGGAGGACGACTACGGGCTCGCCGGCGTCTTCATCTACATCTCGGGCGGCCTCGAGGATCACGTCTTCGATGTCCCCGAAACGCCGGTCGTCCTCGATCAACGCGGCTGCTGGTACGAGCCCCGGATCGCCGGCGTCCGCACCGGGCAGCCGATCGTCTTCCGGAGCAGCGACGACACCTTGCACAACGTCCACGGCGAGCCGACCCTGTCGGCACGCTGGAACTTCGGCCTGCCGCGCCAGAACAGCGAGCGGCGCATGGTGATCGACCGACAGGAGGTCCTGATCCCCATCCGCTGCGACGTGCACCCCTGGATGCGGCTCGACCTCGGCGTCGTCGACAATCCCTACTTCACGATCACGGCCGAGGACGGCAGCTTCCGGCTCGATGGCATCCCGGCGGGGACCTACACCATCGCCGGAGTGCATCCGAAGCTCGGACGGCGGGACGCCCCGATCATCGTCGAGCCGAAGTCCACGTCCCCGGCGACGATGGCGTTCCGCATCCGCCGCTGAGGCCCGGTTGCCTTGACACTCCGGGATCGTCTCCCTACACTCGCACGTTTTTCACGTCAGCCCCGCGGCACAATCGTTCATCAGGAAGGAATCCCCGATGCGCCATCAGGATCTCGAGACCGACGCTCAGAATCTCCTGCGGAAGATCGTCCGCACCATCGACAAGCGGCTGCAACTCCAGGTGAACGACGGGCCGACGCCGCAGGATCCGCTGCTCTCGGTCGCGTTCACGCGCGGACAGCAGCACGCGACGATGGAGCTGTCGGTCGAGGAGCTCCGCCGCGCCGGTGAGAGCGCGCGCGACGCCTCGATTTTGCGGGAGCGCGTGAAGCGGACGCACGAGCGGCTGCGGTTCCCGAAGAAGCCCGAAACCTTCTTCGACACCAAAGCGATCCGCCCCGGCAGCGAGGCCTTCGCGAACTTTCGTCCGTCCGGCGGCCGCGGTGGCGGACGCCGCTAGTCGTTAGTCGTCAAGCGGACGGGCTTTCGGTTTCGAGATCCGGGCTGCCCGCAAGCACCCGAAGCGCTTCCGCGAAGCGCTTGTCGGTCGCCGGCTTCGGCAAGAAGCTATTGGCGCCGGCCGCGTAGCAGTCCAAGATCAGTGCTTCGTCGTCGCCCGCGGCGGTGAGCACGATCACCGGCGTGCCCCGATATTCTGGTTGATTCCGGATCCACCGCAGCACGTCGATGCCGTTCATCACTGGCAAGTGGAGATCCAACAGGATCAGATCGGGATCGCGCCGCTCCGCCGCCGACCGCGTCAGCCGTTCCACCGCCTTCCCACCATCGTTCACGACCTCGACCTCGCACGGCAGGATGGACGTCACGGCCTGACGCGTGATCACGACGTGGTCGAGGTTGTCCTCGACCAGCAGGATCATGAGGGGCCGGCCGTCGGTTCGACTCGGTCCCCGGAGCATGAGCGCCCCGTCTCAGCCTTCGGACGGAGCGTTCAACTGCGGGCCCGGACCCTTCTCGGACGCGAGGTCGTAGAGGGCCTTGCGCGCGAGACGCGTCGGGCTGTTGTGGCCGTTCTCCCAACGGTTCACCGTCGCGACGGTGATCCCGAGGCGATGGGCGAACTCCTCCTGGGTCAGGCCCAGATTGTGACGCAGCGTGCGAATGTTCTCGGCTTCCATGTTCACGTTTCCTCCGGTTTGCAGAAGTAGCGACAAGGCTCTGCCTGGTTCGGGAGCAACTGATATGCCACCCGGCATGACCGGAAATCCTTGCAATCTTCAGGGGTCGGAGTCAGACATCCGTCACGATTGCGGCACTTGGTTGTCTCGGTGACGCCGGAGCGGAGGTTTCCCGCTCCCGCAATGGCCGCTTGCCCGGTTTGGTGCGCCGTACGATAGTGGCGGCCAATCCGCGCTTTTGGAGGCCCCTTCCATGCTCGAGCATTTCACCAAGATTCTCGCCCTCGCTGCGACCCTCGCCGCCCTCGCCCTTCCGACCACGGACGCCGCCGCCCGCCCGGCCGGCCCGGACTGTGCAGCCGCCCAGGTGGCGGTCAAGGCCGACATCGATGCGGCCTGCCCGTGCGACACGCCCGGCAACCACGGCGAGTACGTGCGCTGCGTGACCAAGAAACTGCTCGAGT
>DAIQBH010000371.1:0-300 GCA_036781285.1 Thermodesulfobacteriota bacterium | reverse complement strand
CTGCGCCTGCGCCTCGCCCTGCAGGGCGTTGAAGAGCGCCTGCTCCACCGACGACTCCGGCAAGCGCTCCTGCGGTCCCGTGCCGCGGCAATGCGCCGGCAAGATCCGCCGCCTCGCATCGCGCTCGGCGTGCGGCAAGTCGGCGAGCACCGTCACGTGCTGCGTTCCGAAGCAACGCGACTGCGAAGGCGATGCGACGCCCGGCGACGGCGCGCAGGACGGCACGTGCACGGGGACGAAGCGCAAATGCGATCGCGTCACCGATTGCCTCGTCCCGAAGTCTGAGCTCGCGGCGAGCGC
>DAIQBH010000370.1:2912-3523 GCA_036781285.1 Thermodesulfobacteriota bacterium | reverse complement strand
TCAGGCGGTCGGAAACATCTTCGTTTCGCAAGTCGCGGGCAACGTCGCGACGGACGGCGGGCTGGCGAGCCTCGAGTTCGCGGCTGGGCTGCTCGGGGTCCGCGTCATCCTCGTGCTCGGCCATACGGGCTGCCGTGCCGTCGCGGCCGCGCTCGCGGGGGAGGCCGTCGAAGGACTGTCGCGGTGTCTCGCTTCTGCGCACGACCGCGCGTGCTGCGATCTCGATCGCGCCGTCGAGGACAACGTCCGGGTCCAGCGGCGCGCGGTGCTCGAGGGCTCCAGCGTGATTGCCGACCTCGCCGGGTACGGAACGCTGACGGTCGCGGCGGCCGTATACGACGGTAGGACGGGGACGATCCGGGTGGTCGCGTGAGTCGCGATGATCATCCGCACGAGCCTCTCGCGACTGCGGCTGAAGCGACCGGCGCGCAATGTCCATTGGTCGGCGTCATCATGGGATCCCACTCGGATTGGGAAACGATGCGCGCGGCCGCCGCGGTCCTCGGCATGCTCGGGGTTCCCTACGAAGCGCGCGTCCTTTCGGCGCACCGGACGCCGGACGCGCTCTTCGAGTACGCCGCGGCCGCGGAGGGGCGTGGCCTCGAGCTATT
>DAIQBH010000370.1:0-2902 GCA_036781285.1 Thermodesulfobacteriota bacterium | reverse complement strand
CGGGCGGCGCCGCCCACCTCCCAGGCATGGCGGCCAGCAAGACGATACTGCCGGTTCTCGGTGTGCCTGTGGAGTCGCACCATCTCCGCGGCTTCGATTCGTTGCTCTCGATCGTGCAGATGCCGGCCGGCGTTCCGGTCGGCACCCTCGCGATCGGGCGCGCGGGTGCGACCAACGCCGCGCTACTGGCGGGCGCCATCCTCGGATCGCGGTACCCGAAGATCCGCGAGGCGGTGCGCCGCTACCGCGAGGCGCGGGCCGCGGAAGTGATGGCCTCGGCGATGCTCGAGCCGTGAGGGTCGGCGTGCTCGGCGGCGGCCAGCTCGGTCGCATGCTCGCGCTCGCGGGTCAGCCTCTCGGCCTGCGGTTCCTCTTCGCGGATCCGTCGCCGGAAACGCCGGCGCGGCTCCTCGCCGAACAGCTCGTCGGCGACTACGAGGACGAGAATCTGCACCACACGCTCGCCGACCACATCGATCTCGTGACGTACGAGCTCGAGAACGTTCCGGTCGCAGCGCTCTTCCACCTGGCGGAGCATCGCCCGGTGTTCCCGACACCGCATGCCCTTCGCCTCATGCAGGACCGTGTCCGCGAGAAGCGTCTTTGCGCGCGCCTCGGGGTCCCGGTGCCGCCGTTCCGCAGGGTGGATGCGCCCGCAGAGCTGCGTGTTGCAGCAGCCGAGCTCGGACTTCCGCTCATGCTGAAGACGCGCTACGCGGGCTACGATGGCCGTGGCCAGCGACGCGTCGTCGCGCCGAACGGGCTTGCTGGCGCGTTCGCCGATCTCGGCGGACGGCTCCTGCTGGCCGAGCCCCTCGTCCCTTTCGTGCGTGAAGTGTCGTTGATCGCCGTGCGCGGCCGTGACGGGACGTTCGCTGCCTATCCTCTGGTCGAGAACCACCACGTGGACGGCATCCTGCGTTGGTCCCGCCCGCTCCGCGTCGTCGAGGCGGCGGCGTGGCAATCGACGGCCGAGGAGCACGCACACCGGATCATGGACTATCTCGGCTACGTAGGCGTGATGACGATCGAGTACTTCGTGACCGAGGGCGGCCTCCAGGTGAATGAGCTGGCCCCGCGCGTCCACAATTCGGGACACTGGACCATCGAGGGCGCCGAGACCAGCCAGTTCGAGAACCACCTTCGGGCCGGCCTCGGCTGGCGGCTCGGCGAGACCGGCGCGCGCGGCCCCAGCCTCATGGCGAATTTGATCGGCGAGGCTCCCGACCCGGCACGCTTGTTCACGATCCCTGGCGCCCACCCGCACTTCTACGGCAAAGCGGCTGGACCGCGGCGGAAGGTGGGGCACGTGACGCTCACGGCGGGGACGACGGCCGCGCTCGCAGAGCGTACGAGACAGCTCGCCGAGGTGCTCGACGTCGCGCTGCCGGATCCGTGAGCGCCGATCAGTCCAGCCGAGCATGTTGACGTGGATGACCACCTGGCTCTCGGCGTCGCGCGGATGCGACTGGAACCGGATACCGAGCCATCCGTGGCAGCCGTCTGAGGAATTGAATCCTGCCGTCTTCACGGTGTCGGCGAAGGCGAAGAACGCGGTCGAGTTGCCGCGCGGCTCGCGCAAGCGCTCCAGGTTGAGCGCATGCTCGTATTCGAGCATCGCTGCAACCGGGCGCGGCTGACGTAGCGCTCGCCCTTCCCGTAAATCGCGTCGCTCACCGTCATGTCGTAGGCGGAGATGCTCTTCGCGATCGTCCCGGCGGCGCCACCGGCCCGGAAGAGCCAGCGTACGACCTGCTGGCCGGCGCCGATCTCGGCGAACGTGCCGTAGCGGCGCTGGTCGAGGTTGACGGCGAGAGCTCTCTGATGCGGGTTGGTGGGACGCGTCACGTCTCTCGTGCGGGATGTGTCCGCAGGGTCACTCCAACTCGACGAGTAAATTGAGCTCGCGGTGGTGATCGAAAATCTGGTAGCGGCGCGGCCGTACCGATTCCGCGAGCCGCTCGACCTCCGGCTGGGAGTAGAAGCGGATGTAGCAGCGGAAGGCGGTGTACCGCGCCCAGCGCTGCGGCGTGAGCACGTGCCAGCGCTTCGGGATCGAGACGAATATGCGCTTCCGGGTCGCTCGCGCGAGCGCGCGCATCGCCGCGGCGGGGTCCTTCTGATAGTCGAAGAATCCGATCGCGAGGGAGTAGTCGAAGCCCTTCTCCGGGAGGGGGTAGGTGAGCAGATCACCCGCGACGAACCGGCACACGCCGGTCACGTTCGCCGCGGCAGCCTTCTGGCGAGCCAACTCCAGCATCGGCTCGCTGAAATCGAGGCCGAGCACCTCCGACGCCCCGGCCGCGGCCGCCGGAATCGCATAGCGGCCGCCACCGCAGCCCGCGTCGAGGAGGGAATGGCCGCGCATCGGCGCCAACACCTCGAAGGCGCGGCTGAAGCGAAGCTTCATCTCCTTGCGCAAATGCGTGTCGACGAACCGGCGCAGCCGCGTTTTCCCGTCGTCGTCGTAGATGTGGTCGAAATCTCTGGCGTAGCCTTCGAAGAAGCTGCGGGCACCGCCGTCATCGTGGAGGGGTCGAGAAAGCGTGTCGGTCATGGCCGGGACGTTAGCACCGCTGCGCCGCTGCTCGACGAAGATAATTTCTGCGCGCAGCATAGATTTCCCCGAGAGCGATCAAGGAGAAGACGAACCGGCGCGTTCACGCGCCGACCCGCGGGCGCCGTCTGGAGTTCGCGCGGTACCTGCTCGTCGAGGAAAGTCGACGTGACAGGCTACGACCGGCCCGCCACACGCGTGACCGTCGGGATTCGCCCCGTCTTTGTCGGACGACAACTGCGTCGGTCCCCGGGCACCGTCTCGTCCGCTCTCAGAGCCGCCCGAAGAAATCGTTGCCCTTGTCGTCGACCACGATGAACGCGGGGAAGTCCTCGACCTCGATCT
>DAIQBH010000369.1:0-3573 GCA_036781285.1 Thermodesulfobacteriota bacterium | reverse complement strand
GCGAGCTTCGCTCGCGTCGTTCGTCTGTGCTCGCCTGGCGGCGAGCGGCGGGATCAAATCCCACCCCTCCGCTCGACAATTTGGAATGGTGCGGCACTCGACTCCTCGACGCTCGCACTTCCGTGGGGAGTACTTGCTGAGGTAGCGTCACGGCCGCTGTCCACCCCGAAGCGTCCTACGACATGCTGCGAAACCCGACATGCCGTTCCCGAGCCGCTCTTGCTTGCGTGGTCGGCCTCCTGCTCGCCGTGCCTTCGATCACCGTTGCCGCGTCACCGTCGTTCGTGGCGTTCGAGAGCGGTCAGGTTCGGCCGCTCGCCCTATCTCCCGACGGCACCCGGCTCTTTGCCGTCAACACGCCCGACAATCGTCTCGAGGTCTTCGACGTTCAGGCCGGCACGCTGGTGCACACCGACTCCGTGCCGGTCGGGCTCGAGCCGGTCGCGGTCGCCGCGCCCTCGAACGACGAAGTCTGGGTCGTCAATCACCTCTCCGACAGCATCAGCATCGTCGACGTCGCCTCGAGTCCGCGACAGGTCACGCGCACGCTCCTGGTCGGGGACGAGCCGCGTGACATCGTCGTTGCCAACGGCACGGCGGGACGGCGCATCTACGTCACGACCGCGCGGCGCGGGCAGAACTCTCCGGTCGCTCCGCTGCTCACAACGCCCGGCATCGGCCGGGCGCTGGTCTGGGTCTTCGATCCGGCGAGCCTCGGCACCAATCTCACCGGTACGCCGCTCGAGATCATCGAACTGTTCGGCGACACGCCGCGCGCCTTGGCCGTCTCCCCGGACGGCAACACGGTCTACGCCGCGGTCTTCCACTCGGGGAACCGCACCACCACGGTGGCCGAGAGCGCCGTGTGCGACGGCGGCGCCGGCGCGGGGCCGTGCAACGTTTTCGGCGCGATCATGCCGGGCGGCCTGCCGCCGCCGAACACCAACTTCGATGGCACCCCGCAGCCCGAGACCGGACTGATCGTCAGATACGATCCCGGGTCGGGCCAATGGGAGGACGAGCTCGGCCGCTCCTGGAACGACTACGTGCGCTTCAGCCTGCCGGACTACGACGTCTTCGCGATCTCCAACACCACGCTGCAAACGACCGGCGCGTTCGCGGGCGTCGGCACCATCAACTTCAACATGGTCGCCAATCCGGTGAGCGGGAAGGTCTACGTCAGCAACACCGAGGCGGTGAACGAAGTGCGCTTCGAGGGTCCGGGCACCTACGTCACCACCAACGGGTGGAAGCCCCTCGGCGAGCCCGCCAGTGTCATCGGGCACCTGCACGAGGCGCGCATCAGCATCATCGACGGCCTCGGGATCGTGACGCCGCGCCACCTGAACAAGCACATCGACTACACGCAGGTCCCGAGCCCGGCGGGCGTGAAGGACGCCAGCCTCGCGACCCCGCTCGACATGGCGGTGACGAGTGACGGGCAGACGCTCTACGTCGCCGCGTTCGGCTCCGGCAAGATCGGCGTGCTCGACACCGCGGCGCTCGAGACCGACGGCTTCGTCCCGTCCGCGGCCGATCACGTCGTGCTGAGCGGGGGTGGGCCGACGGGTGTGGTCCTCGACGAGGCCGCTCATCGGCTCTACGTCGCCACGCGGTTCGACAACGCGATTTCGGTGGTCGATACCCAGAGCCGGACCGAGGTGGCGCATCTGCCACTCTACAATCCCGAGCCGCCGAACGTCGTGACGGGGCGGCCCGTCCTGTACGACGCCTACGAAACCTCGAGCAACGGTGAGGCGTCGTGCGCGAGCTGTCACGTCTTCGGGGACGTCGACAGTCTGGCGTGGGATCTCGGCAATCCCGACGAGGTACAGACCATCAACGCGCTGATGCCTTCCAGCGTGGTCGTCGACGTCGGATTCAAGGACTTCCATCCGATGAAGGGCCCGATGACGACGCAAACGCTCCGCGGCCTCGCGACGCACGGCGCGATGCACTGGCGCGGCGATCGGTCCGTCGGCCACTTCGGCAGCGATCCCGACGACGAGGCGCTCTCCTTCGACAATTTCATCGTCGCCTTCGAGGGGCTGCTCGGCCACGACGGCCTCATCCCCGATGCGCGGATGTTCGAGTTCACCTCGTTCATGCTCGACGTCGCGTTGCCGCCGAATCCGATTCGTCCGCTCGACAACGCCCTGGTCGGCGCGGCGCTCGAGGGCACCGGGGTGTTCCAGAGACCCGGGACCGACTCGGGCGCGCTCAAGTGCAACCAGTGCCACGTGCTCGCGCCGAACGCCGGGTTCTTCGGGTCGAACGGCACCCGGAGCTTCGTCGAGGAGCCCCAGCAGTTCAAAGCGCCGCAGCTCCGGAACATCTATTCGAAGGTCGGTATGTTCGGCATGCCGGAGGTTCCGTTCCTCGCGGGCGGCAACAACGGCGATCTTGGCCCGCAGATCCGCGGCTTCGGGATGATGCACGACGGCAGCGTCGACACGGTCTTCCGCTTCCTCGGCGCGTCGTTCTTCTCGCTGAGCACGACCGAGCGCGAGCATGTCGAGCAGTTCGTGCTCGCGTTTCCGACGACGTACGCCCCGATCGTCGGCCAGCAGACGACATTGACCGCGACCAACGGTCCCGCGGTCGGCGCTCGCATCGCGTTGCTGCTGGATCGCGCCCAGGCCTGTTTTCCGCTCCTCGGACAACCCGACGCCACCGAATGCGATCTCGTGGTCAAAGGCCGCAGCGGAGGCGAGACGCGCGGCTGGCTCGGCACACTGCAAGGGGCGTGCGGACCGACGTCGGCCGTGGTCTTCCGGAGCGACCGCGTCACCGACCCGGTGCTCACCGACGAGCAGCTGCGGGCGTTCGCGGCGGGTGGCGACGACCTGACCTACACGTGCGTCCCGCCGGGCTCGGGCGTGCGGATCGCCCTCGATCGCGACGAGGACGGCGCATTCGATCGCGACGAGCTCGACGCTGGCACCGATCCCGCCGATCCGTTGAGCGTCTCGCCGCCTCCCGGGCTCGGCGTGACGACGCTCGCGGCGAGCACGCAGATCAAGATCAAGGATCGTCCGGATGATGCCGAGGCCAAGCGCCAGGTCGTGATCCGCGGCAAGGATGCCGCTCTCGTGTCGCCGACACCGGGAAGCCCCGACGATCCGCGCTGCAACGGAGATCCGTCCGGCACGGTCAAGACGTCGCTCGTCGTCTCCAGTGGAAGCTCGGGACAGGTCCATCGCGCGGATCTTCCGTGTGAGTACTGGTCCGCGGTCGGAACGGCGGACAACCCGCACGGCTATCGCTACGCCGACCCGAAGCTCGCGGCCGGCACCGTCAAGTCGGCGCGCTGGGCGAACGACCGGCTCGACCTCAAGCTCAGCGGGAAGGGGCCGTTCTTTCTCGACTACGACCTGGTGCCGGGCGTCTCGCAGGATACCGTCGACGTCGTGCTCGTCGGCAAGACTGGGAGCGTGTGTCTGGCCTGCCCACCCTACGGGGCTTCGGACGGCAGCAACGGCACGAGCTTCCTCGGCCGGCTTTGCGGCCCGCCCGCAACCTGCGGCCCCCGCTGAGTCGCCGAGCGCTACGGATCTTCGTGGCTCCGCGCCC
>DAIQBH010000368.1:0-3643 GCA_036781285.1 Thermodesulfobacteriota bacterium | reverse complement strand
GCGTGAGCTTCGCGGATGGCCAGGTTCTCCTCGCCGAGCGAAGCTCTGACAGCGTGTCCGCACGGGCGGTGCGACGGGCATTCTGACTCGGAAGGCGTAGCCCCCAAGCGGAAGGCGCCCGCCGAGGAGACCCAGCGAGGAGCACGACCAGCCGGGTGCGCTCGGCAATCAGCTAGCCGTAGCTGCCGCTCCGCCGCCGGGGTCGGGCGCGACTGCAGCGGCCTTTCGCGCGCGACGAGAAGATGCGAGGCGGGTCCTGCTGAGCCGTGAACGCGTTTCAGCGCGTGCGCGGCGCAATGCGTAGAGCCTTTGCGAGCCCCGCTAGATCGACGAGGCGGATATCGCGCGTCAGCGCGATCGGCTCTTGCGCAAGCCCGACCACAAAGCCGCGTCGCAGCCCGAGATCCGCCATGCACTGCTGCATCCCGCGCGTATCCGGATGAACGCGCCCGAGCTTGATCTCGATCGGCACGAGCTCTCCGCGCAGGCGCAGGAGCAGGTCGACCTTCGCGCCGGCGTGGGTACGCCAGAAGTACGCTTCGCTGGCCGGATCACCACCGGCCGACCGGCTCCGGGCTCCAGCGCTACGACTTTTCCGCGGTCGCGCACCCGATCTCGATCGAACGCCCGATCGTCGTCAAAGACGGCAAGCGCGCGGTGGTGGGCCGCCCGCCGGAGAACGTCGACGCGCTAGGTGCACGTCATGTTCGCGCACGTGCCGCTGCAGCAGGCGGCATCCGAGGTGCAGATCGTGCCGGGGGGTGCGCACGCGTCGCAGGTGCCCGCCGTGCAGGATTGGCTGCAGCACTCGCTCGAATTGGCGCATCCCACGGCGCCCGCCCGGCACGGCTCGCAGGTGCCGTCGAGTTGGCAGTGGCCGGTGCAGCACTCGCCGTCGTCCGTACAGCTCGTGCCGCCGGCGGCGCAGCATTCGGCGCCCGCGACCCCGCCCTCGAAGACGAAGCGCCCGCACTCGAGGCCGGCGCAGCACGACACGAGCGCGTAGTCCGACGGGAACCCGATCACGTCCGTGCGGCAGAGGTTGCCGCCGTTCGTCGAGCAGCAGCTCTCGTCCGGCCGGCACTCGTCGCCGGCGCGACAGGAGTCGGGGGGTGTACAGCCCGTGGAGTAGCACTGCCGGAATCCGATGCCCATGGGGACGGCGATCGACGAAGGATTGCAGCACGGCAGGGCGAGCGGGCCGAAGTCGGCGCAACACTGACATTCGTTGGACGTTCCCGGTGGCCGGCAGGTGTACTCGCCGATCACCGTCGAGCACGTGACGTCGCAGTTCTCGCTCGGCTGATTGACCTCCCCGTCGCCGCAGACGGGGGACGCCCCGGTGAGCGACGTGAGGGCGCAATCGACGAAGCCGTCGCTGGTCGCGTTCTTCCCCTGGAACGCGCCGGCGACGTCCTTGGTCACCGCCGTGCCGGTGAAGCGGGCGCAGCTCCGATGATCGCCGATCGTGATGCGGATGCCGACGGTGCCGCGCGCCCCGTCGAGCGGGATGCCGGTCGCGTCGCCCTGGATGGTGAGGCCGCGACCGTCCTTGATCACGATCCCCTTGATCTCCGTCGCCGCCGCGAAGGCCTTGTCGCGCTTGTATTTGTATTGGTCGATCGAGCCGGACTTGAAGGTCCACCCGGGTTGCATCGCGTTTGGTGGCACCGCGAACGCGTCCGGCGGGACGCCGGCGGTGACCACCTCGATGGTCGCGCCCTGGACCCGCGGGTCGTTGGCGAGGTCCGAAGGGGGCGGGAAGGCGAAGCTCGGGTCCTTCGACTGGAAGACGAGCTTCTGCTTCCCGGAGGAGGATTGCTTGAGGACGAGCTTGGCCCCTGTAATCGGATGGTCGACGGGCTCCGCGAATGCGGGAGCGGTGATGAGAAGGATGAGCGGTAGGACGATCGCGACGGCACGGAGCATGGGGGGCTCTCCTCGGGCGCAGCCTTCGGCATCCGCGGGGGCGTTGTCAACGAAAAAAGGCGTCAGGCGCGTAGTGCGCTCTTCATGGGCGGCGGCGACGCGTGGTGGGCTCGCGTTCGATTGCTTCCGCGCCTGCCTTCGCTCGGCTATCTGAGGTCCATGGCGGCCACGCCTATCGAGCATCGTCTGGAAGTTGCCGCGCGCGGGGACATCCGGATCCCGCGAAGGCTGGTGATCGTTTCATGTCGCATCCTCGGGGTCGCGACACCGAAAAAGGGAGCCTGACGATGCGGGTGCGTGCACAGTCGATCGCGTGGCTGGCCGTCGTTCTTCTGCTGGCCGTTCCCGCGCCGGGCTCCGGGGCGAGCCCCGAGAAGACGGCGGTGAAGCGCGTGAAGGACGCCGTGAAGACGCGGGTCGCGTCGTTCGCGGCCGAGGTCGATGCTGCCCGGAACGTGCTGGTCGCGCGTGTCGACGCGTTCGAGGTCGGCGTGCGGCTGGGGCAATTCACGACGCTCGGTGCCCAGCAGCTGGTCGACGACCTCGCGGCGTACCAGACGACCGTGCAGGAGGCGCTCTTCGACGTCGCGGTCGGCATCGCCGCCGACGGCAAGACCGCGCTCACGACGCTCGCGGGAGGCGGCCCACCACTCGCGACGATCCCGCTCGCGCTCGCGAACCTCCCCGGGGCCGTGCCGGACCAGGCGAGGACGTCGATCGCGAAGCGTCTGGACAAGTCGTATCGCGCGATCGCGAAGCGGCTCGCGAAGACGAGCGCGCTCGTCGGCAGGAACGGTGATGCGACGTTCTTCGCCGCGTTGAGCCCGCCACCCCAGCTCTGGTTCGCGTTCACCGACCTGCAAGGCGACGCGATCCTCTTCGACTTCGCGATCGACCTCCGCGCGAGTGCCAGCGAGACGCCGGGCGAAGGCCGCCTCTGGGTCGGCGGCACGTCGACCATCGGCGACCTGGATCTCCTCGTCTCGGCGGTCGCGATGGACGGCCTCGCGACCAGCGCCGACGTGCCCGTGAAGACGGGCGGCCGGGGGCGGTTTCTCGCGCGGCTCGGCGACGACGAGCCGCTCCAGCGCACGAACTACCTGATCGGCGCCATCCCGACCGGCGGGTTCCCGCCCGGCGCGTCGGCCTCGTCGTCGTTCGCGCTCCGCTGAGCCCGGAGCACCGCCCTCACTTGTCGAGGTCGAAGTCGAACGCCCACGCGAGCGAGCGCTGCATCAGCGACTCGGGGAGGACGCGCATCGCGAAGTTGCGGACGGCCATGAAGGCCGCCTTCTGCGACTGGGCCACCTGGCCGAAGCGCCACGACTCCTCGACGAAGCGCTTCGTGCGCGGCTGGCGCGCCGCCTCGTAGCGGCGAAGTCCCGCCGCCGCCGGCTCGCGCGCGAGCTCGCGAGCCAGTACCCACGCGTCTTCGATCGCCTGACACCCGCCCTGGCCGAGGTTCGGGGTCATGGGATGCGCGGCGTCGCCGAGGAGCGTGACGGTGCCGCGGCCCCAGGTGTCGCTCGGCAAGCGATCGAACAGCTCGGTGCGGATCACGCGGGCGGGATCGGTCGCGCCGAGGATCGCGGGGATCGGCGCGTGCCAGTCGCGGTAGAAGTCGACGAGGAACGGAGACTGGTCCTCGCGTTCCGCCGGCGCGAACACGGTGTCGACGACGGCATACCAGTAGGCCTCCGCGTCGTTGATCGCG
>DAIQBH010000367.1:0-3670 GCA_036781285.1 Thermodesulfobacteriota bacterium | reverse complement strand
GCTCCGCTTCGAATCTCACACCCGGTGGCGGGGGCCCCGGGTCCGCAGTCTACGCGCGCGGCACGGATCTGACTGTTTCAGGCCAGGATCTCACCGGCGACGGCGACGTCGACGACGTGGTGTTGCACGTGCTCGCGACGGCGGGGTCACCCGGGACGCTCGTCTCGACATGTCCGGCCACGACGGTGGCCGTATCCGGTAACCAGGCGCTGTTCCTCCGCCCCGAAAGCGCCGGTGCCACGGCCAACCCAGGGTGCAGCGGCGCCGGGCTCGGAGGTCCGGATGCGAACGGAGACGGCGACGAGCAGGATCTGGTCGCGCACCTGTGGTCACCGGGCGCGGGTGTCAGCAATCTCGAGTGTGCGGCCCGGGCCGTGGCACTCTCATCCGATCGCCGCGCGATCTTGGTGTCCGAGGCGGACCAGGGAGCTCAGGGAGGAACGATCCTCAATGGCGATGGGGATCGATCCGACCTGGTCGTGCACGTCCATCCGGCGGGCGGTCTTCCCGGCGACGTTTGCGGAGGGAACAACTGGGGCAACGTAGGGCAGGCGGCGGACACGATTGCCGCGTCGGGATCCGTCGTCGCGTTCCTCACGCCCGAGGCAGCACAGGGGCAGGTACTGAACGACGACGGAGATCAGGCCGACCGCGTACTCCAGATCGTCGACGGGGCGAATCAACGAACAAACGTCGGCCGAGCGGCGGAAGAATTCGTGCTCGGGGACCTCACGCCCAACGCGTGCGGCACCTCGGCGGTCCAGCTCGTCGCGTTCCGGGTCGTCGAAGCGAAGCAGGGAAGCGGTAGCTTGAACGGCGACGGTGACGCTGCCGACGCAGTGCTGCACGTGCACGACACGGTAAGCGGGACGACGTTCAATACGCAGCAGGCTCTCACGCCCTGCCGCCTCGAGACCTGCGATCCGCGCCGGCCCTATCGGGTCGTCGGCCGAACGGTCCGATTCCTGACCTTCGAGCCGGACCAAGGCGGGGCCGATCTCAATCGCGACGGGGACGGCAACGACCTCGTCGTGCAAGTCTTCGACTTTTGCAACCGCGTCATCACGACGGTCGGTGCGGTGGATCCCGAGGTCGGCGATGGTGATCCGCTGGACGGTGAGGACGAGGAGGACGCCCTCGTGATCTCGGCCGGCCGATGCATGGGGACTTCTTGTACTGGTGAAGACTGCTTGGGTGAGGCGTTCTGTCAGGACGACACGTGCGATCTCGGCGAGGGTTCCTGCGTGATCCATCCAGGTCTGGCGTGTGCGTCGAACGCTGACTGCCGTCGCTGCGTCCTGCGCCATCCCTCCGTGTGTCGAACCGACCAAGAGTGTTCGGACGCGACGACATGCGAAGAGACGTTGATTGCGGTGGGTGCTCCGTCGTCCGACCTCGATGCCGATGGGGTTCCAGACTCGGTGGACAACTGCCCCGAGATCGCCAACCCGGGTCAGACCGACAGCGACGGGGACGGGCTCGGCGATCGGTGCGACGCACTGCAGTGCGGCTACGACCCCGATCAACCGACGCTACTCTCGCCGGCAAGAGCCAAGGCGGCGGTCAAGTGTCAGAAGGCCCTCAATAAGGGAGGAGCGTCCTTCGTGAAGCAGCGGACGGGGCGGTTGACCGCCTGCGTCGGCAAGCTTTTCGCCTGTCTCCAGACCAAGCTCGAGGGGCCGCCGCGTGCGGCGTGCATGGCCAAGGCTCGGTCGGGTTGCGAGAAGAGCTTCGCCAAGATCGCCGACGACGAGGTGAAGCTCGCCAAGACGCTCTCGACCGCGTGCAAGACGCTTTCCGCTCAGGACTTCGTCGGGTGCCCGGGTGTGGGCTTTCCGTCGCCGCCGATCGGCTGTGAAGAGCTCACGGACCCGATTGCGATCGCGGCGTGCCTGGTCGACGTGCATGCCTGCCGTGGAGACGAAGCGGTTGCCGGCGCGATGCCGCGAGCGCGTGAGCTTCTCCAGGCAGCCGGATTGTCCCCGGCCCTCTTTTCCTGCCTCGCTGGGAATGACGGCAATGGCAGTCGTGTGAACGGCAAGGCCGTCGTGGCGTGCACCAATGCGCTCGCCAAGGCCGGAGCGAAGCATCGTTCCGCGACCCTGAAAGCCTTGGGCAAGTGCCTCGACGGGTTGTTCGCCTGCCAGCAGCTCGCGCCGAACGATGCCGCTTGCTTCACCAAGGCCGCGGGCACATGCACCAAGGACATCGGAAAGCTCTCGGGCAGCCGAGCGAAGCTCATTACGAAGATCGTCAAACCCTGTAGCGATGGGATCACGCTGGACGACGTGCGAGCGGCCGACGGTGCGAACTTGGCCGCCCTAGACCCGCAATGCCGTGTGCTCGGCGTAGCGACCGTCGGCACGTCGATCGCGCAGTACGCCGAGTGCGCACTGCGCACTGAGGATTGTGCCGCAGCGCGTATCCTCAGCGCGCAGGTGCCGCGCGCGACCGAGTTGCTCGCACGCGCCGCGCGCCAACTCCGGCCGGTGTTCTGTCCAGTATCGCGGTGACGGTTCGCGGGTCCAAGCTCATAAACGACGACCGCGCATGAAGCGTTCCGGGCTCGATGGTACTCGGATTGGTAATACCCTCAGGAGTACCTCGAGATCCCCGCCGACTCGACGCGCTCTTCGCGGACGACGTCGTAGCGAACGCTCAGCGCCCTGAGGCACAGGACCTGGGAGCGCTCGCCGTCGACTGGACCGACGAGCGGTGGTGATTCGTCAGGGCGACGTGATCTGGTTGAACGTCGGCGGTGAGGGCGTCCGAGGCCCCGCGGGAGGCGACCGGCCGTCGTGGTACAGCACGATCGCTTCAATGATCTGACGGCAACCTCTCGACATCGAAGCGAGGGGACGCCATCCGAGGTCGAGTGGGATCAGGGACGCCGGCCACCGGCCGGTGCCCGTGGGCTCATGCAGCAGGCAGGACCCGAAAACCCTCACGCGCGGCAGCGTCACGCAATCGATCGTCGAGGCAGACGAATTCACGGTCCGCAGTACGCCCGCGGGACCACAAGAGGGCGGCCGCGAGCTGGAACGCATCTGCCGCTCGCAAGGCATGTACGTTCAGAAGGCGCTCGCTTCGCTGGCGGATGGTTTCGCTCGGCAGCACTTCGGTCCAGACGCCGGCGAGCGCGTGCAGGACGCGCCGCGCGCCCTCGTCGGTCGAAGGACGAATCTGCCCTTCGCGCCGTCGCCGCGCCAATGCCGACAGGCACTCGGTGCGTGTGCTCCACCACACGACGAAGTCCGCGTCGGCGGCTGCGAGGGGACGCACCGTCGTGGTCGCCGGCTCGTGGAGACACAGCGGAACGACGGCCGAGGTGTCCCAGAACTTCACCAACCTTCTCCGCGTTCTTCAAGGACGGCCTTCCGTACGGACGCCTTCACATCCTTCCCTCGGCGCGTGGTCCAAAAATCCTTTGGGAGTGTGCCGGTGCCGAGACGGACCAGCCCCTGGCGCTGGAGATCGCGGAGCTCGTCCGAGGCGTGCGCGGAGGGGTCGACGGGCACGAGCCGTGCGATTGGCACGGCGCGCTCGGTTACCAGGATCTCTTCGCCGGCTTTGACTCGCCGGAGGTAACGACTGAGTGAGGCCTTCAGCTCGGCCACGGCAGCGGTCTTCATGTGACCAGAGTAGTCAGATCGAGGAGCCCCGACAAGGC
>DAIQBH010000366.1:0-3811 GCA_036781285.1 Thermodesulfobacteriota bacterium | reverse complement strand
GGACCGGCATGGCGAAGCACACGCTGGTCGTCGTCATGTCGGATCACGGCGAGGAGTTCTTCGAGCACGACGGGCTCGGGCACCGCCGGACCCTCTACGAAGAGGTCGTGCGGATCCCGCTGGTGCTCCGGCTTCCCGACGTGCTGCCGAGCGGCACGGTCGTGTCGGGCGCCGTCTCGCTTCCCGACGTCCTCCCGACCGTGCTCGACGTGCTCGGTCTCCCCGCCGCCGCGACGCCGGGCGGGCGCAGCTTCTTCGGCGCGCTGCGGTCCGGGCGTCCGATCGAGCACGCGCCCCTCTTCCGCACCGTCATGATGTTCGGCGGGGAGGTGCAGATCGACGGCGGCGCGCCCGTCACGCTCCGCCAGGTGGTCGTACAGGACGGCTTCCGGCACGGAACGATCAAGGTCCAGCGGCGCCGGAGTTGGCCGCAATTCCAGGCCGGGCTCGCGCCGGACGCGACCGCGATCCTCCAGCGCGAGGCCGCCGCGCAGTACGCGCAGGAAGAGCTGCGTTGGATCGACCTCGGACGCCGCCCGTCGGAGCCGCGAGCGGAGTACTCGACCGACTTCACCGGCACCGCCGCGCGTGAGGCGCTCGCGGCCTTCCAGCACGCGTACGCCGAAGGCCTGGAGCACCGGCCCTCCGAGCATCGCACCTCGCCGCTTCCCCACAACATCCGGAGCAAGCTCGAGAGCCTCGGCTATCTCGAGCGCGAAACGGGGCCCGCGTTTCCCGAGCCGGATCTCGTGTTGCCGATCCCCGGCGATCCCGAGGGGAAGACCCGGCGGCGTCAGGACCCGGACACGCGGTAAGCCGCGAGCCAGGTCTCGATCTCGGCGGCGAGCGCCGTCTGTCCGCGCTGCCGCGCGAGCGCGAGGGCGGCGTCGGCCATCGCGACGCCGTCCGCACGCCGATCGGCGTGCACGTATGCGATGGCGCACTTGAAGCGCACTTGGGGGTCGTTCAGATCGAGGCGGAGCGCCGCTTCGAAGTGCGCGATCGCCTCGCGCGGCCGGCCGCTGTCCAGGAGCGCGCTCCCGAGGTTGTAGTGCGCCGTCGCGTGCGACGGGTCGCGCTCGACCACCACCGTGAACTCCACGATCGCGTCGGCCGTCCGGCCGAGCGTGCGGAGCGCCGTGCCGAGGTTGTTGCGCGCGCCGAGGTTCTCGGGCTCGCGCGCGAGCACGCGGCGCAAGTGGCCGGCCGCATCCTCGACCCGGCCGCTCTGGAGGAGCGCCGTCGCGAGGTTGCTCTCGATGCCCGCGTCGGCGGGTGCCAGGCGGAGCGCGGCCTCGAAGGACGGCACCGCCGCGGCCGGCCGGCCGAGCGCGAGCAGCGCGTCGCCGCGGCCGTTCTGCGCCTCGGGGTCCCCCGGATCGAGGCGCACCGCGCGGTCGAGGTGCCCGAGCCCCGGCTCCGCGCGCCCGACGGCGACGAGCGCCTTCCCGAGGTTGCGATGCACGATCGCCTTCGGGAGGTCGGGCTCGGCGGCGAGCGCCCGCTCGAGGAGCGGGATCGCGGCCGCGGGCCGGCGGAGGTCGAGCTCGAGCGCGCCGAGGTTGTTGAGCGCGACGGCGTTCTCCGGATCGGCGGCGAGCGCGCGCTCGAACCGCGCGCGGGCCTCGTCGAATCGGCGTTGGCGGAGGAGCACGAGGCCGATGTTGTCGAGCGCGCCGGCATGACCCGGGTCGAGGCGGAGCGCCTCCTCGAAGCGCGCCATTGCCTCGGCCGGCGGCCGTCCCGACTCGAGCAGCGCGACGCCGAGGTTGTAATAGGCCATCGCGTCGCCCGGTTGGGTGCGAATCGTGTCGGTCCAGAGCGTCACCGCCGTCTCGTACGCCGTGAGGCGCCTGACCGTGACCGCGCCGAGAACGACGACGAGCGTGACCGCGAGCGCGGCCGCGACCGTCGGGCGCGCGGCGAGCCGGCGCGCGCCGCCGGCGACCGCGAGGACCACGAGGCCGACGAGGGGCAGATACATGCGGCGCTCGGCCGCCATCATCTTCGCGAGCGGCACGACGAAGGTCGGCGCGAGCACGAGCGCCGCCGCGACGACCACGAAGCGCGCGGCCGGCCGGCGCCGGACCGCCGCGACGGCGGCGACCACGAGCAGCGCGAACGCGACGACCCACGGCGCCGCCGCGGCCGCCGTCTGGAGGTACGCGGGCTCGTAGTGGATCGCGAGCGGCCACGGCCAGATGGCGAGCTTCAGGTAGAGCAACGTCACCTTCGTCTGCGTCGCCCACCACACGACCGGCGACACGTAGTGGCGCGCGTCGCTCAGCCCGCTCGCACCCTGGACGTTCAACGCGAGCAGCACCAGCCAGCTCGCCGCGAGGCCCGCGTAGAGCCGCCGGGAGCGCGCCGTCGCGCGCCAGGAGTCGACGAGGAACGTCCGCTCGTACAGCCAGACGACCAGCGGCAGCGACGCCGCGACCTCCTTCGACGCCATGCCGGCGATGCACGACAGCATCGCGACGCCGGCCCAACGCGCGGCCACGACGGGCGTGGCGGCCGTCCAGTGCCGGACCGCGGCCCAGAGCGTCAGCACGTAGAAAAGCGCCGCGAGCAGCTCCGTCCGCTGCGTCACGTAGACGACCGTCTCGCTCACCAGCGGGTGCGCGAGCCAAACGAGGGCGGCCGCGATCCCGAGCGGCGCGGCGACGCCCGTCCACGCACCCGCGAAATACGGCAGCCGGAGCGTGTCGCGCACGAGCAATGCGACGATCGTCGCGACGAGCGCGTGCAGTCCGAAGTTGGTGGCCCGGTAACCGGCCGGATCGAGCCCGTAGAGCCGATGGTCGATGGCGAGCGAGAGATTGGGCAGCGGCCGGCGCGCGGTCGGCGCGAAGGGCGGTGGATTCAGCGGCCCGCGGAGGTTCGCGTCGCCGATCGGCGGCCAGAGCCGGCGGAGCGAAGGGTTCTCGATGATCGCGGGCCGGTCGTCGAAGACGAACGGCGCGTCGAGCGCGCGGCCATAGATCGCGAACGTGATCGTGAGCATGAGCACGAAGGTGCCCGCGAGCATGGGCACGAACGTGCCCACGAACCTGCGCCCGACCGTCACGACGTCGCCGCGCGGCTCGCCCGCGGGTCCGTCGTCCCGGGCGTTGCCGGCCGTCGCGCCGGACTTCACGCGCCCCCGCGACACCCGCGCGCCTGCCAGCGTCCCGCCTCGGCCCGGGGCTCCCATGGTACGTCCGCGACCCGCGCCGCGTGCACGCGACCGAGGCCGGCGCGGTCGCGGATCTCGAAGAGGGTCGCAGCGGGCCACGTGGCGCAGATCGCGGCAGCGATCGGCACGTCGCGATCGTACCCGTGGCTCCAGAAGATCAGGTCCTTGCGCTCCGCCGCGAGCTCGGCCGCGGGCAGCGGGCCGGCGTCGTACTCGAGGTAGCCGACGGGTCGCCGTCCGGCGAAGGCGGTGATCGGTCCCGTATAGAGCGTCTTCGTCGGCCGCACGAAACCCGGCCCATAGCCGAGGACGACGACGCGATCGAGCGCCGCCGCCTCGGTCACCTCGAACATCGTCCCGAACGACGACGCCGGGAGGACGCGCGGGTTCACGACGTCGAAGAGCACGGCGCCGCCGGCGACGACCGCGGCCAGTGCCGCCGCGAGCCACCCCCGCGCCACCTTCGTGGGCGCCTCACCCGCGAGCACCTGCGCGCCCGCCGCCGCGAGGAGCGCGCCCGCGACCGGCAGCACGACGGCGTACGCGACGTTGGCGACGTCGACCGGCGACACGAACGCCGGCGCGAGCACGATGCCGTAGGTCACGAGCAACGCGCGCGCGAGCCACGCGCTC
>DAIQBH010000365.1:0-3903 GCA_036781285.1 Thermodesulfobacteriota bacterium | reverse complement strand
TTTCCTCGGCGGCGCGCTGTAGGTGGCTTCCCAACAGCTGCCGTCGCCGCTCAGGAGCTGGACGCGGAGCGGCTGCACGAGTGCCTCCAGGGCTGGCATCCCCAGGCTCACGCCCTTGGCCTGGACGAGGATCTTGGCCTTCCCGTCGGCGCCGGTTCTGATCTGGATCTGCGTCACGCCGTCGGGGAACCCGCTCTTGCTCTTGTACTTGAAGCCGTGGAGCCCACCTTGCCACGCGCCACCCGCCGGAGCGGTTGCGTCGAGCACGAGGCCGTTCGCGTCGTAGAGGCAGAGCGCGTAGTCCGTCGTGCTGAGCGGCGTTCCGAGATCGAAGTACGACGTCGCCGACCCGCGCACCCATTTCCACCGCAGGCTGTCCCGCTCGTCCCCGGGCTTGTCGAGGAGCAGGAGCGACGCTTTGCCGGCGACGAACGGCAGACGGCAGCCGTCGGCGGGCCCGGCAGCGCAGCCGAAGGGCGTTGCTGTCGGCGTCGGCGTCGGCGGGACGAACGTCGGCGTCGCGGTGGCAGCCGGCTGCGGGGTCGCTGTCGGCGTGACCGTCGTCGTTGGCGTCGCGGTTGCCGTGGCCGTGGCCGTCACCGTGGCGGTGGGAGTCGGCGTCGCTGTCGGCGTGCGTGTCGGCGTCGGCGTATTCGTCGGGGTCGGCGTCGATGTCGCCGTCGGTGTGGGGGTCGCCGTCTCCGTTGCGGTGGGGAGCGGGGTCTGGGTGAGGGTCGGCGTCGGGGTGCGCGTCGGGGTCGCTGTCGGCGTCGCGGTGGGCGTCGGGGTCGGCGTACGCGTCGGCGTCGGCGTTCGGGTACGGGTCGGCGTGGTGGTGGGGGGCGGCGTGATCGTGAACGTCGTGGTCGGCGAGACCGTCGGCGTCGGCGAGAGGGTCGCCGTCGGGACGGGCGGAGCCGTGGATGACTTGTAGATGAGGACGCGATTCCGGTTGTGGTCCATCACGTACAAGGTGTCGTCCTGGTCGAAGCGTATCGACGACGGCATCGAGGCGAACTCGCCGAGCGCCGCGACCGGGTAGGGGTTGGTCAGCGGGTTCTGGTAGATCATCGGGAAACGCGGCCGGAAGAGATACGCGTTCATCCCGAGCACCATGTGCCCTTGCGAATCGAACGCCGGCGCGAAGGGGCCGCAAATCGGATCCAGGCCCTGCGTCAAGCAGGGCTTGGTGGTGAAGCTGCCGTTCCTTCCCAACACGCGGCTCGCGGGGATCGCGAACACCACCGACGCAGGCGCGACCGGCAGCGTGTTCGCATCGAACTCGAGGAGCCGATTGTTGCCGTCGAACTCGAAGTTGTGGTCCGACAGCCACAGGTTGCCGGCGGGGTCGAACGCCAATCCACCCGGATTGCAGAGCGACGACGCCGACGGGTTGGCGAAGCCCCGGTTGCACGAGACGGTCGTGGTGTTGGTTTGTCCGAGGATGACGTCGATGACCGGTGCGGTGGTGGCGTCCCGGATGCGATAGACGCGGTGGTTGTCCTCGTCGGCGACCCAGAGGCAGTCGCACGACGGTTGCGCGGCGATTCCGCCGTTCAGCATGGAGTAGGTGGTCGTGATCGACCCGCCCCCGAGGACCGCGATCGGCGAGCTGATCGTCGCGATCGGGCTCGCGCCGTTCGTGAGGGGCAGGGCGTAGCGCTCGATGTACGTCTGGCTCGCGCCGATGTTGCCGCGGATCACCCAGAGGTTGCCGTTCGCGTCCGCGGCGATCGGACCGAAGAAGGGCCCCCACTTCACTTGGAGCGTGAAGTTCGGGACGCCGATGACGCCGTCGGCCGGCTTGTGGTTCGAGAGCGAGTGCCGGTCGTTCCAGAAAACGAGCCGCGAGTTGTCCGACACCATCAGTTGATCCGCCGTCACCTCGATGCCGCCGGGGAATCCCCTGAACCCTCGCGCCGTCGTCTGGTTGAACGTCGCCTCTTCGGGTCCCGATTGCAGGAACTTCCTCAGCGTCGAAGCCGCCCACGTCGGCGGCGAGAGGCGCAAGCCCTCCTGCAGATCCCACCCGGCACCGAGCACGTTGTTGTCGGCATCGACGCCGAGCCCGCCCCAGTTGCGGTTGTCGGGCGTCGCCACCGACCGGTCGAGCACTTCGTTGGTGTAGTGCTTGTAGAGAAAATTGTCGCTGTCGTTCACCCAGAGGCCGCCGGCCGGGTCGATTTCGATCCCGAGCGGGTTGTTCAACCCGCTGCCGAGGAGCCGCGTTGCCGCCATGCCGTTGGTGAGCGGCGGCGCAAAGACGAGGATGCGGTCGTTCAGGCTGTCGGCGACGTAGACCACGCCCGTTGCGCCCACGCGTATCGAGGCCGGCCGGCGCATCTGGTTCATGCCCGAGCCTTGACTCGAGGTGGTGAAGCCCGGCTGCCCGAGCACCAGATCGGCCGTCGTCGCCGGTACGCCGCCCGAGCTCGGAAAGCGGAGCACGCGATTGTTCTGGGTGTCCGTCACCCAGAGATTGCCGCCGCCGTCGACCGCGACGCCGGCTTTGTGGTCACCGATCAAGGGTCCCGCCGCGAGACAGAGGCTGGACGCGCTTGCCGTTCCCGCGTTGTTGCCGTGATTGCAATGGATGCCCGTGAAATCGGCCTGGCCCCAGACGTAGTCGGCAACGGCGTCGGTCGTGAAGGGGCTGTCGTACCGGAGGATTCGGTTGTTGAAAAAGTCGGGCACGTAGAGGTTCCCCTGCGCGTCGCCCGCCATCGTCGCGCAGGAGCCCCCTTCGGTCATGCTCGTCTGCTCTTCGCGCATCAGGCAGAGCGACGCGGCGCTGGCGTACGGCGAGTCGGGATAGCTCTGGTACGCGCTGTCGCCGTTGCACTTCGACGTGTCGAAGGAGGGCTGTCCGAGCACGAGGTCGGCGGGACGCGTGGGTTGGATCGTGCAGGTCCCGCCCCAGTCGGAATTGGCGGTACACGCCTGCCCGGCGTTCGGGCCGCTGGTGACGACGCCGAGCGCGCTGAGTCCGACGACGCGATTGTTGCCGCCGTCGAAGACGTAGACGCGATTCGGCACCACGGAGCGGTCGACGTAGATGCCGTTGGGATTGAACAGCTTGGAGGCCGTGACCTCGTTGGCGGTGACCATCGAGAAATCCGGCTGGCCGAGGATCACGTCGGGACGCCAATCGCCGTGCTGTCCGTACGGCGAGGGGTCGACGACGAAGAACGGCTTGAAGACGGTGTCGCCGGTCGCGGTCGTGTATTGCATCGTTCCCAGCAGGCCCACGATGTAGTTGTTGCCGCTCAACGTGCGTGTGAAATTGCCGCTGCCGTCCGTCGTCACCTGATAGGTACTGCCGCCGAGTCGAATTTGCAGCGTGTGGGGTGCGAAGGCGGTCGTGCTGGTGATGCTCGGCGGCCCGACACCCGTGACGACCTTCGTCACGCCGTTCCCGGCATAGGTGAGCGTCGGTACCTGGATGGTCGTGGTCGCCGACCCGTCCTCGACCACGACGGTGTCGCCATCCGCGATGATCCTGTCCATCGATACGAGGAAAGAGCCGGAGCCGTTGCTGGCAATCGTGCGGACCGTGGTGCCCGCGGAGTGCGTGAGCGTCACGGTGACCGATCCATTCGCGACGGCCGTTCCGTAGACGATCGAGCTCAGGCCGTACGAGTGCGCGTCGCCGGTCAACCCACTCGTGCTGTCGCGACGAACGGTGACGGTGAGGGCCATCGCCGGAGAAACCACCGCGACCACGTCCAGGGCGACGAGCAAGGCGAGAACGGCGGTGAGCCTGCGCGCCTGCACTAGTGGGGGTCCGGGTCGCGACGAGACCGTTTCGGGTACCACCGGCCCGAACGGCCGGTCAAGGAAATGCGACCGGAAATACGACCGCAGGTGCGCGTCGTGCGGAGACCTCGACATCCCGATCTTCGT
>DAIQBH010000364.1:0-3906 GCA_036781285.1 Thermodesulfobacteriota bacterium | reverse complement strand
AGGTTGTTGCCGTCGTCGCACCCTTCGTTGTCCTCGACGTCGGCGTCGCCGCACTCGGGCGGCTCGGCGCAGCTCTCGTTCGCGTCGTTGGCGTCGTCGAACAGGTCGCAGTCGCGGCTGAGCCCGTCGACGTCGTTCAGGAGCGTGCAGAAGCGGCACCGCATCCGCTCGTCGGCACAGCGCGCGACGCCGGCGGCCGTCGTCTCGTTGCAGCCAGGAAACGCCTGGTCGAGCGCAACCCCGCGGCTCACGCACGCGGATTCGATCTTCTTGGTCGGCACGGCGACGCAGGTGGCTTCCATCTTGCCGCCCGTCGGGTCGGGTTGCGTGGTGCCAGTGCCGAGACAGGCCGCCTGGAGATCGACCGCGTCGGTCACGAAGCCGCGCTTCAGACCTTCCTTCTTGCACTTGTTGAAGGAGTTGATGCGCAGGTCCTGGCACTTCGCGGAGGTCTTCAGGACCGCCGTCTGGCAGCTCATCACGTTCGAGTTGACGGCGAGTGCCGTATCGGGCACCGCCCCGAAGAGATCCTGAAGAAACGTTTGCGTGAGCTGCACCGCCCGCGCCGGGTGGAGGTCGATGCTCGGCGGACCGAACGCCGGCGGGAATCCGTCACACGAGTTGTCGGCGGTGATCAGGGCCCCGATCGTCGTTTTCTGGACGCCCGCGGAGGACGCGATGCACTGGAGCACGGTCTGCGAACCGAGGAGGCCGCCGGCCTTCTTGGCGACGCACCCTCGAGTCTCCTTCGACGCGGCCAAGGTGACCTTTCGCATGCTCTTGTTGATCGCGTTGATGCACCTGCCAGTGTCGCTCGCGGTCTGGCCGAAGGCCAGGGACGGCACGAGGAGCGCGAGTGCCGCCAACGACGAAGTGAGGCGACTCTTCAAGGGGGTAGGTCTCACAGTGCCCTCCAAACTGCGTCCCAGCGTCCTCACTGACACTCGATTTCCATGGTGACGGCCGCATCGCCGACGCTCGCATCGATGTCGACGACGGCGAGGGCGGCAGCGAGCTTCAGATCACGCACGCCCGAAGAGCCGTTGATGCTGGTGCACGAACGCGGGGCGCCGACCGCCTGGGTCACGCAGTTGCTACAGCCGAGAGTGCCGAAGCCGTTCAGGTGATCCATCAAGTTGTTCGCGATGTTGTTGGTGTCGTACACCGTCGCGCGTGCCGTTCCGGTCGTGAGGAAGACCTGGAGGTTCGCCGGCTCACTGTACGTGTCGTCGCCGGTGCACTGCTGCCCGTCACCGCCGACGTCGCTCACCAAGCGGAGCTGCAACGTTTCCGTGATGCGCATGCCGCCGCTGTTGAAGGTGCCGCTCTGCACGTACTCCGTCGGGCTGTTGCACGCGCCCGGGTGCGGATTGTTGAGGTTGCACGTCGACACCATCGACTCGAGGCAGGCCGTCGAGACGTTGCCCGCGGGGTCGGTGCGCGTGTCGTCACACTCCGGATCCTGCGGCAGGCCGCCGTTCGAGCCGGGTGCGGTCGAGGTGTTGTGGTCGACGCGTACCTGGATGTCGAGGTTCGGGTCGCCGCCGTTGCAATCGATCTTGCCGACGCCGTCGATCCCGGCACCCGACACGCAGACCCGGACCGGATCGCCGATCGGCGGGGTGATCACGATCGGATCGAAGGCGATCGAGCTCGCGGGCACGGTGACCTGCCGCACGCCGTTCGCGTCTTGACCGCTGAACTGGAGCGTCTGGCTGCCGCTCAGGGCACCCAAGACGTTCACGCTGCCGATGAAGGGCTGATTCTTCACCTGGAGCCGGATGAAGCTCGCCTCACCGCCGATGTTGCACACCCGCGAGATCGGCGTCGCGGTGATGGTCGGCGTGGGCGTCCGAGTCGGGCTGGGGGTCGGCGTACGCGTCGCCGTGACCACGGGGCCCGTCGTGAAAGTCGGCGTGGGCGACGCGGTACGCGTCGCGGTCGCGGTCGCGGCCGTGGACGTCGGGGTCAGCGTCGGGGTGGTCACGATCGTCAGCGTCGGCGTCGGGGTCGGATCGCTCGGGTTCAGCTGCGCCGCGATGCAGATGTCGACGGCCTTCTTGACGTCGAGCGTCTCGGTCCCGAATTGGTTGGCGACGTACGCGCGCACGGGCGTGAAGGTCGACTGGAGCTTCGCCTGGTAACAGAGCAGGTGCTCGCCGTGCAGCTCGGCGCCGGGCTCCTCGTTCGCCTTGTTGGTCGGGATGCAGAGCTTCCTCGGCTTCATGATGTTGACCGAGAGCGGGCCGAACTGGTCGTTCACGACCGAGGCGATCCGCGGCACGAACTTCGGCGTGCCAGGCGAGACGCGCACCTTGTAGCAGGTGAAGTGATCGGTCACCGGCGCGGCGAGCGGCGCGGGGAGGGCGGTCAGGCTCTTCGCGCTCGGAACCATCAGGCGCTCCGGCTTCAGGAGATCGATCGTCATCTGGCCGAACTGGTCGGCCACCGTTTGATTCAGCGTCTTCGGAAACTTGCCCGTCCCGGGCACGCGCTTGATCTGGTAGCTCTCGAGGTGCTCCTCGTGGGACGGGGCGGTCGGATCGCTGCCCTCGACGTTCGCCGGGGCGCAGAACTCGGTCGGCTTCGCGACCGAGAAGAGCCATTCCCCGAACCGGTCACCCAGGACGAGATAGGGAATCGCGATGAACTTCGGAGTGCCCGAAGCCGTCTTCGCCTGGTAGCACTGGAAGTGGTCGAGCGGCGGGGGACTCTGCGCCGCCGGCTCCGACACGAGCGTCGTCGGCGTCGCGACGAACGAAACCTGACACGCGAGCGCGAACAGTCCGCCGGCCAACACCACGCCGGCTCCGAGAAAGCGCGTCACGACGCCTGTCTTCATCATTGGTCTGCCTTGTCGCTGAACTTGGTGGGCGATTGCGTGGTCGGCGGACCGCTGTAGACCGCCTCCCAACAGAGCCCATCCGTTTGCTGGATCTGCACGCGGAGCGGCTGGACCAGGGTGCTGAGATCCGGCATCGCGAGCGCGCTGCCCCGCCCGGCGAACTGGATCTGTGCCTTCGCGAGCGCGCCTTCCTTGAGCTTCAGGGCATAGCCGCCGTCGGGCGTCAGGTCCTTGTCCTTGTACTGGAAGCCCTTGCCTCCGCTGGCCTTCCAGCACGGCTTACCGGCGCAGGTGCCACCCGCCGGCATCGTGACCTCGAAGCGGAGCCCCGTCTGGTCGTAGATGCAGAGCTGGTAGTTGGTGGTGGTGAGCGGGGTGCCGTACTCCGCCGTGGTGGTGCGCTCGCCCTTCAGCCACTTCCACTTGATCTGATCCTTCACGCCGCCCTTCTTGAGGAACTGGATCGACGCCTTGCCGGGAACGAAGGGCAGGCGGCAGCCGGTGAGCGGTCCAGCGGTACAGCCGAGACCCGGCTCGACCTGACACGTCGGCGAGCAGCCGTCGTCCGCGTCGAGGTTGGCGTCGTCGCATTGCTCGCCGCAGCCGTCCTGCAGGACGCCGTCGCCGCAGAGCATCGAGTCGCCGGTGCAGACGCCGGCGACGCAGACGTCGTCGAGGGTGCACATGTTGCTGTCGCTACAGCTCGTGCCGTCGATCTCGAGCGTGTCGGCGGGGCAGTCGACGCCCGTCCCGTCACAGGTATCCTCGATGTCGCAGTCGCCCGCGTCGGGACGGCAGACGGTGGTCGCCGGCTCGACCGCGTCGGCCGGACAGTCCGCGGCGGCGCCGCTACAGCTCTCCGCCACGTCGCACACACCCGCGGAAGCGCGGCACTCGACCGTGCTCGGCTGGAACGCGTCGAGCGCGGCCCACACCTCCGCGTGGTGGGACCCGTGGGCCAACGGCTGGAGCCCGCAGGCGGCGCAGCCCGGCCTCGGGGCGGTGGGCGCGCTGGCGCTCGTGATGCTTTTGGGGCGCGCGATGACGGGGCCGCTCTTCGC
>DAIQBH010000363.1:0-4033 GCA_036781285.1 Thermodesulfobacteriota bacterium | reverse complement strand
GGAGGCGCTGCTGCGCTCGCAGGACGTCCGCCGCGAGGCCGGCGAGGCGCTGCGCGCGAGCGAGGCGCGCTATCGCCAGCTGCTGGGGCTCATGCCGGCGGGGGTCTACGCCTGCGAGGCGCCGAGCGGCGTGATCACCTACTACAACGAGCACGCGGCGAAGCTCTGGGGACGCGCTCCCGGGATCGGCGACACGGAAGAGCGGTTCTGTGGCTCCTACAAGCTCTGGACGGTCGACGGGACCTTCATGCGGCGCGACGAGACGCCGATGGCCGTCGCGCTGCGCACGGGCCGGAGCTTCCGGGATCAGGAAGCGGTCGTCGAGCGCCCCGACGGCACCCACTTCAGCGTGGTCGTGAACATCGATCCGATCCGCGACGCCGGCGGGCGCGTCACCGGCGCGATCAACGTCTTCTACGACGTCACCGATCGCGTGCGCGCCGAGGCGGCCCTGCGGGCGAGCCAGACGCGGCTCGCGGGCGAGACGCGCGCGCTCGCGCGCCTGAACGAGGCGAGCTCGCGCCTCTGGCGGATGCCGACGCTCCAGGAAGGGTTCCAGGAGATCCTGAACGCGACGATCGAGCTGCTCGGCGCCGACAAGGGAAACCTCCAGATGCTCGACGGCGGCGTGTTGCGGATCGCGGCGCAGCGCGGCTTCGAGTCGGAGTTCCTCGAGTGCTTCCGGGAGGTGTCCGTCGACGACCCGTCGGCGTGCGGGCGCGCGCTGCACGGGCGCTCGCGTACGGTCGTCGAAGACGTGGAGGAGGACCCGTCCTTCGCTCCGTTCCGCGCGGTGGCGCGCACGGCGGGGTATCGCGCGGTGCAGTCCACGCCGCTGCTCGGCAGGGACGGCCAGCTGTTGGGCGTGATCTCGACCCATTGGCGCGACCCGCATCGGCCCGACGAGCAGGAGCTCCGGCGCCTGGATCTCTACTCGCGGCAGGTCGCCGATTTCATCGAGCGCTGCCGGGCGGAAGAGCGTCTCCGCGAAGCCGACCGGCGGAAGGACGAGTTCATCGCGGTGCTGTCGCACGAGCTCCGCAATCCGCTCGCGCCCCTCCGGAACGCGCTCGAGCTGCTGCGCCTCCGCGACGGCGCCGATCCGGGCGGGAAGGCGCGCGCCATGATGGACCGGCAGGTGCAGCAGCTCGCGCGGCTGGTCGACGACCTGCTCGAGACGTCGCGCATCAGCAGCGGGCTGCTCGAGCTCCGCCAAGAGCCGGTGCCGCTCGCGCAGGTCCTCGCCACCGCCGTCGAGACCGCCGAGCCGATCGTCCGCGAAGCCGGGCACCGGTTGTTCGTCGAAGGGCCGTCCGAGCCCGTGTGGGTCATGGCGGACGCGATCCGGCTCGCGCAGAGCTTCGCGAACCTCATCAACAACGCGGCCCGCTACACCCCGCGCGGCGGCCGCATCTGGCTGCGCACCTCCCGCGGAGCGGACGGCGGGGTGCGGATCTCGGTCCGCGACACGGGCGTGGGCTTCTCCGCCGAGGCGGCCGACCGTTTGTTCGAGCTCTTCGTGCGCGGCGAATCGTCGAAGGGCCTCGGCATCGGCCTTTCCCTCGTGCGGAAGCTCGTCGAGATGCACGGCGGCACCGTCGAGGCGCGCAGCGAGGGGCCGGGCCGCGGCGCCGAGTTCGTCGTCGTCCTGCCGCGGATCGAGGCCCCGCCGCGCGACCTCGCCGGCGCGCCGTCCTCGCCGCGCGCCGACACGGGGAAGTACCGTGTGCTCGTCGCCGACGACAACCACGACGCGGCCGAGAGCCTGGCACTGCTGCTCCGGGCGCTCGGGAGCGACGTCAGTGTCGCGCACGACGGCATGGAGGCGGTGGAGAAGGCGCGCGCCTTCCGCCCGCACGTCGTGCTCCTCGACATCGGCATGCCGCGGCTCGACGGGTACGGCGCGGCCCGCGAGATGCGGCGCGACCCGGCGCTCTCCGCCGCGAGACTCGTCGCGCTCACCGGCTGGGGCCAGGACGACGACCGGCGCCGGGTACGCGAGGCGGGCTTCGACGATCACCTCGTCAAACCCGCCGAGCTGGCCTCGCTGCGCCGCGTGCTCGACGGACTGGCCCGGTAGGTACGCGCCCCGTCCGCAGGTCCGAGAAAGTATGGCCGCCGTGTTCGCGTGCGTGGGAACGACGGGCGACCCGATCCCCACCAGACGGCTGTATCTCGCGGTCGCGGCATGGGTCGCGTTGGCACGATCCGTGGAGTTGCTCTCGCAGGAGGGAGACGATCCATGACGGATACACGGAAGAGGCTCGACGACGCTTTCGCGGCACTCAAGACACAGCGCGACGAGCTCGCGTTGCAGATCCATCTCGGCAAAGCGGACGCGAGGGACGAGTGGGAGCGGCTGGAGAAGAAATTCGCCGCGCTGACAGCTCAGATGAAGCCCGTCGGCACGGTGGTCGGTGAGACCGCGGGAGAGGTCGGCTCCGCGCTCGAGCTCGCCGCCGAGGAGATCAAGAAGGGATTCGATCGCGTCCGGAGCCTCTTGGCGTGATCCCGCGCGGGCGGGAGGTGCGTTGCGCCCGCTGCGGTTGGCTCGGCGTGCACGCGAGGGGGCGTCAGTCCGAGAACGACCGATCGCAGCCTTGCGAAACGCGCCGCCGCGCGTGCCGGCGGATCGACGAGCGCCGGCCGCGGGCGCGTGGCACGCGAATCGCTCTCGAAAGCCTCACAAGGAGGACCTTCCTATGGTGTCGCTCAAGCATCGGATGGCGGCGGAGCTCGTCGGTACGTTTTGGCTGGTGCTCGGCGGGTGCGGTAGCGCCGTGCTCGCCGCGGCGTTTCCCGAGCTCGGCATCGGGTTCCTCGGCGTCGCTCTCGCGTTCGGCCTCACCGTTCTGACCATGGCGTATGCGATCGGCCACGTGTCGGGGTGTCATCTGAACCCGGCGGTGACGGTCGGGCTCGTCGTCGCACGCCGCTTCAAGACCGGCGACGCGTTGCCGTACGTCGTCGCGCAAATAACGGGTGCGGTCGCGGCGGCGCTCGTGCTCTACGTGATCGCGAGCGGCCGTGCCGGATTCGATCTCGCGGCCGGCTTCGCCGCGAACGGATACGGGGAGCACTCGCCCGGTGGCTATGCGCTGACGAGCGGATTCGTGACCGAGGTCGTGATGACGTTCATGTTCCTCTTCATCATCCTCGGCGCCACGGACGAGCGGGCGCCGGAGGGATTCGCGCCGCTCGCGATCGGGCTCGCACTGACGCTGATCCACCTGATCAGCATTCCGGTGACCAACACCTCGGTGAACCCGGCGCGAAGCACCGGACCCGCGCTGCTGGTCGGCGGATGGGCGCTCGCGGAGCTCTGGATGTTCTGGGTGGCGCCGATCGTCGGCGCGGCGCTCGCCGGCTTCGTCTATCCCGTCGTGAGCGGCGAGGCGGCCGCGCGGTCGGCGCTGCGCGGCGCGACGATCGTCGAGCACGTGCACGTCGAGCTGCGCTGAAGGAGGCGATGTGACGATACGACTCGTAGTGGGCGGCGCGCTCGTCGCCGGTGTCCTGGTCGCCGCCGGCTGTGCGCCGCGCCGGCCCGTTCTCTATCCGAACGCGCACTACGCGTCGGTCGGCGCCGGACACGCGGAGCGCGACATCGCGGAGTGCCGGCACCTCGCGGAGCAGCACGTCTCCGGGACGGGCCGGACGCGCGAGGTCGCGCGCGACACGGCGGTCGGAGCCGGAGTGGGGGCGGCGGCGGGGGCCGCCGGCGGCGCGGTGTGGGGCGGTGCGGGTCGCGGCGCGGCGGCCGGTGCCGCGGCCGGCGCGGCCGGCGGCCTGCTGCTCGGCATCCTGCGCGCCGATGACAACCCCGTGTACCGCAACTTCGTCGCCGCGTGCCTCGGCGAGCGGGGCTACGTGGTGATCGGCTGGGATTGACTAGGCTCGACCCGGCCGCCGCGCCGCGCGAGGCGGCGGTTCGTATCATGAGATCCGCTCGCACGTCGCCGCGAAACGGGCGAGGGCAGGCTGGCAGCGCGTCGCGATCGGTGCGCGGGTCGTTGCCATCCGCGATCGGCTC
>DAIQBH010000362.1:672-4095 GCA_036781285.1 Thermodesulfobacteriota bacterium | reverse complement strand
GGTCGAACGGCAGCACGACCGCTGGCTTCGCTCTCGGAAGCCGCGATGTCGGTCGATCCTGGTCTCTCGAGCTCCGCATCATCGCATTCTCCCGTCCGACGTCAGTGCAGGACCCACAGCGCATCCGACAAAAGGCACATGCCGCCGTAGCGGCGGAGGAACGGCCGCACGGTCTCGACGATCTCGGACGCGCGGTCCGGCGCGCAGGCGATCACCACGTAAACGTTGCGGAAGACGTCGCTCAGCTCGTCGTCGCTGCGAACCCCGCGCTCGCCTTTTCCCGCGACGTTACGGACCACTGTGTATGCGTCCACGCCCACGAGCTCGAGCCGCTGCACCAGCGCTTCGAGCTCGAGCGCGCCGACGACTACCTCGACGCGCTTCATCGGCTTCACGGCGCCCTCCAGAGATGCGTGATGACCGCATAGTACATGGGCACCCCGACTGTGACGTTCAGCGGAAACGTCACGCTCAACGACAGGAGCTCGAAGAGCCCCGGATTGGCTTCTGGTACCGCTTGGCGCATGGCGGCCGGCACGACGATGTACGACGCGCTCGCGCACAGGATCGTGAACAGCAGAGCGTCGCCGACGTTCATGCCCAGCAGCGCCGAGAGCGAGATTCCCGCGGCGGCGTTCGCGAGCGGCGCCGCTATCCCGAATAGCGCCAGCGCGGGTCCCACCTGTACCAACAAGCGCGCCCGTCGCGCGGCGAGCATCCCAGTGTCGAGCAGAAAAAAGATGACGACGCCCTTGAAGAGGTCGCTCATGAACGGCTCGAGCCCTTTCCCCGCATTGTCGCCGGTCAGGAAGCCGATCGCGAGGCTTCCGAGCAGCAGATACACCGTGCCGTTGAGCAGCGAGTCCCGAATGAGCGCCGCGATGCCGGGTCGCTCCACGGCCTCTGTACCGACCGCTGGAGCCGCGAACACGCGCACCAGCATGATGCCCGCGATCACCGCCGGCGACTCCATCAAAGACATGAGCGCCACCATGTAGCCCCCGAACGGCTCGCCGTGCTTGGTGAGGAAATCGGTGCCGACGACGAAGGTCACGACGCTGATCGACCCGTAGGTGGCGGCCATGGCGGCCGCGTCGTAGACGTTCAAGATGCGACGCAAGACCCAGAAGGTGTAGAGCGGCACCACGAGAGCCATCGTCATCGCCGCCGCGATGTAGACGATCACCGCCCCCGTCAGGCCAGCGTGAGCGAGCTTGGCACCACCGGTGTAGCCGATCGACAGCAGGAGGTAGAGGGAGAACAGCTTGGGCAATGGATGCGGGATCTCCAGATCCGAGCGCAGAAGGACGGCGAAGAAGCCGAGATAAAAAAACAGGGTCGCCGGGCTCAGTAAGTTGCCGAGGATCGTCGACCAGTCCATCGGCGGGGAGGCTAGCGACGCGGCACCCCTAGTCCAAATAGATAATACGGCGGTGGACGATCGGGTTTTTGGATGTATGTTCTCGCCATGGAATGGTTGAACTACCACCACCTCTTCTACTTCTGGGTGGCCGCGCGGGAGGGCAGCATCACGCGCGCGGCCACGGAGCTTCGGCTCGCGCAGCCAACGGTGAGCGCGCAGATCAGGATGCTCGAAGACGCGCTCGGCGAGCGGCTCTTTCACCGCGAAGGGCGCCGGCTGGTCCTGACCGACGTCGGCCAGCTGGCCCGCCGCTACGCCGACGAGATCTTCACGCTCG
This sequence comes from Thermodesulfobacteriota bacterium, assembly GCA_036781285.1. GTDB lineage: Bacteria > Desulfobacterota > Binatia > UTPRO1 > UTPRO1 > UTPRO1. Next base: position 2,395 of record DAIQBH010000362.1, on the reverse strand, counting down.
GCCGCGAGTTCCGCGATGCCGTGCGCGGGCGGCCGACCGGGCGCCCGTTGCGATTCGCCGTCGGCCTGGCGAATGCGGTGCCCAAGCTCGTCGGATACCGACTCCTGAAGCCCGCGCTGGGACCCGGTGTCCATCTGGTCTGCGTCGAGGACACCCGCGACCGGCTGTTCGCGGAGCTTGCCCTTCATAATCTCGATCTGGTCTTGAGCGATCTACCGCTCGACCCGAGCGCGCAGATCCGCGCCTTCAACCACGTACTCGGCGAGTGCGACGTCGGCATATTCGCGAGTCCACGCCTCGCGAAGCGTTTGCGGCGGGGCTTCCCCCGTTCCCTCGACGGTGCGCCGTTCATGCTGCCACGCGAGCACGGACCACTGCGGCGAGGGCTGGAGCGCTGGTTCGAGACGGTGGAAGTTCGGCCCGCGATCGTGGGTGAAGTCGACGACAGCGCGCTCATCAAGGTTCTCGGACAAGGCGGCGTCGGCCTCTTCGCCGCCCCCTCCGTGATCCACCGCGAGATCTGCCGGCAGTACGACGTCGTGCGCGTCGGACGAGTGCCGGCCGTACGCGAACGCTTCTACGCGATCTCGGCCGAACGCCGGCTGAAGCACCCGGCCGTCATCGCCATCACGGAGTCAGCGCGCCGGGAGCTGTTCTCATGACGCGGATTGACCCGCGAACGCGTGGCCGATCTCGTCCAGCAGCGCCGCCTCGTGAACCGAAATCTTCGGCAGCAGAGTCTTGAAGCCTCCGGTGGCTTCTGCCACGCGCCGCGATTTCGCCAGGATGTCGTCGCGCCAACGTCGGGATTCGTTCGCGGGCAAGGTCGCCGATGCCGACCCGATCCAGCACCGCCAGAGCGTCCAGAGCGACCTCGGAGGCGAGGCCGCGAGACAGACCTCGAGGAGGCGGCGCCCCGGCCCGTCGGTGTCGAGGCCCGCATCGCGCGCGGCCGCGAGCAGGGCGCGCCGTTCGGCTTCCTCGAGTCTTCCGTCGGCCCAGGCGACGGCTGCCAAGGGGACGAGCCCGAGGGCCCTGATCGTGTCGGCGCGGATCCCGAGCGCGACGAGTTCGTCGAGCAGCGCATCGTCTGCGATCCGCGAGGCGGCAGCAAGCGCGGCGCGCGCGCTCGGTTCGGCGTTCATGAGATCGTCTGCCACGGGTGCAGAGGTATCCGACCAGTGCGCCGCCGACGAATAGAAAATCTGCGCCCCGCTCATCGAGATTCCCGACGACCGCATCGCTCTAGCCGCTTTGGTCTGCAAGTTCCGGAGCAAGGCGTGAGCCGCGGCCCGCGATCGCCGCGATGAGCGCCTCGGCGGGTGCGCGGCAGTGTTGGCGCAGGCCCGCCCGGATCGATCAGGGCATCCAATCGGAGAAGACGCGCCGGAACGCCTGTCGTGCGGCGCGGAGATCCCCGGCCGACAGTTTGCCGATGATCTTGTCCACGAGCTCCGCGTCGATCGTCGCGACCTTCGCCATGCGCAGCAGACTCGGATGCAAGAGGCCGGCGCTCTTCCACTCTGCGAGGATGACGTCGCCGTCGAGCTTCAGCGCTTCGGTCTGGCTCGTGATCATCGCGACCGTCGCGAGCCGATAGCGGGCGGAGCGCGTCGTGGCGGTCAGCACCAGCGCGGGGCGCTTCTTCGTGCTGTCGACGTCCGCGAACCGAAACCGGAGAGTGCGACGTCACCCGCCTTCACATGCGGTCGTAGTCCGCATC
>DAIQBH010000362.1:0-662 GCA_036781285.1 Thermodesulfobacteriota bacterium | reverse complement strand
ACGGAACGAGGATTCGGCGAGCTTTGCGAACGCCTTGGTTTCCAGGCGCTCCGCGAAGTACGCCTCCAGTGCGCGTGACAAGACTTCTTTGACCGTCGTGTCCCGTTCGTGCGCCTCCGCTTTGAGAAGCCACATGAGGCGAGGGTCGGAAAGGTCCGTCGAGATCCGGGTTCCCATCAAGGCGTCGTCACGTGTTTATGTTTTGCGGTCAATGAATGAAGGAGTAGGAACGACCCGCCACGCTGCCTCATGAAAACGCTTCGGATTCCCATCGAGAGGTCCCAAGCTCGGCGCGGCCTCTTGGAGCGCGCGCTCATCGCGCGGATCGTCCGTCCGCTCACGCGGCATCCGGCGGTCGTCTGCGCGCTCCGGGCGTTCACGGACGCGCCGGAGGCGGCACGGATCACGGCAATCCGAACCGAACCGGCCTCAGCGCGCGGCGCTTGATCGAGGTCTTCGATCGCGAGGTCGGACTCACGCCGAAACTCTTCGCGCGCGTTTGCCGAATCCAGCAAGTGCTGCGCCGCCTGGAAGACCCAGGGGCCGTCGATTGGGTGGAGGCGGCGCTGGCGGATGGCTTCTTCGATCAGGCCCACCGGATTCACACTTCCGTGAGTTCACAGGCCTGGCGCCGACGGACTATCTGGCGCGTGACCGCCCCT
>DAIQBH010000361.1:0-4128 GCA_036781285.1 Thermodesulfobacteriota bacterium | reverse complement strand
CGACATCCACACGGTGAAAGAGTGGCTCCGGGTCAGCGACATGGTGCGGACGGCGGAAGTGATCGTGGAAATGCTGCGGCGACACGCGGCGCGCGACGACGCCTGAGCCCCTCGCGGCACGACATCGCGTCCGTCGTCACACGGACGCGACCGGAAGGTGCAGCCGAACCGTCGTGCCTTTGCCCGGAGTGCTCTCGACGTGGATGAAGCCGCCGGCGCGTTCGACGAGAGCGTGGACGATCGCGAGTCCGAGCCCCGTGCCTTCCTCGCGCTTCGTGCTGAAGTAGGGCTCGAAGATCCGCGGGCGGGCCGCCTCGTCGATGCCGACGCCGTCGTCGGTCACGCTCAGGACGGCCTCGTCGCCGACTGCGCTCGTCGCGATCCGGACCCCGCCGCCGTTGCGGGTGGCATCGAGCGCGTTTCCGACGAGATTCATCAGTACCTGGTCGAGATGCGTCGGGTCGAAGCGTACGCGCGCGTCGCCGGCCCCGAGGGCGACCTCGACCGTCTGCCCGTGACGCGGCATCGCCCGAAGCCAATCGCCGGCCGCGCCGACCGCGGGATCGAGGGTCATGGGCTCGGCGGGCGCGCTCTCGCCCCGGCCGAGCTCCGCGAGCTGGCGCGTGAGCTCCCGACTGCGCGCGATCGCGTCCAGCACCGTCTTCGCCTGTGTCGCCGCCTGGGCCGGCAGCCCTGGCACGGCGAGGATCTCTTGCACTCCCGACAGGACGATCGTGAGGAGATGACCGAAGTCGTGACCGACGGCGGCGGCGACGCGCCCGAGCGACGCCATGCGCTGCTCTTCGCTCACCCGTTTCGTCTGCTCCTCGAGCGTGCGCCGTGCCTCGATGTGGACCGCCTGCTCCATGGCCAGCGCGACCAGATCGGCGACCGCCGCGACGAAACTGGTCTCCGCGGAAGTCCACTCGCGCGCAGGCCCGACGTGCTCGTGGCAGATCACCCCGACTACCTGATCGTGCCGCATGAGCGGAGCGTCGAGCATCGAGGTGATGCCGTTCGGCACGAGATAGGAGGCCGCGAGCTCGCTCGTCAGCGGGTGGGTTCGCGCCTCGCCGGCAACGATCGCCCGATATTCACCAAGCGCCTCGATGTAGCGCGGGTAGTCCTCCCGCTTCAGCACGTCGCCGAACCGATGGGAGTCGCGGGAACGCTCGTACTGGCAGGCGCAGCGCAGACGCGTCCGCGTCTCGTCGAAGAGCCAGATCCCGACGCGCTCCACCTCGAGGGTGCGAGCGATGAGCTTCGTCGCCTGACTGAACATGCGCTCGAGCGACCGCTGTTCGTCCACCGGCAAGCGGGCGAGGTTCTGCAGCGCGGTCTCGTAGGCCGTGACCGGATGCCGAGCGGAACGTTGGAGCGCTGTTCCCACGATACCGAGGGGTGGCCGTGCCACCGCCTCGCCCTCTCTCACAGCGCCGGCAAGGGCGTCAAGTTGAGGCGTCGCGGAAGGCGGGCAAACGCGCGCCGCTCGCGAGGAAGACGAGACCCCCGAGGAGGCTGTTGATGATGATCACGAGGAGCCAGAGCACGCCGTATGCGACGGCGCTCGGCTGGTCGACGCCGAACTTGGTGAGGAAATAGAGGTAGCCGCCCTCGCGGAGTCCGATGCCGGAGAAGCTCACGGGAATCGACGCGACCGCGCTCACGAGCGGGTGGAAGACCGCGATGTACGAGAATGGAATGGTGATCCCGAGCGCGCGGCTCACCGCCCACTGCCCGAGGATCTGCACCAGGTGGAAGAAGAACGACACGACCGACGTCGACACCAGCATGCCGCGGTCCGTCCAGAAGGGCCCGAGATCGACCTCGACGAAGCGCCGGATCTTGTGATCGGCCGGGAGCGCGAGCCGCACGAGCCACGGGGCGAGCGCCCAACCTACGAGCAGCGCGCTCGCGAAGCCCAGCGTAATCCAGAACATCAGCGTGAACTCGGGCGCGAGAGTCCGGTACTGGGGAAAGATCAGGAACGCCGCCGCGCCGATCGCCACCAGGATCACGAGGCCGTTCAGCCGATCGAACAGCACCGAATTGAACGCGCGTCCGCGTCGGCCGCCGCCTTCCGCGAGATAGAGCCCGCGGATGAAGTCGCCGCCGAGCGTGCTCGGGCCGAAGGACATGAAGAACATCCCGATGAAATAGTACCGCGCGTAGTCGACGTAGCGTCCGCCGAGACCGACCGAGCGGCCGATCAACCACCATCGGAACGCGCTCATCAACTGGCCGAACACGTAGATCGCGACGGCGAACAGGGCCCAACCGAGGTGTGCCGACGTCAGGATGCGCGCCGTCTCGCGGAGGTCGACCAGACGCGCGATCAGCGCAACCGCGAGGACCGTGATCGCGACCTGCACGATCCGCCGCACGCCGCCACCGCCGCCACCACGCTCCGCCGCCTCCGTCATCGGCGCGCAGAGTCCTCCCTGTCAACCATGGCTGTCAAGCCGGATTGCGTTCGCGGCGACACTCGCCACAATACCTCGCGATGCAATCGTTCGGTTTCCGGCAGCGATGCCGACATTCGGAGGAGGAACGTATGAGAACAGAAGTACGCGTGCGGCCCTGGCACCTGGCGCTGGTGAGCCTGAGCGGTGGGGCGGTCGGGGCACTCGTCTTCGCGGCGCTGACGCCGGCGAGGATCGAGTCGCAGATGGACGGCGCGATGCCGTCCTTCGCCGCACTCGCGCAGGAGGTGATGCCGGCGGTCGTCAACATCAACACGACCAAGAACGTCCCCACGCGCACGCCGCGCCGCCAGTTCCCACGCGGGCAGGACCCGTTCGAGCAATTCTTCGGCGAGGACTTCTGGGAGCGCTTCGGCCAGCGCCGCGGCCCCTCCAAGCAACGCAGTCTCGGATCGGGGTTCGTGATCGACGACGCCGGCTACATCGTGACGAACCGCCACGTCGTCGAGGGCGCGGACGACATCGACGTCCAGTTCTCGACCGGCAAGACGTTCAAAGCGAAGCTCGTCGGCGAGGACGCCAAGACCGACGTGGCGCTCCTCAAGATCACCCCGCAAGGAAAGATCCCCAAGGTGCCGCTCGGCGATTCCGACCGATTGCAGGTCGGCGACTGGGTGCTCGCGGCCGGCAATCCGTTCGGTCTCTCGCATACGCTCACGGCCGGCATCGTATCGGCGCGCGCCCGCAACATCGGCGCGGGGCCGTACGACGACTTCATTCAGACCGACGCCTCGATCAACCCGGGCAACTCGGGCGGACCGTTGTTCGACCAGCACGGCCGCGTGATCGGCATCAACACGGCGATCTTCAGTCAGAGCGGCGGCAACATCGGCATCGGGTTCGCGACCCCGATCAACCTCGCGCGCGCCGTCGTCGATCAGCTGCGGGCGAGCGGCAAGGTGACGCGCGGCTGGCTCGGCGTCAGCATCCAGCCGCTGGGACCCGATCTCCGTCAGGCGCTCGGCCTCGGCGACACCGAGGGCGCGCTCATCGCCGACGTCGTCGCGAAGAGCCCGGCGGAATCGTCCGGCCTGAAGCGTGGCGACGTCGTGATCGGCATGGACGGGAAGCCCGTCACCGAGCCCGGGCAGCTTTCGCGCACGATCGCGACCATGCCGCCGGGGAGCACGACGAGCCTCCGCATCATCCGGAACGGCGAGGAGCGCACGCTCGAAGTGAAGGTCGGAAAGCAACCCGACGAGCGCGTGGGCCGCGCACGGGGCGTCGAAGAGGAGGACGGGGGCGGCGGCGGTGAGGGCTCGGCCGCGAGCCTGGGGCTCCAGCTCGACACGTTGACGGACGCGGTGCGACGCCAACTCGGCTACGATCGCTCGATCACCGGCGCGCTCGTCGCCGGCGTCGCCGACGGCAGCCCAGCGGAGGAGGCCGGTATGCGTCCCGGCGACGTGATCCTTCAGGTCGACCGGCGCGACGTCGACTCGCCGCGGAGCGCCGAGGACGCCCTCGCGAGCGCGTCGCCGCCGATCCTGCTGCTCGTGCGGCGCGGCGAGAGCACCGTGTTCTTGACCCTCGCTCCACCGCGACGCTGACGGGATGCGGAGACGACGGCGCGCGCCGTCGTCTCCGCCGCTTCACCTGGCGCCGGCCGTCGCGCGCGCCAGCATGTCCTGCGTGCGCGCGTCGG
>DAIQBH010000360.1:0-4156 GCA_036781285.1 Thermodesulfobacteriota bacterium | reverse complement strand
TGGTGTACTCGCCGGCGGTCGACTTGGCGAAGCCGTTCGGCATGAAGCCGATCGCGGTCACCAAGGTTCCGGCGAGCATCGGCGCGGCGGTGTGGCTCCAGGCATAGCCCGCTGCGCGCACGCGCTCGTAGCCTTCCTCCATCTTCACGACCATCATCTCGATCGCGATGATCGCATCGTCGACCAAGAGCCCGAGCGCCAAGATGAGCGACCCGAGCGTGATCCGGTCGAAGTCCTTGCCGGTCGCCGCCATGACGACGAACACCGCGGCCAGTGTCAGGGGAACCGCCGCCGCGACGACGATGCCGACGCGCCATCCCATGCTGAGAACGCTCACGAGCATCACCACGCCGAGTGCGGCGAAGAATTTGCCCATGAACTCGCCGACGGCCGAGCGAATGTTGACGGACTGGTCGCTGACCTTGGTGAGGCTCATGCCGAGCGGCATCTCCGCGTTGATCGCCGCCGCTTCCGCCTCGAGCGCCTCGCCGAGCGCGAGGCCGTTCCACGCCTCGCGCATGATCACGCCGAGCAGCACGGTCGGTTCGCCGTCGTTGCGGATCAGGAAAGTCGCGGGATCCTCGTAGCCACGTTTCACGTCCGCGACGTCCGAAAGCTTCAGCGTGCGACCTTGCGCGGCGACCGCCGTATTCCGGATGGCTTCGAGGTCGTCGATCGCGCCGTCCAGCCGGAGGAAAACCTGCGGCCCTTTGGCTTCCAGCGAGCCCGCCGGCGTGACGACGTTGCGGCCGTTCAGTGCGGCGAAGAGCTCCCGCGGCGACACGCCCAAGGTCGCAAGCCGGTCGTGCGAAAACTCGACGAAGATTTTCTCGGCTTGCTCGCCGACGACGTTGACCTTCTTGACGCCCGATACGTGCAGCAGCCGTTGACGCAAGCGCTCGGCCTCGCGAACCAGGAATCGGTGAGGTTCCCCTTTGTCCTTCAGCGAATAGAGAGCAAAGCTCTCGTCGGCGTATTCGCCGTCCACGGTCGGGCCGATCACGCCAGGCGGCAAGGTGTGAGCCTCGTCACCGAGCTTCTTGCGCGCCTGATAGAACTCCTCGGGCACGTCGCGCGGCGGCGTGCTGTCGAGCAGGATCACCGTGGTGAAGGCCAGGCCGGGTCGCGTGAAGGTCTCGGTCCGGTCATACCAACGGAGCTCCTGCATCCGCTTCTCCAGCTTGTCGGCGACCAGCTCTTCCATCTCCTTTGCCGTCGCCCCCGGCCAAGCCGTGACGACCGTCATTTGCTTGATCGTGAACGAGGGATCTTCCGCGCGACCGAGCTTCAGAAACGCAACGACTCCGGCGATGGCGATGGCCACGAGGAGGAACAGGGTGACGGAGCGCTCGCGGACCGCGATGGCCGAGAGATTGAAGTCGCTCACGGTCGCCGGTCACGGCCCGTTGCCGCCGAATGCGCGACGGCGCTCTCAGCCAGTCTCACCGATTCGCCTTCCCGCAGTAGGTGCGCGCCGAGCGCGACGATGCGGTCCCCCGGCTGGAGCTCGCCGATGACCGCCGCGTCGTCCCCGAGTCCCGTGACGTGCACCGCGCGCCAGCTGACCCGCGGCGTATCGCCTTCGACCCGCCACACGCCGGGACCTTTGCCTGCATCGAAGATCGCGCCGATCGGGACCTGTAGCGTCGGCGCGGAATCTCCGGTCGCGATGTGAACCGAAACGGTCGCGCCGAGCGGCGCGTCAGCCAAGCTCTCGTCCAGGACATAGCGTGCTTCGAACGTGCGAGTCTGACGGTTTGCCGCGTTCGACAGCTGGCGTAGTTGCGCCGAGCCCGTCCGCTCGCTCCCATACAAGGTCGCCCAGCCGGTGGATCCGATCGGCGGGCGCAGCGTCTCGGGAAGGTCGATGATCGCTTCGCGCTCGCCAGCATGCGCCACGCGGATCACGACTTGGCCGGCGGCGACGACCTGCCCTGGCTCCGCGAGCGTCTCCACCACTACGCCATCGGCATCAGCGAGCAGCTCGGCGTAGCCCGTTTCATTGCGGGCCACATCGGCGCGGGCCTTGGCGGCGCTGAGCTCCGCTCTGGCCGACTCGGCGGCCGTCTTTATCCCATCGTAGGCGGATCGGGAAACCGCTCCTGCGGAGACGAGACCGCGATAGCGGGCCTCGTCATCCGCAGTCTGGCGCGCGCGCGCCGTCGCGGCGGAAACGGCGTCCTCATACGCGCGCCCGGCGAGTGCCAAATCCGTGGGGTCGATACGCATGAGCGTCTGGCCGCGCCTGACGGCCTGCCCGGTATCGACGAGACGCTGCAATACCTTGCCCGGCACGCGGAAGCCGAGGTCGCTTTGCACCCGGGCCGCGACGATGCCCGTGAAGGAACGGCCCGGCGGCACTGCGGCCTGCACCGTCGCGACGCGCACGAGGGGAACGTGCGTCCTGGGATCGTCCGACGAGTCCGCGCGGGTGCATGCTGCCGCGGCGAACGGCAGCACGGTGACGATGGTGAAGAAGGACGCAGCCAGGCGCTGCAGCATTCGAACCTCCGTGCGCCGTGAAACGGCGCCGTGTGTCGCGTCTTTCATCCGTGAACCCTTGCGGCAGCGACGGGGAGGCGGGCCGATCCCGACCAGCCGCCTCCGAGCGCGCGGAACGACGCAACCGCGGCTCGTGCCGCGTCGGCGCGCGTCTTCGCCAGCTCGTCCTGAGCGCGGAGCAGGAGGCGGTCCGCATCCAGGACATCCGTCAGGCTGATGATCCCTCCGCGGTACGCGGCTTCCGAAGTGTCGCGTGCGCGCTCGAGTGCCGCCACCTCATTCGCGAGCTCGCGCGTTCGAGCCTCCAATTGCACCAGCGCCATGAACGCGTTCTCGACGTCCTGCGCCGCGCGGAGGATCGACTGCCGAAAGCGAGCCAGCGCTTCCGCCTCGGCACCGCGCGCTGCCGCGACCTCGGCGGCGATCTTGCCGAAATCGAAAAGCCGCCAGCGCAGACCGGCGATGCCTTGCGGCTGAAACGTTGCCGACCGGAAGAGGTGATCGACGTCCATACTCTCGAAGCCGAGCAGGCCGGCGATCGACACCCTCGGGTAGTACTGGCCGAGCGCGGCGCCGATCCGGGCGTTCGATGCCGCGAGACTCCGCTCAGCGGCGACCACATCCGGCCGCCGCCGCAGAACGTCGACCGGCTCATCGTCATGAGGAATGGTCGGGATCGCTGGAATCGAAGCCGCGCCCGCGAGCTCCCCCGCGTGCGTGCCCGGTTGATCGCCCATGAGAACATCCAGCCGGTTGAGCTCGGCTTCGAGCCCGGAGACGAGAAGCGGGACCGTGCCGCGCGCCTGAGCGAGCAGGGCCTCGCTCTGCGCGACCTCCCGATCGCTGGCGACGTCGCGAGCGAACCGGAGTCGGACGAGGTCGAGCAGCCGCTCGTTGGTTGCAACCTGCACGCGAGCGAACGCGAGGCGCGCCTGGAAGCCCCGGACCAGGAAGTAGGCGTCGGCCGCATCCGCCGCGACCGTGATCCGGCTGCCTACTCCGGCTGCTTCCGCAGCTTGGGCAGCGGCCTTCGCGGCTTCCGCGCCGCGTCGCAGCCCTCCGAACAGATCGATTTCCCAGCTCGCACCCAAGCCGATGTCGTACAGCGTCAGGGCTCGATCGAACCCCGGTAGATTCCTGCCGATCGCACCGAGAGGACTCTCGAGAGAAAGCCTGGTCGTCGCGACCTGGCTGGTGGCATCCGCGGTCGGGAGAAGCGCAGCGCCGGCGCCACGCGCCGCGGCCCGCGCCTGGTCGACTCGTGCCAGCGCGGCCGCGAGGTCGAGATTCTGCTCGAGCGCTCGCTCGACGACGCTCGTCAGGACTGGATCGCCGAACCCGGTCCACCAGCGGTCGAGAGGGGGCGCCGATACCGTGGCGCTCCTCGCTTCGACGACAGAGGCGTTGTGAAACCGACCGAGTACCGGGGGCGCAGGACGATAGTCCGGCCCCACGGTGCAACCCGCGAAACACGCGACGCTGAGCATGCCGAGGAAGGCGACGATCGCTGGGGCTGCGCGGCTTCCGGCATCGGCCGTGCTGCCAACGATCGTTGGCCGCCACGGTAATGAGAGACTTGTCGTCCCCAAGACATCCATGGCGGCATGCTTGAACCGGCGTCGAGATGCAGCAAATGTCTTTTCTGAATGAGCGA
>DAIQBH010000359.1:0-4180 GCA_036781285.1 Thermodesulfobacteriota bacterium | reverse complement strand
GGTTGGGAGTCGCTCACCCCGACGGAGCTGCGGGTCGTGGAGCTCGTGGCGGAAGGGCTTCCCAATCGCGAGGTGGCTCAGAAGCTCTTCGTCAGCCCCGCGACCGTCAAGAGTCACCTGATCCACGTGTTCACGAAACTCGACATCCGTTCACGGGCCGAGCTCGCCGCCGCGGCGACCGAGCGCCGAATCTCGAAAGGAGGCAAGTCGTCATGAAGCGCTTCAACCTTCGCCCCAACCAGAACAAGGAGTTCGAGCTGCGCGGGGTGAATCATCTCGCGCTCGTGTGCAAGGACATGGCGCGCACGGTCGACTTCTACACCGGCGTGCTCGGCATGCCGCTCGTCGCGGCGCTCGACCTTCCCGATGGCGCCGGCCAGCATTTCTTCTTCGACGTCGGAGGCGGCGACCTGCTCGCGTTCTTCTGGTTTGCGGACGACCGTGAGGCCGTGCCCGGGATCGCCTCCCCGTCGCCCGACTACTTCAACTCGCTGGCCGATCTCGTGACGGCGAACGGGTCGATGAACCACGTGGCCTTCGACGTTCCGGCGGAGCGGATCGACGAGTACAGGGCGCGGCTGCTCGGCAAAGGCATCGCGGCGAGCGTGATCGTCAACCACGATCCCGCGGCGCCGAATCAGATGGCGCCCGAGCCGAGTGACACGACGCTGCTGCGGTCCCTCTATTTCTTCGATCCGGACGGCATCCTGCTCGAGTTCGCGAGCTGGACTCGGGCGCTTCCCGAGGTCGCGTTCCCCGAGCCGGCCCGCGACGCGGACCGGGCGCGGTTCCGCGCGATGGCACCAACGGTCAGTCGTTCTTGTCCTTGAACTGGCTCGCGTCGCTGCGGAGGGCGGGTGCGCCGTACCCCGCTTCCCAGCAGATGCCCGCCCCGTTCACGAGCTGCACCCGGGCGGGCTGCGCGAGAGGCAGGGTCGGAACCGGGCCGCCCTTCTCGATCACGCCGATCTTGGCCTTGCCGGCCGCTCCGGCCTTCAGGACGACCTGGAGGGAATTCACGAGACCCGAGCCCGCGAGGTCGCGCTTCCGGTACTTGAAGCCGCTGCCGGTCTCTTTCCAGCACGGCTTGCCGTCGCAGCTGCCGCCGCCGGGTGCATGGGCGCTGCTCACGACATTGCCCCCGCCGTCGTAGACGCAGAGCGTGTAGTCGGTCGGCGTCGCGGCCGGGTTCCCGAAGTCCGCCTTCGCCGTCGCCGCTCCCGCCGCCCAGGTCCACTGGAGGCGGTCCGACTTCTGACCGGGCTTGTCCTTGATCGCGAGCGTGCCTTTGCCGGGCTTGGTCGGGAGCCGGCAGCCGCTCAATGGACAGGACGCGCAGCGGCTCGGGTCGTCCGCGTAATCCGTCGCGAGCGTGTAGCCCGCCGGCACGACCTTCGGCGCCGGGTCCTGCACGAGCCCGCACCCGGGCTCGTCGACGACCGGTAGGCGGAGCTCGAGATTCGAGACGGTGATCGGCAGCTGGCCGTTCGAAACCCGGCCGTACGGCGCGTCGGCCGGCAGGAGCTCGAGCTTCGCGACGTGCCCCTCGGCGAACGTCCAGCCGTTCGGGTGGAGCTGGAACACCTGGCGCGTCGCGGTCGCGCCGACCTCCGGACGATAGAGCCCGCGCGCGACGAGCGTCTGGGTGCCGGCGACGGGATCGACGTCGAGGAGGCGCGCGGCGAGCTGCGAGGTCGGCCCGGCCGACGCGATGTCGGCGACGACGGTCGGCGACCCCATCAGCGTGAAGCCGCCGGCCGGCGCGGGATCGAGGCGATAGGTCGCGGCGCCGCTCTGGTCGGCCGCGTCGGCGGTCGCGCACGCGCCGCCGCCCGTGATCGGATCGTACGCCTGGCCGACGGCGAGGTCGGTCGGCACCGTCGGCGCCACCGTTTGCGCCGCGGCGCTCGCGTGGCGGATCTCGCCGGGGGCGAGCGCGGCCCAGGTCGGCGCGGCGAAGGGCAGGTCGGTGTCGGGATCGTCGAACTCGCCGGTGGCACCACCCGACGGCGTGCCGCAGGTCTGGGTCAGTGTCTGCACGCCGATGAACGGCTGCGGGCCGATGCCGCGCACGTAGAAGTCGAGCCACGCGCGCCGCTGACGTGAACGGAATTGCGCATCGGGTGCCTTGTTCTGTCCGCGCTGGTGGCCGTGGTCGGTGAAGACGAGCGCGATCGGCGTTCCGGGGTGGTTCGTGCGGGTGCGGTTGTAGAAGCGGAGCGCCTCGTCGACCGGGAAGAGATCGTCGGTCCAGCCGTTCGAGATCAAGAGCGGCGCGGGCGGGGTCGAGTCGTCGATGTAGTACGACGAGTGGTGCCGGGTCGTCTCGTCGACGATGTCGAGCGACAGCGGGTTCGCGTCGTACGGCTCGCCCGCGTTGATCGCCGCAAACCACACGGTGAGGTCGGCGTCGGGATCGAGACCGGGAAGCGCGTAGTTGCCGAGCGCGAGCCCCGTCCCGTACAGACCCGCGACGAACGACTGCTTCATGACGCCGATCCGGCCGCGCGCGAGGTAGGGCGCGTCGGTCACGTAGTCGAGCGTGTGGCCGTTCGGCGTGAGCGCGTAGGCGAGGTCGGTCCACGGGATGTCGGGCTGCGCCGCGGCGATCGCGAGCGGCTTCCCGCCGGCGCTCACCCACGGGACGAGCGAGCCGTCCGGCATCATCTGGCGGTTCTTGAGCGCGCCGAGCGCCATCGACATGCCGCCGCCGTACGAGCCGCCCATGGCCGCGATCCTCGTCGGCGCTATGAGGCCCTCGTTCGCGAGCGCGCCGTCCGCGAGCTGGTCGGCGAGCGCCTCGAACGCTTCCTGCGCGTCACGCACCTCGTAGCGCGTGTCCATCAGGTGGTTGTAGCCGGTGGCGCAGGCGGGCGTGAGGCGCTTCGGATCGAGCCCGCCGCACGACATGCCCCAGCCGCGATCGCTCATCGAGAAGACGGCGTAGCCCGCGGCGAGATACTCCTGCGCGGCGCCGTCGGTGAGGGCGATCTTCGACCCACCCCAGCCGTGGAAGATGCCGACGATCGGGAAGTCGCCGTCCGGTCCGCTCGCGGGCACGGGCGGGAAGCCGACGTTCACGTCGATCGGCGCGCCGTCGAAGGTCGTGAAGATGCCGGCGCAGTGGCGCTGGCCGTCGGGTTGGTCGGTGCAGGGCGCGCTGCCACCGAGGACGGAGGTGATCGCGGCGTCGGCGATCGTCGCGGACGCGAGCAAGAGGACGGCGACTAGGGTGGGGACGTGCTTCATGCGGCTCTCCTTCGATCGGGGTGCCGGCGTTGTCGCCGGGGAGAGCCTCCACCGACAATCCCATGGAGCTGGGCTCACGATTCGGAAAACGGGTGGGAAAACGCGTGAAGTTCGGGGAGTTTGTAAAAATGGTTCAAGGGGCCGCCCTGAATCTTGGAAAAAATGGGTGCGGCCGCTCGCGAACTCCACGTAGTTCCGGGCTCCGCGGGTTGGCTTCGCGCTTGCTCTAGCCTCCGTACGAACCGCGAACGATCGACGATCGCGGCGAAAGGAGAGACAGATGGCAGGCACACTCGACAAGGCGAAGGGACGCATCAAGCAGGCGGCGGGCGATCTCGCGGACGATCCGACGCTCAAGCGTGAAGGCAAGATCGACGAGCTCGCCGGCAAGGTGAAGGACGGCGTCGAGAACGCGGTGGACACCGTGAAAGAAGCGGTGACCGGAAAGAAGCGGGTGCGCTGATGCTGCACTACGCGCTGGTCTTCTTCGTGATCGCGCTCGTCGCCGCGCTTCTCGGGTTCGGCGGCGTCGCGGGTCTGTCGGCGCAGTTCGGTTACCTGTTCGCCGTGATCGCGGTGATCTTGCTGCTCGTGGGCTTGATCGGCGGTCGGCGGCTCGGCCCGCGGTCGCTGCCGTGACCGTGCGCGCGAGAGTGGTGGCGGCGGTGATGGTCGCGCTCTTCGCGAGCACCACCGTCGCCGCATGTACGGCACGCAAACCCGCACCAAAGGGCTCGGCGCAGCGAACGGGCGAGAAGCTCGACCGCGCGCTCGGCCTCGACCAGTGAAAGGAGCGACCATGAACATGCGCAAAGGAGTCACCGTGCTCGCGACGGTCGCGCTGCTCGGCGCCGGCGGCCTCGGAGCCGTCGGGTGCGATCCCGAAGGTCCGGCCGAACGAGCCGGTGAAGAGATCGACGAGGCGGCGTGG
>DAIQBH010000358.1:0-4236 GCA_036781285.1 Thermodesulfobacteriota bacterium | reverse complement strand
ATGGAGGATGAAGTTGATGGACAAGTACGTGAACGCTACCGCCACGCGTTTCGAGGCCGCCTCGGGCGTCGCCCGCCGCGCCGGCATTCGCACGCGCGGCTGCGCATCTTGATCGGCAGCCCGTACAGCCCCTATCCGCCCGTGCACGGCGGCGCCGTCCGCATGCTGGCGCTCCTGCGCCGGCTCGCGCAGGTCGCCGACGTCACCTGGGTCGCGTACGCCGACACGCAGCAGGAGCTCGACCCGCGCAGCACCGCCGAGCTCCAGAAGCTCTGCAAAGACGTCGTCGTGATCGAGCGCGACACGACCGCCGTCGGCGGCATCCTCTACCCGAACAAGACGCGCGGCTTCTGCTCCCACCTCATGGAGCAGCAGCTCGAGTTCTTCCTCGACCGCGACGACTACGACGTGGTCCAGCTCGAGTACACGCACCTCGCGCACCTGATGCCGGCCGCGTCGCCAGGGCTGCTGCGCGTGCTCGTCGAGCACGACGTGAGCTTCGTCTCGCTGGCGCGGAGCCAGGCGACCGCGGCCGGGCCGCTCGCCCGGCTCGCGTTCCACTTCGACTGGATGCGGATGCTGCGCTACGAGCTCGCGGCCGTCGAGAGCGCCGACCTCGTGCTGACCATGAGCGAGACCGACCGCGACACGCTCGGCCGCTACGTCGACGTCGGCCACACGGTTCCGATTCCGAACGGCGTCGACTGCCGCGCGTTTCCCTTCGTCGCCGACGGCCGCGAGCCCTCGACGATCCTCTTCGTCGGCTTCTTCCGGCACGAGCCGAACGTCGAGGCGGTGCGCTACTTCTGCCGCGAGGTGCTGCCGCGCGTGCGCGCCGCCGTTCCCGAGGTACGCTTTCGCGTGGTCGGCGCGTACCCGCCCGAGGTCGTGCGGCGCCTCGGCGACGAGCCCGGCGTCGAGGTCACCGGCCAGGTCGACGACATCGTGCCGTACTATCAATCGACCGCGGTCTTCGTGGCCCCGGTCCTCCAAGGGTCCGGCACGCGGCTCAAGATCGTGGAAGCCATGGCGAGCGGCTGCCCGGTCGTCTCGACCACCATCGGCGCCGAAGGACTCGGCGCGACCGACGGCCAGGAGGTCGTGCTCGCCGACGACGCCGCCGCGATGGCGGACGCGATCGTGCGTCTGCTCCGCGATCCGGAAAGCGCCGCCGCGCTCGCGCGCCGGGCCCGGACGTTCGTCGAAGCGCGGTTCGACTGGGACTCGATCGCCGCGCGGCTGGTCACCACGTACGAGACGGCGCTTCGCGAGAAATTCGGCGCGCCCGCGGAGCACGCCTGATGGCGAATCCCCTGACGTTCCTCCTGCCGTTTCGCTACGACACCGTCCGCACGGTCCTCGTCGTGCAGTCGGGACCGGTCGAGCTGGCACTCCAGGTCGCGGCCCGGGTCCGCACGCTCTTCCCCGGCTGCAAGGTCGAGGGGCTCATCCGCGACAACGACGCGCCAGCGGTCGGTCCCGACGTGTTCGATCGCCTCACCATCGTGCGCTGGGAGGATCGCATCGCGATGGTGCGCGACCTCCGCGATCGGCGCTTCGACGCGGTCGCGATGTTGCTGAGCGCCACCGGCAGCCGCTCGTTCATGATGGTGCCGTATCTCCTGAAGACACGCTCCATCCTCATGTTCAACGACCACCTCGACTACTTCCCGTTGAAGGTCGGCCGGATGTCGTCGCTGGCGCAGCACGTGAGCGGGCGCGGCAGTGTCGGGTCGCTCGTGCGCTGGGGCCTGGGGCGCCTGGTGATCGTGCCGGCAGCGTACGTCTTCCTGGTGGCATCGACCGCACGGATTCAATGGCGCGCGGCGCAGCGCCGGCGCCGCCACCCGGCCTGAGAGGCGGTGGCTCGGGGCGTCGGGCCTTTCCGGCTCACTCGGAGCGCACGAAGCCGCGCACCGTCAGGCGCGACGCGTCCCGGAATTCTTCCGGGGTCGCAATGGGCTGCCAACGCCGATCCGCGGCCACGTCGGTGTCCAGCCGGCTCGCGACGTCGAGAGCGGCCGGGAGGTGAAGCCTCGCTCCGACGACCCAGAGCTCGCGCTTGCCGCTTTCGCGCCAGATGCGAGCGACGTCGTCGGCATCGCGATAGTTCCAGAATATTTCCTCGACGAGACCCGCCTTTCCCCCGGCGTAGCTGTGAATCTGCAAGCCCACGCCCCACGTCGACGCGACGAACACGGCGTCGGACGACTTCCGAGCGGCGAACCTCCCGAGGTCCTTGAAGGACCGATCGAAGCCGAGGCCGGCCGTGTCGGACCGAACGGCCGCGATCGTCTGGATCATCGTCGGCAAGCGCGTCGCGAGCCAGGTCACCGCGATTGCACCCACGAGAACCGTCCCACCGAGCGCGAGGTGACGCCGCCGCAGCGTGCCCGTCAGCAGCCCCTGTAGGCACAGCGCCACCCCGACGTACTGGAAGGGCGTCCCAATGATCCAGTGATGCACCCAGGTTTCCTTCGGCAAGAAGAAGAGCTCGAGGCCGATCATCCAATACGCAAGCATGCAAAGCGCGCCGCGGCGGAGCGCGACGCTGCCCGACGACGCTGCGCCGGTTCCGATCGCGACGACGAGCAGGCTCGTCGCGAGCATCAGTGCAGTTTCCATTACGTCGAGGCGCGGGTCGGTGCCGGCCGCGAGGGTGAATCCACGCGCCGCGCCGCCCTGCCCCAACTTCAAATATTCGGCGAAGAGCATTTGAAGACCGGCCCACGACCGCTCGATCGCGGGCGCCGTATCGGCGAGGGAGACGAGACCTTCGCCACGGAGATACGACCGCACGTTCAGCGCCACGAGGGGGAGAAGTCCCACCGCGACTCCGGACGCCGCAGCCGCGGCGGCCCGAACGCGCTCGCCGGCGCGGGCGTCGAGGAACATCAGCGCCGGAGCCAGCGGCAACAGCACGGAGGAGCTCAGCTTCTCGAACGTGGCGAGGCCGCAGAGCAGTCCGAACGCGAAGCGCGCGCGATTCGCTTGGGCGTCCCCCGGACGCATGGAGAGCCACGTCCCGAGGAGGAGGAGGCGAAGCGCCGCGCCGAGCGCTACGGGCCCCCAATCGAATCGCGACATGAGGAGCACACTGGTGTCGAGGACCACGAAGAGACACGCAACGGCCATGGCGGCCGGCCCGAGCGTCCTGGAAGCGAGCACGCCGAACCCGGCGAGCCCGACGGCGACCGACCACAATGCCAATCGACGCCAGCTCTTCAGGGTGAACGGCGCCGCGGTCAGACGGAGGTACGCGCCGTAGAGGTTCGTCTTGATCGCGCCGCTGTAGCTCATGTTGAGCACGCACCAGCCGTCGATGCTGACGCGGCAGAACAAGGACGGCTTGGCACCGGTCCACGTGAAAGCACCGGCCGCCTGGTGCAGCTCGTCGTAGTACGGTCCCTGCTTCCCGATGCTCACGCTCCCGAGCAGCACGAACAACGCGGCCGCGACGACCGCCGCGGAGGCCGCCGCGCCGCGGCCACGGCGCCAGCGCATCGCGGCGCCGGATCGATCCTGCGGGCGGCCGACATCCCGCATGCCCACATCGACCATCGAGCCGATCGCTTCTTGCTCCTGGGACGTCACTCCGCCGTCACCAAGAACAGCGCGCCGGGAGCCACCGTGAGCGGCAAGGAGTCACGCGCCGTCAGCTCGCGCAGCACGAACGCGGGCAGTCCCGGGAAGGTCGGGAACGCGAGCGCCTTGCGAGTGACCCCGGCATCCGACGATAGCGGCGCGTCGTCCTCGTAGCCGAGAATCCGGACGCGCCAATCGCCCGCCACACGCGGCGGCAGTCGGATCTCGACCCGCTCCGCCGACGCCCCGGTACCGACGCGCGGGTCGGTCGCGAGGAAGCGCGGGTAGCTCCAGACGACGAGCCGATGCGAGCCGCCCGCCGGGTCGGCCCCGGCGAGCACGCCGATGCGATCGGAATGACCGGTGGCGAGCCGGACGCCGAGCTCGCGCGCCGGCGCGGCCGACGACGCACGGGCAACCGCCAGCGTCCCGTCCGGCATCGGCGACCACGTGACTGCGCCCGCGACGACGCTCGCGAAGAGATACGACGCGTACGCGCGGAGCGACTGCTTCGGCGGGTAGATCATGAGCATCGGGTACCAGGAGGCCGCGATCGAGACGTTCTGTTCGACCAGCAACGCCGCCATCTCCGCGTGCCACCCCATCTCCCAGTGCGTCGTGCCGAGCTGCACCGACGTCGCGTCCTGGAAC
>DAIQBH010000357.1:0-4272 GCA_036781285.1 Thermodesulfobacteriota bacterium | reverse complement strand
CGGGGGCAGCGTTGGCGACGGCCTGGCTGATCGAGCGGCAGGGCGTCGCCTTCCCGCCGCAGCCGCCGTTGTCGGATCCCGTGACGGCGACGACGAGGGTCTTCGCTTCCGCTCCCGACCACGCCGACGACAGGAGCACCGTCGCGAGCGCGGCGAGCACGTGGCGTCCCGGCGGCGTGCGCATGGGGCTACGCGGCCCGGTCGATCAGCTCCGCGAGCTTCGCGCGCTGGTAGGGACCGTCGCCGAAGTAGAACTGGTTGTGCTTCTGGCGCTTCACGTAGATGTGCACGTCGCACTCCCACGTGAAGCCGATGCCGCCGTGGAGCTGGATCGAGCGGCTCGACGCGAAGGCACCGACGTCCGACGCCGCGGCCTTCGCCATGCGCGCGAGGCGGAGCGCTTCACCGGGCTCGGTGTCGATCGCGCACGCAGCGGCGTAGGTCAGCGAGCGCGCCCGGTCGACGTCGATCATCACGTTCACGATCGGGTGCTTCACCGCCTGGAAGAAGCCGATGAGACGGTCGAACTGGGTGCGCACCCGCGCGTACTCGGCCGTCGTCTGGAGTTGCCATTCGGCGGCGCCGCAGAGATCGGCGGCGACGATGGTGAGGATGGACGGTAGTGCGGCCGCCACCACCTCGGCGCCGGCGCCCGGCGCCGCGACGACGGCCGCGTTGTCGATCTTCACCTCGTCGAACACGAGGCTCGCCTGGTCGCGCGTGAGGTCGACGACGCGGTCGGGCTTGATCGTCAGACCGGGCGCGTCGGCGGCGACGACGAAGAGTCCGACGCCCTTCGCGTCACGCGCGGCGACGAGGAAGAAGCCGGCCTTCCGCGCGTCCTGCACGAACGGCACCGTGCCCTTCAGCGTCGCGCCGTTCGCGGAGGTCGTGACGCTGATGGACGTCGCGTCGGGGAGCCACGAGCCCTCCGCGCCGGGACCCGCGAACGAGGCGGCCTCGCCGCCGACGATGCGCTCGAGCGCGGCTTTCGCGCCGTCGCCTTTCGCCTTGCTGAGAACGGCCGTCGTGATGAGCGTCGCGATCAACGGCGACGGCAGCGCGGCGCGGCCGATCTCCTCGGCGAGTGCCGCGACGGCGATCATCTTCATGCCGGCGCCACCCGCCGACTCGGGCACGGCGAGCGCCGTCCACCCGAGCTCGACCATCTGCTTCCAGATCTTTTCGTCCCACGCGAGCGGCTGGACGTCGCTCTCGTAGGCGATCTTGTGGTCCTTCGCGACGAGCGTGCGGAGCTTCTCGATCGGCGAGTTGTCCTTCAGGAACTTCCGCGCGGAGTCGCGGAGCATCTGCTCTTCGGAGCCGAAACCGAAATCCTTGGGCTGGGCCATCGTTCTCTCGCTCCCTTACTTGGACTTCGCGAGGCCGAGGACGCGCTCGCCGAGGATGTTGCGCTGGATCTCGTTGCTGCCGGCCGCGATCGTGAACCCGTACGAGTTCAGGTACGCGAGCGGCCACTGGCCGTTGTCGGGCGCGTTGGGGTCGCCGGCGTAGAGGCTCGACGCGGGCCCTTCGATCTCGAGCGCTACCGCGGCGATGTCCTGCATGAGCTCGCTGACCGTGACCTTCGCCTGGAGGGGGAGCCGCATCGGGTGATCGGTGAGCGGCTCGACGCGCATGCGGCGGTGGCCCTGGCGCATGCCCTCGACGCGGATCGCGAGCTGGGCGACGCGGTCGCGAACGATGGCGTCGTCCCACGCCGGCTTGCCGTCGCGCTTGCTGCGCTTCGCGAGCGCGATCAGCTGCGTGATGCGCTCGTCGAGCGAGATGCCGCCGCCGCTGCCGGCGCCTTCGGCCGCGCCGCGCTCGTAGAGGAGCGTCGTCATCGCGACCGTCCAGCCTTTGCCGATCTCGTCGACGCGCCACTTGTCGGGGACCACCACGTCTTCGAAGAGCACCTCGTTGAAGCCGGTCTCGCCCGTGATCTTGATGAGCGGCCGGACCGTCACGCCCTTCGTGTTCGCGATCGGCACGATGAAGTACGTGAGGCCGTTGTACTTGTGCTCGTTGCTCGTGCGCGTGACCATGATCATCCAGCTCGCGAAGTGCGCGAGGCTCGTCCACACCTTGTGGCCGTTGATGATCCAGTTGTCCCCGTCGCGGACGGCCGACGCCTGCGCGTTCGCGAGGTCGCTGCCGGCGTTCGGCTCCGAGAAACCCTGACACCAGATCTCGTCGGCGGCGAGGAGCGGCGGGATGAACTTGCGCTTCTGCTCCTCGGTGCCGTGATTGAGGATCGTCGGGGCCGCCATCGAGAGGCCGATGACGTTGATCATGTACGGGACCTGCGCGCGCCCCATCTCTTGCGACGCGATGCTTTGGAAGCCGCTATGGCCACCGCCTCCATACTCTTTGGGGTAATCGCAGCCGATGAGGCCGGCGTCGTAGCACTTCTTCTCCCACGCACAGAGATAGCGGCGCTGCTCCTCGGTCATGACCTCGATGGGACTCAGAGGCATCCGGAAGCTCGGCGCGGCGGGCCGGTTCTCGGCGAGCCAGCGGCGACAGTACTCGCGAAACTCCTCGTGCTCGGTCATGGGATGCTCCTTCGTGCGTGCGTGAGTGATGACCGCAGGCGTGCGGCGGCCGGCGGGGAATCTGTCACGAGCCCCCGGACGCGGCAAGAGGTGCACGACTTTGCACTAGCCTACGCGACGGGTCTCTCCCTCGAGTGCACTAGACCCCGAGGCGGCGGGCAAGGTCTTCGACGCTCGCGAGCAGGTCGTCGTCGCCCGGCACCTCGCCCCGCGGCGTCACGCGATCGACGACCTCGGGCATGAGCTGCGCGAGCCCGCGCGACGCCTCGTCTTGCGTGAGGCCCGCCCGACGCGCGATCTCGGCGAGACCGCCCGCGCCGAAGATCTGCTCGAGCGCGCCGGACGGCAGCGATTGGTTCTCGCCCGTGCCGATCCAGGAGCGCGCTTGCTCGCCGAAGCCCGCGCGTCCCATCTGCTCGATGAGCGCGCCGAGGCCGCCGCCCGCGGCGGCACCGCCGAGCACCTGCCCGAGGATATCGCCGAGGCCGCCGCCGCTCTGCGCACGGCCGACGCGCGCCGACGGGTCACCGCCGCGGCCGCGGTTCGCGAGCATCGCGAGCACGACCGGCATCAGCGCCATGAGGATGCGGCCCATGCCGCCGCCGGCGCTCGCCGCCTCGACGCGCCGCGACTGGCGCGGCGCCGTTCCCGGACCTCCGGCGAGTTGACCGAGCAGATCATCGAGCAAACCCATGACGACGCCTCCTGCGCAGCGAGAATGCTCGAACCCTACGCCTCGGGTATTCGTGCTCGCAACCCTCGCCAACCGGATTGACGCCCGCAGGCGCCCTCGGCTACGAGCCGCGCAGACGATGCTGAGCCCCTACCGCGTGCTGGACCTCACCAACGAGCGCGGTCTCCTCTGCGGGCAGATCCTCGCCGACCTCGGGGCCGACGTCGTGCAGATCGAGCCGCCCGGCGGCTCGCCGGCGCGCCGGCTCGGGCCGTTCGTGGACGACGTGCCGCATCCCGATCGCTCGCTGCACTGGTGGGGGCACTGCCGGAACAAGCGCGGCGTGACGCTCGACCTCGACCGCCCCGAGGGCCGGGATCTGCTGCACCGGCTCGTCGCGAGGGCCGACTTCCTGATCGAGTCGGAGACGCCGGGCGTGCAAGCGGCGCGCGGCCTCGACTACGCGGCGCTCGCGGCCGTGAACCCGAAGCTCGTGTACGTGTCGATCACGCCTTTCGGCCAGGACGGCCCGAAAGCGCGCTGGGCGGACAGCGACCTCGTCCTGATGGCCGCCGCGGGACCGCTCGCGTTGATGGGCGACGCCGACCGCGCGCCGCTCCGCATGAGCGTGCCGCAAGCCTACGCGCACGCGAGCGCCGAGGCGGCGGGCGCGGCGCTCGTCGCGCACCACGAACGAGTGCGCTCGGGACGCGGCCAGCACGTCGACGTGTCGGCGCAGCAGGCGATCGCCCTCGCGACCCAGTCCAATCTGCTGAACTCGGCCGTCGGGTTTCCCGACGCGACCCGCACCTCGGGGGGCACCCGGCTCGGACCACTCTCGGTGCGCTTCGTCTTCCCGGCGCGCGACGGGCACGTCTCGATCACCTTTCTCTTCGGCAGCTCGGTCGGCCCGTTCACCCGCCGCCTCATGAGCTGGGCGCACGACGAGGGCTTCTGCGACGCGGCCACGCGCGACAAGGACTGGGTCCAGTTCATGGACCGAATCTTCACCGGAGACGAAACCTTCGCGGAGCTCGAGCG
>DAIQBH010000356.1:0-4325 GCA_036781285.1 Thermodesulfobacteriota bacterium | reverse complement strand
GACGCAGTGACGTGTCGAACGAACACCTGTCGCCGCAACGCCGCGAATCCGTGCGCGAGCCGGCGGGGTGTTCGATACGCGTTCAGCTGCCCTGCGAGCTTGTCGCCGACCCGGCGATCTCGTCGTTCCGGGGAGCTCAAAAGCAGAGCGTCGGCCGTGGGTCGAGTCATGGTCGCGCGTCAGTCTGACGACCGACCGCAATCCGCCGTCGGCACAAAAAAGTGGCGCAATACTCGGTGCCCCTCTCTGAGCTCGACCGTGACGGGGTCGTACTGAATGGTGAGACGCCGGCACCGAGACGAGTACGAGAGAGTCGATTGCCGGTCGTCCGCAGCCACTTCGGTCAACACGTCGCCCGTACTCGCGTCGTAGATTCGGAGCGTGCCGGTCGGCAGGCTCGCGGCGAGCGCGTGCCCTTCATGCGAAAAGCGCAGGGCCGCCGAACCCGGGTTCCAAGCCTGGAGTGTGACGCGCCGACCATTGCGTAGATCCGAGACCGCCGCCGTTTCGCCACGAACCGTCAACAGGCTGCGGGAGCGATGATCCGTGGTGAGCATAGTCTCGTGATCGAAAGCTCCGGTGTCGATTGTCCGACGCTCGTCACCGGACAGTGTCCGGAGCACGATGCGCGATCCGTCGCTCGTCATGAGCCGCGGGCGAATCCGGTAGCGGCGCAGCGGAAACAACGAACGCGCCGCATACGAGGGGTACAGCATCGTCCAGGCATCCGACGCCGTCTCTGTGCGGGGTTCGAGATCGCGAGCATCGAAGCTCGCGAAGCGCGCACCGGTGATCAAGACGAGCGTGCCGCCCGGTGAGAAGGCGATCTCCTGCCATTGCATCGATTCGAGCCGATGCGATCGGAGCAGCTTTCCCGTGCTCGCCACCCAGAGGCCGACGACTGCGTGATCGGCCTGGACTTCCAGCGTCGCAACGCGATCATGCGTGCGGTCGACGGCGAACGACACCCAGACGGTCCCGTCTAGGCGCGTGCGCATCTCCTTCACGAGGTCCCCGGTGGCGACGCTCCATGTCGCGGCGCTGACCGTTCGGCCTCGGAGCAACGGGCCGATCACGGTCCGCCGATCTTCTGCGATCAAATATCCGAGCTCGCGCTTCCAATGTTGGGCGAACGCGTCCGGGAAGAAATCTTCCGTCGCTATCGGTTTGTCGAAGTAGGGCACTTCGATGCGGCCGAGCTCCTTGCCATCCGCGATGGCATACAGCCGCACCGTATCGGGGGCGCTCGGCGCCACGGACCACAGGACGTCGGGAGCGGAGAAGTCGGTCTCGCCTTCCTCGATGGGGGTCTGGGTCGCCGCGCCGGTTTCGAGGTCTACCACGTGGGCGCCCGAATCGTCCTGCGCGAGCGCCAAAAACCGTGAGCGTTGCGCCAGCACGGGACCGAACTGCTTCCATGGCCCGCCGTTCGGCGAAACGAAGTGGCGCAGGACCGTCGGCGGAACGGTTCGCATGTTCAGGACGTCGGGCCCGGACTGCAATCGGCACGTCAGCATGCGGTCGTTGCCGAGCGGAATGGCGAGTGGGGGCATGCACGCGCCACCCCGAGACTCCGAGGTCGTCTCGGAGATCCACTCGACCTGCGTATTGAGCCCGATCACGCCGGCCGCTGTGGCCGCTGCCGCAGAGGTGAACGCGAGAGCGGCGGCGGAACGCCGCAGGCGACGCCTGAACTGGAACGCGGCGTCCAACTCGTGCGCGTCGCACCCGAGGAGGCGCGCGAGGAGCCGCATGCGGATCGTCTCCGTCATCGTCGGCGCACCTGTGGGGTCGAGCGGGAGCTGGAACACGTCGTCCGGAGCAACCAGGGAAGGGTGTGAATCGTCGCCGCTCCCGTGGTGCAGCCTGCGGGGTAGACAATCGGTGAGAGGGGTCTCCCAGTGCAGCAGTAGAATCCGGGACGCGCTCCCGTGCGCGATGAATGTCTTCACCTCGTCATCCACCCAGATCGAGCTGGGGGTCTCGCGTGAGCAGACGACGATCAGGAGACGGGAGTCGAGGAGTGCCTTGCGAATCGCGGCCGTGATGCTCCCGGCTTGCAGCTCGTACTCGTCCAAGAAGACCTTACCGACGTTGCGTCCGAGGCCGCGCCGCACGAGCCAGAAAGGAACCGTTTGGGATTCCAGCCACGTCTGTATGCCGCGCGCGATCAAACGGTCCGGCTCGCGATGTCGATAGCTCAGAAACGCGGCGAACATGCGGGGGACCGCTTATACGATACGATTGGTTTCGGCGGCTCCGAAGGTAGCGGCCCGCTCGCCGCTCACTCCGCCTTCGGCACCTTGTCGAAGTCGCTCGCGTCGTGACGCTCGGGGAGCTGGCTCGACGCGTCACCCCACACCCGATTGACCATCCGCCCGCGCTTCACGGCGGGGCGCTCGGCGATCTGATCCGTCCAGCGGAGGACGTTCGTGTACTCGTGCACGGCCAGGAACTCCGCCGCCTCGTAGATCACGCCCTTCACGAGCGCGCCGTACCACGGCCAGATCGCCATGTCGGCGATCGTGTAGTCGGGACCGGCGACGTACTCGCTCTCGGCGAGCCGGCGGTCGAGCAGGTCGAGCTGGCGCTTCGCCTCCATCGCGTAGCGGTCGATTGCGTACTCCAGCTTCACCGGCGCGTACGCGTAGAAGTGCCCGAAGCCGCCGCCGAGGAAGGGGCCCGCGCCCATCTGCCAGAAGAGCCACGAGAGGCACTCGGCGCGCTGCGCCGGGTCGGTCGGCAGGTACTCGCCGAACTTCTCGGCGAGGTGCACGAGGATGGCACCCGATTCGAAGACGCGAATCGGGTGCTCGGGGTTCGAGCGGTCGAGCAGGGCAGGGATCTTCGAGTTCGGGTTCACGGTGACGAAGCCGGACCCGAACTGGTCGCCGCTCATGATGTTGATGACCCAGGCGTCGTACTCGGCGCCCGCGTGGCCCTTGGCGAGCAGCTCCTCGAGCATCACCGTGACCTTCACGCCGTTCGGCGTCGCCAGCGAGTAGAGCTGGAGGGGGTGCTTCCCAACGGGCAGCTCCTTCTCGTGCGTCGATCCCGCGATCGGGCGATTGATGGCCGAGAAGCGGTGCTCGGCGTCCTTGTTCCAGGTCCAGACTTTGGGCGGCGTGTACTCGGGCGTGTCGGCCATGGCGTGCGACCTCCGTTCGTCGTCGACTGCGAACGCTCTATCTGGCGGGGCAGGCCGGCTGTGGCAAGGACCCGGACGGCCGGGTGCGATCGGGTGCGCGGCTTGCGACGCCGGCGTGCCGTCGCTAGAGCGGGTTCATGACGCAATCCTGGTCGATCGCGGGTCAATACGTCGAAGCGTGCAGCTGCCGGTTCGTCTGTCCGTGCGTCACCAGCAACGCGACCGCGCCCGCGACCGAGGGCTTCTGCCGGTTCGCGATGACGTATCGCATCGACGAGGGCCGGTTCGGCGAGCTCGATCTCGGCGGCGTCATCTTCGCGGTCGTCGCCGAGTCGCAGGCGGTGATGGCGGCCGGCAACTGGAAGCTCGGGATCATCGTCGACGACGGCGCGTCGCAAGAGCAGGCCGACGCCGTCCTCGCGATCACGAGCGGCAGCGCCGGGGGCCCGCTCGCGGCCCTGGCCCCGCTCATCGGCGAGATGCGCGGCGTCGAGCGTCACCCCATCCGCTTCGAGATGCAGGGCCACCGCCGCGGCGTGACGGTCCCCGGCGTGCTCGAGCAGGAGGTCGAGGGCGTGCCGAGCGTGTCGGTCGGGGGCGAGTGTCTCGCGATCGATCCGACGTTTCATCCGGCCAACCGCCGCCTCGCGCTCGCGACCGTCGTGAGGAACGTCATCGCGTGCTTCGGGATCCGCTGGGACCACGACGGTGCCCAGCGAAACGGCCACTTCGCGCCGTTCGCGTGGTCCGGGGCGGCGTGACCGCGGCGTCGGCCGCCTCCGACGGTCGACTGGTCACGTGCGTCGCGCTCGCGGTCGCGACGGTCGTGTCGTGGTGGCTGATGGCGCGGAGCGCTGCAGTCATGCACGCGATGGACGGCGACCCCGTCATGCTCGGGCTCGCGCGGGCGATGATGGCGCCCGAAGCGACGGGGGCGTACCTCGCCGCCTCGGCGCTCATGTGGATCGTCATGATGGCGGCGATGATGACGCCCGCGGCACTCCCCATCACGCTCGTGTTCCTGCGTCTCGATCGCGAGCGCGGCGGGACGCGCGCCGGATCGGGGCTGATGTTCGCCGGCGGGTATCTCACGGCCTGGTTCGGGTTCGCGCTCGTCGCGACGCTCGTGCAGTGGCTGCTGCATCGCGCCGCGCTGCTTCACGGCATGATGATGGTC
>DAIQBH010000355.1:0-4354 GCA_036781285.1 Thermodesulfobacteriota bacterium | reverse complement strand
CGCATGGCGGCTCGGGCACGCAGGCCCGCGCGGTTGTCGACGGCCTCGAAGCCGACGTCGTGACGCTCGCGATGTGGCCAGACACCAATGCCGTCGCGAAGGCGGGCCTCCTGCCGCTCGACTGGACGTCGAAGCTCCCGAACGACTCGGCCCCCTACACCTCGACGCTGGTCTTCGTGGTGCGGAAGGGAAACCCGAAGGGGATCAAAGACTGGCCCGACCTCATCAAGCCCGGCGTCGAGATCGTGACGCCGAACCCGAAGACGTCCGGCAACGGGAAACTGTCGCTGCTCGCCGCCTGGGGCGCGGTCACCCAGCGCGGAGGATCGGAGGACGACGCGCTCGCGTTCGTGAAGAAGCTGTACGAGCAGGTCCCGGTGCTCGACCTCGGCGCGCGGGCGGCCACGACGACATTCGTCCAGAAGAAGATCGGGGACGTCCACATCGCGTGGGAGAACGAAGCGCACCTCGAGGTGAAGGAAGCCGACGGCGCCGTCGAGATCGTCTACCCGCCGATCAGCTTCCTCGCCGAGCCGCACGTCGCCGTGGTGGAGAAGAACGCCAAGAGCAAAGGCACGACGGCGGCCGCCGAGGCGTACTTGAAGTTCCTCTATACGCCCGAGGGGCAAAAGATCATCGCCGACAACTTCTACCGTCCGACCGACCCCGCGGTCCTCGCAGCGCACCGGAGCACGTTCCCGGAGATGAAGCTCTTCAAGATCGATGCGGTCGCGAAGAACTGGGACGATGCCAGCGCCAAGTACTTCGCTGACGGCGCCCTCTTCGACAGCTTCTACAAGCCCACGAAGTAACTCCGAAGCCCAAAGGAAGCCCCCGCCATGATCGACGTCAATCGCCGCGTGCTTCCCGGATTCGGCCTGAGCCTCGGGTACACCATGCTGTACCTGAGCTTCATGATCGCCGTCCCGATGGCGGCGGGCGTCTGGAAGGCCTCGTCGCTCTCCTTCGAGGATTTCACGCGAGCGGCTTTCTCCGACCGAGCGATGGCTGCCTACTGGCTGACGCTCTGGACCTCGTTCGCGTCCGCCGTCGTCAATGTGATCTTCGGCGGGCTCGTGGCCTGGGTGCTCGTGCGCTACGAGTTTCCACTCAAGAAGCTGTTCGACTCGCTCGTCGACTTTCCCTTCGCCTTGCCGACCGCGGTCGCGGGGCTCGTGTTCGGGAGCTTGCTCGTCGAGGGCGGCTGGTACGGCCGCTTTCTCGTACCGCTCGGCATCGAGGGCGCGTACTCGCGCCTCGGCATCGTGATCGTGCTGGTCTTCATCGGATTTCCGTTCGTGGTCCGGACGCTCCAACCGGTGCTCGAGAGTCTCGAGCGCGACATCGAGGAAGCCGCGGCGTGCCTCGGCGCCAACCGCTTCCAGACCTTCGCCCGCGTGCTCATGCCGTCGATCACGCCGGCCGTCATCACGGGCTTCGCTCTCGCCTTCGCGCGTTCGCTCGGCGAGTACGGCTCGGTCGTCTTCATCTCCGGCAACATGCCCTACAAGACCGAGATCGCCCCGGTCCTGGTCGTGAATCGGCTGGAAGAATTTGCCTACGGCGAGGCGGCGGCGATCGCGTGCGTGCTGCTCGCAATGTCCTTCGTCACGCTGCTCACCATCAACCTCCTCGAACGCTGGAGCGCGCGCCACCATGGCTGATCTCACGACGTCCGCCCGCCCGATTCCCCGCCGCGCCCATGAAGACCCGGTGTGGGTGCGCTGGCTCCTGATCGGCACCGCGCTCGCGGTGATGACGTTCCTCGTCGTCATCCCGCTCGTGAACGTCTTCGTCGAAGCCTTCGCCGATGGGCTCGACGCGTATTGGCAGAATCTGGTCGGCGATCCCGACACGCTCCATTCGATCTTCCTGACGTTGATGGTCGCGCCCACCGCCGTCATCCTCAATACGATCTTCGGACTCGCCGCCGCCTGGGCGATCGCCCGCTTCAAGTTCCCCGGCCGCGCCGCGCTGACGGCGCTGATCGACCTGCCGTTCACGGTCTCGCCGGTCGTGGTCGGCCTCTTCCTGCTTCTTCTGTTCGGCCTCCAGGGCATCTTCGGCCCCTGGCTCCGCGAGCACGACATCAAGATCGTCTTCGCGTTCCCCGGTCTCGTGCTCGCGACCTGCTTCGTCACCTTCCCGGTGATCGCGCGCGAGCTCATCCCGCTCATGGAGGCCCTCGGTTCCGACGAGGAAGTGGCGGCCGTGAGTCTCGGCGCGAGACCGCTCCAGCTGTTCCGCCTGATCACCATCCCCTCGATCAAGTGGGGCCTGCTCTACGGCATCATTCTCTGCAACGCCCGCGCGATGGGAGAGTTCGGCGCGGTCTTCGTGGTGTCCGGACACATCGCCGGCAAGACCGACACGATGCCGCTCCGGATCGAGAAACTGTTCCAGGAATACAACCTGCCCGGCTCCTTCGCCGTCGCGTCCGTGCTCGCCATGTTGGCGCTCGTGACGTTGCTGGTGAAGACGACGCTCGAGTGGCGCACCCGCCGCGATCTGGAGGAACGGAAGCGGCTGGCGACGCAAGGAGGAGAAGCGTGAGCATCTCGGTCAAGAACGTCACCAAGACGTTCGGATCATTCGTGGCACTCGACAACGTGAGCCTCGAAGTCCCCGGCGGCGAGCTGTTGGCCCTGCTCGGACCTTCGGGCTCCGGGAAGACCACCTTGCTCCGGATCATCTCGGGCCTCGAAGTGCCCGACCGCGGCGCGATTCTGTACAAAGACGAAGACGTCACCGGCACGTCCGTCCGCGAGCGCAACGTCGGCTTCGTGTTCCAGCACTACGCGCTCTTCCGGCACATGACGGTGTTCGACAACATCGGCTTCGGCTTGCGCGTCCGGAAGCACTCGAAGGCGGAGATCCGCGAGCGCGTGATGGAGCTCCTCCGCCTCGTCCAGCTCGAAGGCTACGAGCACTCGATGCCGTCGCAGCTGTCCGGCGGCCAGCGCCAGCGCGTCGCGCTCGCCCGCGCGCTCGCGGCCGAGCCGAAGGTACTGCTGCTCGACGAGCCATTCGGCGCGCTCGACGCCAAGGTGCGCCAGGAGCTCCGGACGTGGCTCCGGCGGCTGCACGACGAGATCCACGTAACGAGCGTCTTCGTGACCCACGACCAGGAAGAAGCGTTCGAGGTCGCCGACCGCGTCGTGATCATGAGCAAGGGCAAGATCGAGCAAGTCGGCAGCCCGGCCGAGATCTTCGAGCACCCTGCGAACCCGTTCGTCATGGACTTCCTCGGGAACGTCAACGTGTTCCACGGCAGCATCTCAGGCGACCGCGCCGCCATCGATCGACTCGAGGTCACGCTCCGTACGGACGGCGGCGACCCCAGCGACGCCAAGGCGTTCGTGCGGTCGCACGAGCTCGAGATCCTGCACCATCGTAACGGCCGGCCCGCGTTGCAGGCCAACGTCGTGCACATCAATCCCGCTCGGCCCGTCGTGAAGGTGCGTCTCCACGCCGAGGAGTTCGGCGTGTGGCTGAACGTCGACGTCAGCTGGGAACGCTATGCCGACTTGCGATTGAAGCATGGCGACACGGTCTTCGTGACGCCGCGCAACGTCCGGATTTTCACGCCCGACTATCAGATTTGAGCGCGGATGCGCCGCGCGAAAGGAGAACGGTGATGCGCCAGGGAGAGGCAGAGGAGAATTTGGTCCGGTCGGAGAATCGCAAGGGGGGGCACGACGGCGGGCTCGGCCGCATCGAGTCCGCGCTTCGCGGACTCGAATTCGGCACCGTCACCGCCATCGTCCAAAACGGCGTGATCGTGCAGGTCGAGCGCACCGAGAAGGTGCGACTCCAGCGTTCCGATCGTTCGCGTTGAGCAGTCCCGCAGCACGGCCGACCCGCTCGCGGCAGGCCGAACGGCACTCGCGTACATCTCGCGCCGCTGACCGGACATCCGGAGGCATCGCCAAGAACTCCCGGGAAAGGAGCGTGGCATGTTTCTCCGAAACGTCCTGCAACGGTGGCGTGGTGGACCGGTCGATACGACGGCCGTCGGTCGTGAGGGTGCGAACGCCTGCGCAGCGCCGCCTTCGCTCCTCG
Source organism: Thermodesulfobacteriota bacterium (assembly GCA_036781285.1). Lineage (GTDB taxonomy): Bacteria > Desulfobacterota > Binatia > UTPRO1 > UTPRO1 > UTPRO1. The sequence goes on along the minus strand of DAIQBH010000355.1, from coordinate 292 downwards.
CGGAGCTCCTGGTCGATGCCGAGGATTTCGCGGACCTGGCGCGGGTCCTGCACCGCGATCTGCCGACCGTCGCCCGCGCCATCGTCACGGCGCAGCCGCCGACCATCACCGCGCTCGTTGCCGCGCTCGCGGCGAAACATGCGCCCGAGCCGGGTACGCCGACGACTCTCGTGTCGCCATCGATCGCACCTTCGTGGGGAGGTGGGGAAGCGGTTGGTTGGGGGCGGTGGACGCGCGCGCATGGGGGCGCGCGCGTCCACCGCGATAATCCCACCGCCGCGACTCGCGCCTT
>DAIQBH010000354.1:0-4379 GCA_036781285.1 Thermodesulfobacteriota bacterium | reverse complement strand
GCAGTCGAGCCCGAAGAAGGACCGGGACTGCAAGAGCCAGAGCTCCCCGTTCGTGAACCCGAACTCGATGTCCCACGGCCGCGGCTGCCCCGCGGGATTCAGCACGGGCGTGAACACTTTCGTGATCTCCTGGCCGGCGGCGATCAGCTGCTTCAGCTCGTCCGGCTCGAGCACGGTGTCGCGGCCGGTCGACGGGACCGTCTTGCTCCCGCCCTGCGAGTCGAGCGCGTTCTTCCAGGGCGACTTGAAGAGCGTGAGGATCTCGACGCCGGTCGGCGACCAGAGGAGCGTCTCGGCCGACGTGCCGTCGACCGCGCCGCCGACGCCTTCGGACGTCGCGACGAGCATCTTGCCCGGATCGCCGCCGTTGACGTCGGCGGTGACGAGCACGCCCGACTTCTCCGACGGCACCGACGCGAGGATCACGACCGACGACAGCACCCAGATCGGATCGTCGATCAGCGTCTGGCGCCACGAGAACGAGCGGAACTGGAACGGGGACGCCCACACCTCGGTGAGCCCCGAATAGATGTCGTCGAGCGTGCGGCGATTGAAGACGGTGAGGTTCAAGCCGGCGCCGTTGAAGTTGTCGAGATCCTCGACGTTGGTGTCGCTGCGGACGAAGCAGCCGACCGTCGCGTCGCCGGACTTCAAGACGCCATTCTTGGCGAGGCCGTCGCGGATCGCCTGGCGGAGCGCCGGATCGAGCGGCGTCGAACGAATGGTGTGGCGCACGATCTCGAGGCGCGGCTCGATCCACGCGGAGAGCTCGCGCTCGCTCGTCTTCTTGGGGACCATCTCGCCGAAGAACGTCGCATAGGTGCGCTCGATGAAGGCGGGCAGGGGCTCGCCGTCGGACGCGATGCCCTTCCCGGCAAGCGACGCCGGCACGATGAGCGTCGCACGCGAATAGTGCTGGTGGTAGGCGCCGAACGGCACGACGACGCCGTCGGCCACCTTGTCGGGAAAGTGGTGCTTCAGCTCGCCGAGGTAGGCCGCCTTCGGGCCGCAGAAGACGCCGGAGTCCTTGCGGCGCACCTGCGTCAAGTCGATCGGGAGCTTCGGCCCGAGGTCGATCTTGTCGCGGTCGATGTGCAGCTTCTTCGACCCTCCCCCGAGCGCGCCGGCCGAGGCGCGCGTTTGGTTGCGCGTGAACTCGTCGTAGGCGGTGCGCATCTCGGCATCCATGCGATCGGGCCGCTCGATGAGCACGCGGCCGCCCGGCGTCGCGATCAGCACGACCAGCTCGTTGTCGTGCATGCGGAGGCGGTCGAAGGCTTTGGTGCCGAGCACGACGTTCGGGATGCCGAGCGCGCGCGCCAGGAGCTGCACGTGCGAGAGGACGTTGCCCTCGCCCCGGGTGAGGATGCCGGCCGCGGGATCGAGATCGGCGGGCGTTTCCGGAAGCGCCACGATCTCGTCGCGCTCGTAGCCGTGGTCCTTCGGGCCGACGCGCAGGCGGCCATAGGCGAGGCCGGGATTGAGGGCGCGGACGTCGCTCTCGACGGTTTCGCCGAAGAAGCGGTGCTTCGGCCGCGTGCCGCCGGCGACGAAGTCGTCGAGGCGCCGCGCCACCTCGGCATAGAGGATGAGCGGCGATCCGCGCAGGATGTCGTCGCGGATCCCGGCCGAGTCGGGCAGCAGGAACGTCCACGGGTCCATCACCTCGGCGAAGGCAAGCTCCGCGTTGCCCTGCGCCCACTCGACCACGCGCTGCGCTTCGCGGAGGCGCTTCCCGAACTCGACGCGATCCGGCCGATCCTTCGCGACGAGATCGCGAAGTGCCGTGCTCGCCGCGGTGTGCTCGCGCTCGTTCAGGAGACCCGCGCCGAAGGCGCCGTCGGTGAGCGCGCGCAGCATGTGCGCGTGCTGCTTCGCCGTGACCGTCGGGTCGGCGAGGAGCATGCTGCCCCGCTGCTGCATCACCTGCGCGGCCGTGATGGCGAGGTCGATTAGGCGGCGGGCATCCCCGTGCGAGACGCGGCCCGCGATGATCGTACCGCGGACGTTCGCCATGAGCTTGCCGAGGCCCGCGAGCGCGTCGACCGGCGGCGTGTCCTTGGTGGGCACGAGTGCCGTGAGGACGCCACGGATGTCGGCGGCCTCGATCGCGTCCACCTGCGGCGCGAGCGCGGTCTCGTCGAGCACCGTCAGCTTCTGGATCTCGCGGATCAGGTCGTCGACCTGATCGCGGAGACCGCCCGGCGGGAGCTTCGCCCGATAGGCGGCGATTCCGGGCAGGAGACCGGCGGACACCTGGTTGTGGACAGCGTCCTTCATCGGCTTGAAGTCCGCGCGCGCCGACTCGATCCGGACGGCCATGTTGCGGACCTTCTGGACCTGTCCGACGTCGTCGCGGACGAAGTACCGGCGTTGGAGCTCGTAGGCGAGGAGGAAGTGCTGGCGGGGATCGAAGTCGTCGTCGCCGAGGTACTTCTCGAAGAACGCCATGCCGGCCGGCGTCTCGTCCTCGGCGCTCATGAGCCCGCGGTACTGCTTCATGAGGGCGAGCTTGTGGTTCGGGTGGGTCTCGATGAAGTACTTCTCGAGCACGTAGCCGCGCACGAGATCGTGGTGGTTCGGGAAGCTCGTCCAGAGGTGAACGTCGCGCGAGAAGATGTTGGCGACGTACATCCGATGTTTCGCGAGCACCTCGGCCCAGGGCGCGCGGTAGGCGGAGCAGAAGATCGGGTTGGCGCACGGGATGCGGACGGCGCCGCTCGGAGCCTGCACCGGGAGCTTCTGGCCGTCACGGCAGAGGCAGAAGTTCTCCGTGTAGGGACCCTTCATCTTGCTGAGGCAGAGCCCCCAGTTGCGTTTCAGCTCGGCCTGGTCCGCCGCCGAGAGGGCCGGGGGCTGGAAGGCCTCCGCCGCCGCGCCGAGGGCGAGCACGGCGAGCCCGACGCTGCACACCACCGCGACGAGCTCGCGTCGCCATCGCATCCGCATGCGTTCCTCCATTCGAGGGGGCGGTTTGTAGCCGAAATCCCTAAGTGGAGGAACCGGATCGCGGGGTGCCGGAGGGACGCATCTCCGCTATTGTGCGGAGCTCATGCGCCCCTACGCTCGTACGCTGGTCGTCGTCGCCGCGATCTTCGGTTTCCCGGCCTTCGCGCCCGCCGCGGCTCCTCCGCCGGCGTCCGCCGCGCGCGAGTATCTCGCGACCGTGCGCTCCGATCCCGCTCTGCAAGAGTTCCTCGACCGCACGATGAGCGCCCTCCGCGCGGGCGATCGGGCGCTCGCGAGAGCGCAAGTCGGCGTCGCGCTTCTGGACCTGCCGAAGAACGGCGCGCCGCGGCTCGCGCACGTCGGCGGCGACCAGGCGATCTATCCCGCGAGCGTCGTGAAGTTCGTCTATCTGATGGCGGCCTACCGCTGGCAGGAGGAAGGCCGGCTCACGATCGACGAGAGCCTGGACGCCGAGCTCGAGTCGATGATCCGGGAGAGCAGCAATCAGGCGACGCAGAAGGTCTTCGCGCGCGTCACCGGCACCAAGCCGGGGCCAGCGCTCGCCCCGGGCGAGTACCGCGACTTCCGCGAGCGGCGCTTGATGGTGAAGCGCTGGCTCGAGTCGCTCGGCATCGACGATCTCCATTGCGTGAACCCGACCTACGACGGCGGCGGAGACATCGCAGGCCGCGATCAGCAGTTCCTGAAGGATCGCACCGTGAAAGGCGGTCTCGCGAGCGGGGACGGCGAGTATCCGAACCGCCAGGCGATGACCGCGAACGGCACCGCGAAGCTGTTGGCGCTCCTGGCGACCGACCGCGCGCTGACGCCCGACGACTCGGCGACGGTTCGCCTGCGCATGAAGCGCGACCCGAAACAGCAGCCGCACCTCGCGCGCCGGATCGCCGGCGGCGCCGCGCGCATCCCGGGGCTCGAGGTCTACGCCAAGAGCGGCACCTGGGGGCCCAACTACGCCGACGCCGGCATCGTGCGCGCGTCGGACGGCCGCCAGTTCGTGCTCGTCGTCTACACCGAGGCCCAGCCCGCCTATCGTGGCGAGCTGATCGCGCAGCTCACGTATCGCGCCGCGACCCACCTCTTCGGGCAGCCCGCTGCGAAGGACGCCGCCGGCATGCCGCGCAACTGGCCGATGGCGCCGTCGGAGCTCGACTACCGGCTCGCGTTCGAGGAGTTCGTGATTCGCGAGGTGAAGGGCGCCGGTTCGGGGGTGACCGGCGCGGCGCGCTTCCTCGTGGAGTTTCCCGACGGCGAGACGCTGAAGGTCAAGTGGAAGCGCTTCCCCGCGCGCACGCTCGACGGGTGGAACAACTCGCCGCGGAAGGAGTTCGCCGCGTACCGCATCCAACGCTGGATCTTCGACGAGCAGGACTACGTCGTGCCGACGCCCGTCCCGCGCTGCATTCCGCTCG
>DAIQBH010000353.1:0-4391 GCA_036781285.1 Thermodesulfobacteriota bacterium | reverse complement strand
GATCGACGAGCGGCGCGACTGGATCGTGTGGGACGGCGCGTGCGGCTTCTGTCGGCGCGCGGTCGCGTGGGCGATGGCGCGGGATCACGCCCGGCGCTTCGTCGCGGTCCCGAATCACGACGTCCCGCCGTCGTTCGTCACTCCCGAGCGCGCGGCGGCGTTCCAGGACGCCGTCCACGTCAGAACCGCGTCGGGCGCGTGGCTCCGCGGCGGCCGGGCGTGCCTCTACGTGCTCGAGCACACCGGATGGCCGCGGCTCGCGCGGATCGCGCGGGTGCCGCCGCTCGTGTGGATCGTCGAGGCGGGCTACCGCGTCGTGGCGAGCAACCGCGTCTTGTTTTCGCGGATCGTCTTCCGCGCGCGCGCCGCGCGTTAAGTCGCCACGCCGCGCCGTCCGCCGGCGTGCGCCAGCATGTCGTCGAAGATCGCTTCCATCGCGCGCACGTGCTGGCGGATGTCGAAGACGGCGTCGACGCGGGCGCGCCCGGCCTCGCCCATGCGGCGGCGGAGCGCCGGGTCTCGGACCAGGCGATCGATCGCGGCCGCGAGCGCTTCGGGGTCGCGGGGCGCGACGAGGATGCCGGTCTCGCCGTCGACGACGATCTCGAGCGGCCCGCCTTCGCGCGGCGCGATCAGCGGACGGCCGAGCGCCATGGCCTCGATGAGGACGCGGCCGAACGGCTCCGGGTTCGTCGACGCGTGGATCGCGACGTCCATGGCGTCGAGGCACGCGGCGACGTCGCGGCGCGCGCCGGTCAGGATCACCTGCCGCTCGAGACCCTCGGCGGCGATCCGGGCCCGCATGCGCTCGGCGTAGTCGCCGCCCTGGCGGTGGACGCCGCCGACGACGAGGCAGCGCAGCTCGGGGTGAGCATGCTCGAGCAGCGCCATCGCCTGCACGACGAGATCCTGGCCCTTCCACGCTTGGATGTGGCCGACGATGCCGATGACGGGCACGTCGGTAGGGATGCCGAGCTCGGCCCGCACCGCGGCGCCGCCGCCCGGCGTGAACAGCTCGCAATCGATCCCGTCGTAGACGGTGAGATGGCGGCGCGCCCGCACGCCCTTGTTGCGCGCGTGCGCCGTCACGAGATCCGTCATGCCGACGAACGTGTCGATCCAGCGCGACATGAACCGCTCGCGCGGCCCGATCCGGCGATACCCCTTCTCGTGCACGAGCACCGGAACCCCCGCACGCGCCGCCGCCGTCAGCGCGTCGAGATTCGGCGAGACGCCGTTCGCCAGATAGACGAGGTCCGGCCGTGCGCGCTCGAGCTCCGCCTGGACGGCGCGCGCTCGTGGCAACACGACGCTCGCGATCTCGCGCACCCGCAGCCACGCCCGCCCGAGCCGGCCGCGATCACCATCGGCGTACCACCCCGGCTGGGGCGGCAGAACCGCGACGGGCACACCGCTCGCCTCGAGCTGCGCAATGATCTCCTTCTGCTGGTACAGCAGGAGTGACGGCGCGAAGCGCGAGCGATCGAGGCGATCGATCAGCTGAAGGATGCCGGTGAGCGACCCGCCGAGCACACCGCCGACGCTGGCCTCGACGAAAAGAATCCGATGCGGCGCCATGCGGTCGATCGAAGTTAGGGGAGCCCTCCCGGACCGTCAAGGTACGAACGGGATCCTCGAACAGGACCCGGGTAGTGGTCAGGTTTGATTCGGGGGGCGACACGCGGCGAGAGCCGAGGCATCCGACGAGGAGCCGGCCCGAAAAAGCGAGCCCGCTGTTTGAGGGCGCGAAGCGCCCGAGTTCGGGCGAGCCGGGCCGGCGACGAAGACGGATCGGCTTCGCCGCGTGTCGCCCCCCGAATCAAACCTGACCACTGCCCGCGCATGCAGTCGCGACGCCGCGCGTGTCTTGTGGCTCGAGCTCCGCGCGTCGGTTAGCGTCCCCCGCCGGAGGACGACGACGATGACGCACCCGATTCGCTTCGGCATCCAGACCGGCCAGCAGATGATCGAGTGGAGCGTGATGCTCGATCTCTGGAAAAAGGCGGACGCCTGGGGCTACCACACGCTCTGGGCCTTCGATCACTTCTACCCGATCTTCGTCGACCCCGAGGGGCCGTGTCTCGAGGGTCTCACGACCCTCGCCGCGCTCGCGCAGGCGACCACGCGGGCGCGAGTCGGCCACCTCGTCCTCGGCAACACCTATCGGCATCCGGCGATCACCGCGAAGGCGGCGTGCACCCTCGACCACATCAGCGGCGGACGCTTCAATCTCGGGATGGGGGCCGGCTGGTTCGAGCTCGAGCACACGACGCTCGGCATCGACTTCAAGACGGTCGGCGGCCGGCTCCAGGCGCTCGAAGAGTCGCTCCAAATCATCAAGGGCATGTTCACGCAGGACAAGACCACGGTGCACGGCCGGCACTACCGCGTGACGGACGCGCTCTGCCTCCCGAAGCCGCTTCAGACGCCGCACCCCCCGATCATGATCGGCGGCACGGGGGAGAAGGTCCTGCTGCGGATCGTCGCGCAGTACGCCGACATGTGGAACGCGTTCTCCGCGCCGGCGGAGATGGCGCGGCTCGGCGCGATCATCGATCGGCACGGTGACGCCGTCGGCCGCGACACCAGCCGGATCGAGCGGACGATCATGATGCCGCTCTGCTACACGAACGACGCCGACCGCCAGAGCATGGTCTGCAACGTCATGGCGATGACTCGCCAGACGACCCCCGATCAGGTTCGCGACCAGATCATGCTCGGCACCAAGCAGCAGTGCGTGGACACCGTCGAGCGCTATCGGAAGGTCGGGGTCACGCATTTCATCTTCATGCTGTTCGCGCCCTATTTCGTCGACGAGATCCAGGCGTTCGCGGAGGAAGTGTTGCCGGTCTTCGCCTGACCCGGGCGCGCGCCGGCGTCCGGTATTCTGGACGCCGGCGTCCGCTGGGTCGGACTGTCCAGCGCGGCGGACGCGCTACGCGGGCGCTTCCGCGTGGCGCTCGGTTTGCTCGGGAGAAGCACGTGGAGCCCACGAACCCCGAGGAGCGCGAGATCGCGCGGGTACGGCGCGAGCGCGACCTCTACCGGCGCCTCACGCTACTCGGGGAGCAAGCCGACCTGGAGCGCTTCCTCGAAGAGGCGCTCGCCGCGATCGTGGAGATCAGCGGCGCCGCGCACGGGCTGCTCGAGGTCTACGACGAGCGGGACGTCCACGGGGAACGCCGCTGGCTCGCCAACCACGGCCTTCTCGAGCACCAGATCGCGTCGGTGCGCGTGGCGGTATCACGCGGAATCATCGCGCAGGCGCTGGCCGGCGGGACGACCGTCATGACCGCGTCGGCGATCCTCGATCCGCGGTTCAGCGCGCGCGACAGCGTCCGCGTCGGTCGGATCGAGGAGGTGCTCTGCGCGCCCGTCGGCGACTGTCCTCCGTGCGGCGTGCTGTACCTCCAGGGCCGCGTCGCGCGCGGACCGTTCAGCGCCGACGACCGCGAGGTGGCCGAAACCTTCGCGCGCCATCTGGGGCCCCTCGTCGAGCGGCTGCTCGCGCGCCGCCGGGAGGAGCCGGAGGATGACCCGACGCGCTCGGTCCGGCGCCGACTCCAGTGCGAGCCGCTCGTCGGACGGAGCCCGGCGCTCACCCGCCTCTTGGAACAGTTGGCCTCGGTGTCGCCCCTCGACGTCACCGTGCTCCTGAGCGGCCACTCGGGCACGGGCAAGAGCCTCGTCGCGCGCGTCATCCACGACAACAGCGCGCGGCGGAGCGGACGCTTCGTCGAGGTGAACTGCGCCGCGCTCCCGGAGCACCTCGTCGAGAGCGAGCTCTTCGGCGCCCTCGCGGGCGCGCACTCGACCGCCACGCGCCGGATCGACGGCAAGGTGACCGCCGCGGAGCGGGGTACGCTCCTCCTCGACGAGGTCACCGAGCTGCCGCTCGCCGCGCAGGCGAAGCTGCTCCAGCTGCTCCAGTCGCGGAGCTATTACCCGCTCGGCGCGAGCCGGCCGCTCCCGGCGGACGTCCGCGTCATCGCGGCGAGCAACGCCGACCTCGAGCGCGCCGTCGCGGAGAAGCGCTTCCGCGCCGACCTCTTCTACCGCCTCAACGTCGTGCCGATCCGCGTGCCGTCGCTCGACGAGCGGCGCGACGACATCGAGGATCTCGCGACGTCGTTCTGCGCCCGCGCGATCGCGCGTCACGGACTTCCGCAGATCGGTTTCTCCTCGCGCGCCTTACGGACACTGCGGGCGATGGAGTGGCCGGGCCACGTCCGGCAGCTCGAGCACGCGGTCGAGGCCGCGGCCATCCGCGCGGCGGCCCAAGGGGCGGCGCAGATCGAGCAGTCGCACGTCGCACCGGGATCGGAGAGTCCCGCGGCGGCGGCGGGCGCGGCCGGTCTCACGTTCCAGGACGCGACGCGCCGGTTCCAGGC
>DAIQBH010000352.1:0-4497 GCA_036781285.1 Thermodesulfobacteriota bacterium | reverse complement strand
GGTGAGCGCGGAGTACCCGCGTGTCGTGGGCGCGGCGCCGCCGCCGCCGAACGCGAGCACGAGCGGCACGCCGAGCAGCCAGGTGGTCACGAGCCAGATGAACGCGAAGCGCAGGCTCGTCCGCGTGTCGCCGAGGGCGGCGAGCAACGCCAGCACCGCGGTCGAGGTCGGTACGACGAGGTTGGCGATCCAGAGAATCCTGAAGATCGGCAACGCCGGCAGCCATTGCGGTCCGAAGACGAGCACCGTGATCGGCTCGATGAGCGCGAGTACGAGCACCGCGCACGGCGCGACGAGCGCATGCGTCGCGCGGACGCCTTCCGTCACGAAGCGCGCGAGCGTCGCCGGATCGCGCTGCACGCGCGCGAAGGTCGGCAAGTAGACGCGGCTCAGCACCATCGAAGCCCAGAGCGGCCCGACCGCGAGCGTCTGGGCCCACTGCACGTATCCGACCGCCGCCGTGCCGGCCGCGAGGCCGATGAAGATCGGCGTGATGCTGTCTTTCAACTGGCCGACGAGCGCGGTCCCCTGGAGCGGCGCCCCGATGCGGAGGAACTCGCGGGCACGTCCCCAGTCGACGAGCGGCCGGGCGTCCCACGGGCTCGCGAGGCTCGCGAGCACGGCGCCCGTCGCCGCCCGTGCGAGGAGCGCCAGGCCGAAGCTGAGCGTGCCGAAGCCCGCGAAGACGAGCGCCACGACGACTACGTTGTACGCGAGCGCCTGCGACACCTCGACGAACGCGACCTTGCCGAAATCGAGCCGGCGCTCGAGCACGGCGGCGGGGATCGCCTGGAACGACGTCACCGCGAGTGTGACGGCGAGCAGCCGGAAGAGCCAGGCTTCCTCCGGCGGTCGCCCGTAGAGCGCCGCGAGCCAGGGCGCCGCCACGAACGCCGCGAGCGCGATCGTCCCGAGGATCGCCTGCTGGAGCGTGAAGACCGCCCGGTACTCCTCGGGCGTCGGCTCGTCCGGCAGACGTATGAGGCTCGCCTGGAGGCCGGCCCCGCCGACGGTCCCGAGGAACGCCAGCAGAAAGAGGACGATCCCGAGCACGCCGATCTCGCTCGGGCCGAGCATGCGCGCGAGGAGCGCGTACCCCGCGAGGTTCAGCGCCTGCGCGGCGGCCTGGCGGAGACCGAGGAGGCCGCCGCCGCGAACGGCGTCACGCGCGATCGCCGTCGACGTGCGCTCCTCCCGCATCCCGGCGTGCGTGTATCACATGGCCGGGCGAGCGCGCGGCTCCCGCAGAGCGGGACGGCACCGCAGCCATCGGGCCGCGGTGCCGCATGGATCGATCACGGGTTCGGGTAGTTGTGCGAAGCCTCCGTCGCGCTGTCGAGCGTGATGGCGCGGTAGCTCGCGCTGTACTTGCCCTTGCTCTCGAGCACCATGGTCATGGTCGCCTGCGCGGCGAGAGGGTCCTCGGCGGGGAGGAGGCTCGTGTCGACGCGGTTCAGGTCGAAGAAAATCCAGCCCGAGCCGGTCGTGACCGGAAAATCCGGACTGCCGATCTTCACGAGCTGCGTCGCGGCGGGGAACGGCTCGATCTTGGCCGCGGGAAACGGAGGGATTGGGGGCTTCACCGGAACTTCCGGGTTCTCTTGCTCGTCGAAGACCACGATCTGATCCTGGGTCATCGGGAACGGCGACGGCGTCGTCCCGCACGTGAAGGGCGCTTGGATGCGCTTGGTGTCGCGCCAGGCGATGACGGAGGTGCCGCTCGGGAAGACGGGGTGCTTCGGCGCGTTCACGAAGCGCCCGGCGAATTGCGTCGCGAGGGGCTGACGGAAGTCGAGCGACGTATTCGCGACGAACTTGGCGTAGAACGTGTACTCGCCCGGCAGGCTGGTCTCGGGATCCGTCTGCGACGCCTGGATGTGCACGAGCGCGTCACCGCGTCCGACCTTCTTCCCGGGGTTCAGGAAGTAGTACTGCCCGAACAGCACGTTCTGGTTCGTCACGTCCCCGAAGGCGAAGTAGCCGGGGTCGCTGGGAAAACGCAGCGTGCAGTTGTTGACCGTGTCGACCGTCACGAATCCGCGGGCGATCGGCTTCTTCTCCACGAAATCGCGGCCGGCGCACCTGTTGTCGAAAAGCGCCGACGCCTTCCCGGTGAGCGAGGCCCGCAGGTGGTCGATCGACTCGATGGGAAGCGGGTCGGGGTACGGCAGCTGGCCATTGCAGCTCGCGAAGTTGATGTCCTGCGAGATCTCGCCCTGGTTGCTGATGCCGTCGTTCGGGTTCGACGTGTCGCCGAAATCCTGCCCATCGCTCGCGGTCCGCGGCAAGTGGCCGTTCAGGACCTCGAACAGGTCGATCGTGTGGGTGTCGAAGCCGGTGAGGTACACGTTGAAGTTCGTGACCGGCACCGCGAGGTCGCTCCACAGGGTGACGTGCGCGAGGACCGCGGTCGCCGACGAATTGCTGATCGTAAAGAGGGTCGTGATGCCGGGGCGCTTGCCGCCGATCTTTTTCGGCAGCTGCACCTCGAAGTACGGCAGTAGCAGCGTCGCCGCCGGCTCGTTCGCGACGCGCGCGGCGGCCATGGTGAGCTGCGCGTCGGCGGGCGCGGCGCACGCGCCCGCGACGACGCCTAGGAGACCGAGGATCGAAAGAGCTTTCTGCATCGTCGTGCCCCCCTTCACGGCTGCACCGGCAGCGAGGCGTGGTCTTCCTCGGCCGCGTCGTCGAACACGGTGCCGCGGACACCGATGCTGTATTTGCCCTTGCTCTCGAGGACCATGGACACGAAGGATTGCGCGGCGTCCGGGTCTTCGATGGGACGTCCCGACCCCACGTCCACGTTCAGGTCCATGTAGAGCCAGCCGCTCGTCGACGTGAGCGGCAGCGACGGACCGCCGACCTTCACGAGCTGGGTCGCCGCGGGAAACGGCGTCCCGAACGAGAGCTCGGGGTTCTCCTGCTCGTCGAAGGCCACCAGCTGGCGCTGGCCGAGGGGAAACCAGGCTGGCGTCGTCCCGCACGGGAACGGTCCCTGCGGCTGCTTGGGATCGCGCCACACGGCCGCCGAGGTGCCGCCCGAGAAATACGGATGCTTCGGGACGTTCACGAACGGGCCCGCCCACACCGAGCCGAGCGGCTGGCGGCCGTCCACGGCCGTCACGCTGCCGTTCACGCCGTCATAGAAGGAGTACTCGAGGATGCCCGTCGTCTGCGGATCGTTGCTGGACGCGCGGATCGCGACGAGCGCGTCGCCGCGGCCGACCTTCTTCGACTTGTTCACGACGAAGGCGTCCCCCCAGAGGATGTTCCGGCGGTCGACGTCCTGCGTGAAATACTCGAGCTCGTTCGGGAGGCGCGTCGTGTATTGCCCGACGGAGTCGACGGTGACGTAGCCGCGCGCGATCGGCTTCTTCTCGCCGTAGTCGCGGCCCGAGCAGAGCCCGTCGACCGGCGACGCCTTGCCGGTCAAGGCGGCGCGCACGTGCGCGATCGCGGTGGCGTCGAGCTGCGTCGGCTCCGGCGGATTGCCCCCCGGGTAGTTGATGTCCTGCGACAACTGGCCGTGCGGACTGAGCGTATCGCTCGGGTCCTCGCCCGCGTCGGCGGTGACGGGCAGCTTGCCGTTCAGGAGGTCGACCACGCTGATCGACTGCACGTCGTAGCCGGTGAGATAGACGTGGAACGCGAGCACCGGTACGGCGAGATCGGTCCATACGGTCACGCGCGTGAGCGCGGCCGACGCCGACGCGTTGTTGACGGAGAAGAGCGTGTCGGTGCCCGGCGCCTTGCCGCCGATCTTCTTCGGCACCTGCGCCTCGAAGTACGGGAGCAGCAGCGTCGCGCCCGGGTCGTGGGTGATGTGCGCGGCGTCGATCACTTGCGCGCGCACGGGAACGGCGGAGATCAGCAGGACCGTCGTCACGCCCGCCCCGATCCAATGTTTCATCATGAATCCTTTCCTCAGAGCGCCGGCCACGGCGGTGCCGCGAACATCGCACCGCGAACGAACGGCACGTGCGCTCGCTCGGCGTCGCGCCACACGATCATCCATCGTCCTCATCCCATGCCCCTCCCCGCCCCTCGGCGCCGACGCGAATACGCGGCCAATGAATCATTCGCCCGACGAAGCCGCAAGGCGCGAAACGCGACGCCGCCCGCGAGCGCGCGTCAGGTTTCTGACGTCGTCGGATCAGCGCGCGGTGGATTTCCACGCGGCGAGGCCCCCACCGTGTGGGCAACGTTGCTCGCCGGTCGTATCCGAGCTCTCTTCGGCGAACGCAGTGACGATGTCGTCGCGACCATCGGCGTCGAGGTCGCGGAGGGCGACGTGCACGCCGCGGCATTTGCCGGCCCACGTGGGCGGCGGCGTCGCTTCGCGGCGGAAGCCGCCGCGTCCGTCGCCGAGGAACACCAGCACCTCGCCGTCGTCCGAGAGTCCGACTAGGTCGCGGGCACGGTCGCCGTCGAGGTCGCCCGCGGCGAGCGCGAAGATCGCGTTCTTGTCCTCGGCGGACGCGAGCACGCGCCGCTCGA
>DAIQBH010000351.1:0-4564 GCA_036781285.1 Thermodesulfobacteriota bacterium | reverse complement strand
GCCGCGGCGGCCGGCCTTGACGTGGTGGGTTTCGTCAAGGCGGCGACGACCGCCACCAGAAGCGCGCAGACCACGGCGCCGGCATACCAGGCGCGGCGCGCCGCGACGGCGGTCAGCACGCGGCCCGCCGCGCGCGGAGCGTGAGGGCCACGGCGACGCCGAAGAGCGCGATCCACGCGTCACCGAACCGGACGTACGGCGAGAGCGCGGCGCGCCGCGCCACCCGATCGACCACGGCTCCCGCCGTGTCGCGCGCGATCGTCGTCCGCACGCGGCCGAGCGGATCGACGAACCCGGAGACGCCGCTGCCCGCGGCGCGCACGAGGTCGCGGCGCGTCTCGATGGCGCGGAAGACGGCGATCGAGAAGTGCTGCTCGAGCGCGGCCCCGCTCCCGGCGTCGAGCCAGGAGTCGTTCGAGAGGTTCACCAGCACCTCGGCGCCGCGCCGCACCAGGTCGCGGACGAGGCCGGGGAAGATCACCTCGTAGCAGATCATCGTGCCGAGCCGGCCGACGGCCGACGCGAGCGGCTCGGCGCGCGGACCGGGCCCGTAGACCGGCTCCGACGCGACCGCCGCGTCGATCGGCAGGAGCCCCTCTTCCGCGAACGGCACGAGATGCTGCTTGTCGTAGACCGCGACGATCGTGCCGTCGCGCGCGAGAAGCTGCGCCGAGTTCCGCGCCTCGAAGTCGGCGGCGAGGCGGGGGCTCCCGACGAGGAGGCCGCCCGGGGCGAGCGCCGCGGCGCGCGCGAGCTGCATGCGCAGCATCGGCTCGCGCTCGAGGTAGAAGTCCACCGCGTTCTCCGGCCAGACGACGAGCTCGGGCTTCTCGGCGCGCGTTCTCTCGGTGAGCCCCGCGTACGTGCCGAGCGTCCGTTCCATGTGCTCGCGCTGCCAGCGGAAGGCGTTCGAGACGTTCCCCTGCACGATCGCGATCCGATGGGTGAAGCCGGCCGGCGTCTCCCCGTACCGTGCCGCCGCCACCCTGCCGTACGCGAACGTCGCCGCGAGGAGCGCCGCCGCCGGAACGAGCCGGCGCGCGAGACCGAGAGCACCGATGGGCGTCCGGCGCGCGTCGCGGACGAGCTCGCCGACCGCGACGCTACAGAGCGCCATCACGAACGACACCGCGTAGACGCCGCCGAGGTCGGCGATCTGGACGAGCGCGAGCGCGCGGTACTGCGTGTGGCCGATCAGCTCCCACGGCATGCCGGTGAAGAGCGAGGCGCGCAGCCACTCCATCGCGGCCCAGGCCCACGCCGCGAACGGCGCACGCGCGGCGGCCGGGAGGCGCGGCGCGTACCGCGCGTAGCCGAAGCAGGCGAGCGCGAACTCGAGGCCGCCGAAGAGGAACCAGACGAGCGCGACGAAGCCCGCCGCCCAGAGGCGATTCGAGTCGAAGTAGTCGAGCGAGGCGTGAAACGACCAGCCGCACACGCCGATCCCCATGAAAGCGGCCAGCACGAGGCCGCAGAGCGCGGCCCGGCGCGGGCGGAGGCCACGGCACGGCACGAGCAAGAGACCCGGAATCAGCCACGCGGCGGCGGCGAAAGGATACGGCGGGCACGCGACGACGTAGGCGATCCCGGCGGCCGACGCCGCGAGCAGGGCCGTGAAGGTCGGACGGAACTCCCGGCGAACGTGCGCCGCGACTGGCGGTGCTTCGGACGGCGCGCCCGCGCCGCGTTCAGCCGGTGGCACGGTCCGCCACCGAGAGGGCCGCGCCGCCATCGGCCGCGGCGTGCGGGAGTCGGAAGGTGAACGTCGATCCGACGCCGACCGCGCTCTCGACCGCGAGGTCGCCGCCGAGCAGCCGTGCCATCTTGCGCGCGAGCGCGAGGCCGAGACCCACGCCGCCGTAGCGGCGGGTCATCGAGCCGTCCGCCTGCCGGAACGGCTCGAAGATGACCACGCGATCGGCGTCACGGATGCCGCAGCCGGTGTCGCACACCGCGAAGAGGGTCGCGTCCTCCGTGGCGCGGATGCGGAGCGTGATCTCGCCCTCGGCCGTGAACTTCGCGGCGTTGCCGATCAAGTTGCGGAGGATCGTCCGGAGCTTCACGGTGTCGGTCGTGATCGCCGCGGGCGCTGCCGCCAGGTCGAGCGTGAAGCGTACCGGCTTGTGCTCGAGGAGCACCTCGCCGAGTCGCTGCATCTCGGCACCCAGCGTCGCGATCGGCAGCACGGTGGTCGCCGCATCGAGGACGCCGGCCTCGACCTTGGCGTAGCCGAGGAAGTCCGTGACGAGCTCGAAGAGCGCGCGGCTCGCCTCCGCGATCGCGGTCAGCGGTGCGAGCGCGGGCTCCGGCATCGGCCCGAAGTCGCCCGACCGCATCAGCTCGGCGTAGCCGCCGATGATGTTGAGCGGCGTCCGGAACTCGTGGGAGCAGTTGGCGACGATCTCGCTCTGGAGCCGCTCGCGCTCGCGGAGCTCGGTGATCATGCGATGCGCCTTCAGCGCGACGTCCACCCAGAGGAGCAGCCGTTCCGGGCCGTCGCCCTTGTCGTGGTAGCCCTGGATGTCGAGCTCGGCGAGGAGCGTACGCGGCGGGTTGTCACCGGCGTAGCCCGTCTGGAGGATGATCTGCACGTAGGGGTCGAGGCAGCGCAGGCGCTTCACGAGCTCCGCACCCGTCATCCGCGGCATCAAGTAGTCGACGATGACGAGGTGGACTTCGATCTCCTGGAGAAGCTCGAGCGCCTCGGCCCCCGAGGATGCCGTCCGCACGCGGTGCCCCTCGAGCTCGAGGAGCGCCTTCACGGACTCCGTCGTGTCGAGCTGGTCGTCGACGACCAGGATCGTGTAACCGCTGTCGGCTCGTCGGGAACGGCGCGGCATCGGTCAGGGACGCTCGGTGGTCGTGTCGTGCGGGATGATGTGCGCCATGCTTGCGGTTCGCGAAGGTGCCGTCTCTGGAGAAGCAAACGAGAGGCCGTGTGCGTCGCGTTGCAGGATGCGGCATCGGGGCGCGCCAATGCGGCGCTGGCGTCGCGATCCGGTGTTTCCTTGCCGCGGAGCTGCGTTCGGGAACGTTCGCAGCGGTACGCGCGTGACGTTCTTAGCGGTGCGGAGTCGCGCCGCGGCGGGCGGGCACGCGGTGGTCGGTCACAGCGTCGGGTCGGGCGTTCGTGTCAGCGCCAGGCGAAGACGGGTTGTTCGAAGTGGTCGACGCGCGTCGCGCGGCCGTGGAGGGCGACTTCGCGGAGCTGATAGACGATCGCCGCGGTCGGGGCGTGGACGTGGGTCGTGACCATCGCGATCGAGATCACGGGGCGGTCGCTTTCCGGGATCGTGCGAAGGTGCGGAACGTCGGGGTGCTCGAGGACGGTGAGCGGGACGCGGTGGATGGCGCTCACCTCACCCGGCTGCGGGCGCAGCTCCGCGCTGTCGGGAGCCCAGACCACGACGGGCGTGATCACGTAGCCCGACCGCGTCGGGTAATCGTCCAGGCAGCCGAGCACGTGCGCGGGCGTCGCCGCGAGCCCGACCTCCTCCACGAGCTCGCGGAGCGCGCCTTCGACGGCCGTCTCGTGCGACTCGACGCGGCCGCCGGGCAGTGCCCACTGTCCGGCATGCGCTCGGAGTCGCGGCGCGCGACGGGTGAGCACGAAGCACGGTGCCCCGTCGTCCCCGGCGACGAGCGTCACCGCGACCGCCGCATGGCGGCGGCCCTCGAGTGGCACGTCGAGCCGCGGATGCACCGCGAGATTGGCGCGCACGCGGGCTTCGAGCTCGTCTCCGAAGGGCGGCAGCATCACCGTCACGTCTAGTGTAGAAGCCGCGAGGAGGTCGACCCCATGAAAGCCATCCGCGTGCATCAGACCGGCGGTCCCGAGGCTATGCAACTCGACGAGGTGCCGGCGCCCGAGCCGGGTACCGGCGACGCGCTGGTCGCGACCGCCGCGATCGGCGTCAACTTCATCGACGTCTACTTCCGGACGGGCCTCTACATGGCGCCGCTCCCGTGGACGCTCGGGCTCGAAGCCGCGGGCACGGTGCGCGCGGTCGGTCCCGGCGTCGAGGGCATCGCCGTCGGCGATCGCGTCGCGTGGACGGGCGTCCCAGGTGCGTACGCCGAGATGGCGGTCGTGCCGGCAAACCGGCTCGTGAAGCTGCCCGACGGACTCGCGTTCCGTGACGGCGCCGCCGCGATGCTCCAGGGCATGACCGCGCACTACCTCGCGTGCTCGACGTATCCGTTGAAGGCGGGCGACACCTGCCTCGTGCACGCTGCCGCGGGCGGCGTCGGCCTCCTGCTCTGTCAGGTGGCGAAACGGCGCGGCGCGACCGTGATCGCGACCGTCTCGACGGAAGCCAAGGCCGAGCTCGCACGCGCCGCCGGCGCCGATCACGTGATCCTCTATTCGAAGGACGACTTCGTCGCTGGCGCGCGCAGCGCGACCGGCGGCGCGGGGGTGCACGTCGTCTACGACGGCGTCGGCGCGACGACGTTCGCCAAGAGTCTCGACTGCCTCCGTCCGCGGGGCACGATGGTTCTCTTCGGGGCCGCGAGCGGTCCCGTTCCGCCGGTGCCCTTGAGAGCAATGGGGCGGTTCGAGCAT
>DAIQBH010000350.1:0-4566 GCA_036781285.1 Thermodesulfobacteriota bacterium | reverse complement strand
ATCCAGAACGACATCCTCAAAGAGTTCATGGTGCGGAACACCTACATCTATCCGCCCACGCCCTCGATGCGGATCTGCGCCGACATCATCGCGTACACGTCGAAGGAGATGCCGAAGTTCAACTCGATCTCGATCAGCGGCTACCACATGCAGGAAGCCGGAGCGACGTGCGACCTCGAGCTCGCGTTCACGATCGCCGACGGACTCGAGTACGTGCGCGCCGCGCTATCGAAGGGCTTGGACATCGACCAGTTCGCAGGCCGCCTGTCGTTCTTCTGGGCGATTGGAATGAACTTCTACATGGAGATCGCCAAAATGCGCGCCGCGCGCATGCTCTGGGCGACGCTCATGAAGAAGCACTTCAACCCGAAGAACCAGAACTCGCTCATGCTGCGGACGCACTGCCAGACGTCGGGCGCCTCGCTGACCGAGCAGGACCCGTACAACAACATCATCCGCACCACGATCGAGGCGATGTCGTCGGTGTTCGGCGGCACGCAGTCGCTGCACACCAACTCGTTCGACGAGGCGATCGCGCTGCCGACGGACGCGTCGGCCCGCATCGCGCGCAACACGCAGCTCATCCTCCAGATGGAGACCGGCATCCCGAAGGTCGTCGACCCGTGGGCCGGCTCGTACTTCATGGAGTCGCTGACGCATAAGCTCGCCGCGAAGGCGCTCGGCATCATCGAGGAGGTCGAGAAGCTCGGCGGCATGACCAAGGCGATCGAGGCCGGCATGCCGAAGCTCCGCATCGAGGAGACCGCCGCCCGCCGCCAGGCCCGCATCGACCGCGGCGAGGACGTCATCGTCGGCGTCAACAAGTTCAAGCTCCCCGAAGAGCCCGAGATCGACACGCGCGAAATCGACAACAAGGCCGTCCGCGAGGCGCAGGTCGCGCGGTTGAAGAAGATCCGCGAGACGCGGGACGCGAAGAAGGTCGCGGCCGCGTTGGAGGCGTTGACCAACGCCGCTTCGAACGGCAGCGGCAACCTCCTGGAGCTCGGCATCGAAGCCGCCCGCGTCCGCGCCACCGTCGGCGAGATCTCCGACGCCCTCGAGAAGGTCTACGGTCGCTACCACGCCGAGATCCGCTCGATCAGCGGTGTCTACGGCCAGGCGTTCGACGACGACAACGAGTGGAAGGCGCTGCGGGCCGAGGTCGACAAGTTCGCGGCGGATCATGGGCGGCGGCCGCGCATGCTCGTCGCGAAGATCGGCCAGGATGGGCACGACCGGGGCGCCAAGGTGATCGCGACCGCGTTCGCAGATCTCGGATTCGACGTCGACGTCGGGACGTTGTTCCAGACGCCGGAGGAGGTCGCGCGGCAGGCGATCGAGAACGATGTGCACGTGATCGGGGTGTCGACGCAGTCGGGTGGGCACAAGACGCTGGTGCCGCAGCTGATCGAGGATCTGAAGAAGCAGGGGGCAGGAGATATCGCGGTGACCGTCGGCGGGATCATCCCGTCGAAGGACTACAAGATGTTGGAGGCGGCGGGGGTGAAGGCGATCTTCGGGCCGGGCACGCAGATTCCTGCTGCTGCGAGGAGGGTCCTCGCGCTCGTCGCTGGTTCATCGGGCGCTAGATGAACATGCGGCGCAGCACGGTAGGCCGATTGCGTTGCCTGTTTGGCCCCTTCGCCACGGGTAGCAATTGAAATGTCCGAAAGCCAAAACGGAAGATCCAGCACACTCCTAGTCCTTGGACTTCCAGGTTTTCTGCGGGCGCTAAGATCTCAACGCGCGACAGGCCTCAGTGACCGACGGGGTGAACGTGCTCCGCACGGCGG
The DNA here is from genome assembly GCA_036781285.1 of Thermodesulfobacteriota bacterium. GTDB lineage: Bacteria > Desulfobacterota > Binatia > UTPRO1 > UTPRO1 > UTPRO1. The sequence goes on along the minus strand of DAIQBH010000350.1, from coordinate 2,773 downwards.
CTGGCCTCTTGGGTGCGCGCGCCGACCTGGCCCCTGCGACGCTGACGGCAACGGGCACCGTATTCGTGACGGACGGCATCAACTTCTTGTTCTTGCGAGCCACCCCCCGACTTCCGGTCGACTTCCACTGCTTCGATCTCGAAATGAGTCCTGACGTCCAGTTACGAGTATCGATCGCGACCCGCTTGAGCTGCATGCTATGGCGACCCCATGAAGCCCGCGCGTCGCCACGCCACCTACGATGACGTCCGCGACGCCTCGGACCTTCTCGTCGCGGAGCTCATCGAGGGCGACCTCTACACGACGCCGCGTCCCGCACTGCCGCATGCACGTACGGCCTCCGCGCTCGGCCAAGATTTGCGATCCTTCGACGAGCCGCCCGGCGCCACCGACAATCCTGGCGGCTGGTGGATCCTCTTCGAGCCCGAGCTGCACTTCGGCGCCGACGTTCTCGTACCCGATCTCGCTGGCTGGCGACGAGACCGTCTCCCGGCGATTCCCGAGGCGGCGGCCATCGAGCTCGCCCCCGACTGGGTCTGCGAGATCCTTTCCTCGACGACGGTGACGCTCGACCGCACGCGGAAGATGCCGATCTATGCCCGGAACGGCGTCGCGCATCTCTGGCTGATCGATCCGGCAGCGCACACGCTCGAGGTCTACCGCTTGGAGGGCGAGCGCTGGATGGTCGCGAGCAGTCACGGCGGCTCGACGAGCGTCCGCGCCGACCCGTTCGCGGCGATCGAGATCGACATGCGTCGTTGGTGGGGCGAACGGTAGGAGTCACCGCCCGCAGCATCATTACTGCCGCCTCCGACCGCGCCGAGGCGCCGAGCCATCGGTCCTGATTCAGTGAACGAACCCGACCCGTGAGCGCTTCACGACGACGCAAATGGTGGCAACTCGCGTCCGGCCGCACGCATCGTCGCCGACCAGGCGGCAAAACCTGCCGGGTTCGGCGAGCACTGTCGTCCCCAGCCGACTCGAGGGGGCACGCACCGTCGTGCGTTTGCGGCGGGAGCAGTTCTTGCTCAGCGGATTCGCGCTGGCGGGGGCGTGCGACCGCTCGAGGAGGACCGAATGGTGATGCCGACGACGAACGAGCTCGCGCTCGGGCAATTCATCCCGCTCCACTACCACTTCCAGATGCTCCTCGATGACGCGCGGATGCGTGGCTTCCGCGCGGCGTTGACGCATCACGTTCCCCTGGGCGGACGCGTGCTGGATCTCGGGGGAGGGACGGGCGTGCTCTCGTACTTCGCCGCCCAGCGCGCCGCTCGCGTGTGGTGCGTCGAGCGGAACCCGGAGCTGGTCCGTGCCGCGAAGCGCGCCTTGGCGCGGAACGGCGTGGCGGCGCGCGTCGAAGTCGTCGCGGCCGATGCGCGGACGTATCTGCCCCCCGAGCCGGTGGACGTCGTCGTCTGCGAAATGCTCCACGCGGGGTTGCTGCGCGAAAAGCAGGTCGAGGTCATCGTGTCCTTCAAGAAGCGCTACGCGCAGCGGTTCGGCCGACTGCCGATCTTCGTGCCGGAAGCGACGATCCTCGCCGTACAGCCGGTCCACTATCGCTTCGCCTTCGCCGAGTATGAGGTCGCCATCCCGTTGTTCTTCGATCCGATGGGACCGCAGGAGGGCGTAACCGAGCTCGGCGATCCCCTCGTCTACGCGGCCCTCGACTATCGGGAGGCGCTGCCGGCGGGGTTCGATTGGCAGGGGACGTGCTCGTTCACGCGGGACGCGACGTTCAACGCCCTCCGCTTCGTCACGAAGAACGTGCTCGCCGTGACCCTGGGCGACGACCGGACGATCGACTGGCACAACCAGTATCTCGTGATTCCCACGCCCGAGCCCATGCCGGTGCGCGCGGGCGACGAGGCGGTGATTCGGTTCGCCTACGAGGCCGGCGCCGAGATCGATGCGCTCATCGACGCTGTCGCCGTGACGCGGGCCGGCCAAATCCCGCAGGCGTTCGCGGCGTAGCATCGGATTACAACACCGACGCGTCGCCATCTGCCGACCGCCGGCGAGTCAGAAACTGTCGAGCGCGAGCGCGAACGGAAAGAACACGGCATCGAAGACGAGTGTCGCCGGGGCGAGCACCACGGCGACCACGGGATCGATGCCGGGTTGGCGAAGGCCGCGCGTCGCCGCGAACACGTAGTCCTCGCCGCAACGACGCGCCGGCTCGCACCGACCGGCATACGAGGGCACGACCGCGTGGTCGATTCCGGCGGGCGGGGATGTCACGAACCTGGCTTCCGGCGGCGCCGGCAGCGAGTTGGCGGCGCCGGCGGAGCTGCTCGCGACCAGCAGGCCCACACCGACAATGGCAGCGAGAATCGAGGAGAGAGAAGACGAGACGACGGGTCGAGGTAGCGCCATGGAAAGAACCCTCCGGAATGTGCATCGAGCCTGCCAAATGCGGGTGCACGTCACCAGCTGGAGTCCGCCATAGGGCTCGGTGAGGAAGAGACTTCGGGAATGCTCGACGCCGCTCCGTCGAGCGATTCTCGCGGACCGCGACATTTTCCTTGACTCGCCGGCAGGTCTTCGCCTATTCTTCGCCTGCTGGCTCCGAGACGTTTTCATCACTCTTTCCGTATCGAAGATGCCGATGATCTCCGCCTCTCGACACTTGCGTCCCCCGCGGCGTTTCTGCGGTTTCGGCGGGGTCGTCCGCCGGCTGCGTCGGCGCGAGGTCGATGGTGACGAGGCCAGGCAGCGCCTCCGATCCCGTACCACCGAGAACGACCGCGCCCTCCAGTCCGAGCGCGCG
>DAIQBH010000349.1:0-4580 GCA_036781285.1 Thermodesulfobacteriota bacterium | reverse complement strand
GACGCCTTCGGGCGAGCTCGACGAGTTCCGCTACAACTGGTGGTGCGACGCCGCGAACGCGGGCGTCGTCCGGCCGGAGTGGTACCCCGACGTCGCGCCGTCGTTCCTCACTCCCGCCGAACGCAAGAAGACGGACGACGAGTGGGCGCGGCTCGCCAAGCTCCCGAGCGCGCCGACGGCACTCGCGGCGGAAGCCGTCGCGTACGGACGCGCGCACCCCAAGGACGCCCGCGTGCCGGAGGCCCTCCACCTCGCCGTCCGCGCGACGCGCTTCGGCTGCACCGACGCGCGCACGTCGGCGCAGTCGAAGGCGGCGTTCCAGCTGCTGCACCGCCAGTACCCGAAGAGCGAGTGGGCCGCGCAGACGAAGTATTACTTCTGACGGCCGCGTCGGACCGGATACCTGTAGTCGTTGTGTCGGGTGGTCGCCGCGCGTAGAGCGACCGCATGCCGAAAGCCGAACGCACGATCCCGGCCCGCTTCACGGGCTTCGCCGACCGCGACGCGCGCTTCTTCAAGGCGCTCGCCAAGCATCAGGATCGCGACTGGTTCGCCGCCCACCGCGACGAGTACGACGCCGGATGGCTCGCGCCGATGAAGGCGTTGCTCGCCGCCGTGCGGGAGAAGCTCGCGCCGCGCTACGCGCACGAGGAGATCGCGGCGCCGAAAGTGTTCCGTATCCACCGCGACGTGCGGTTCTCGAAGGACAAGTCGCCCTACAAGACCCACATCGGCGGCTACCTCGGCGTCGAGGGCGGCAACGCCGGTCCGAGCGGCGCCGCCGCGCTCTACGTGCACGTCGGCGCGGACGAGCTCTTCGTCGGCGCCGGCCAGTACATGATGGACGGCGAGCAGCTGAAGCGCTTCCGCGCCGCCGTCGACGACCCGAAGCGCGGCGCCGAGCTCGCGAAGCTCCTGGCGACGCTCATGCGCGCCGGCTTCAGCATCGAGTCGTACGAGCAGACCCAGCGCGTCCCACGCGGCTTCGACCCCGACCACCCCCGCGCCGACCTATTGAAGCGCAAAGGCCTCTTCGTCGGCTTCCCCGACCTCGACCGCGCGCTGCTCACGTCCCCGAAGCTCGTCGACTGGATCGCGACCCACGCGCGGAAACCCGTGGCCCTCGTGGAGTGGCTCGCGGCGACGACCGTCTAACGAGGACCTTCGGGCGTCGGACGCGCGGAGTCCGACGCGATGACGTACAGGGGCCGGGCCTTCACCTCCTCGAAGATGCGGCTCACGTACGCGCCGAGGATGCCGAGCGCGACGAGCTGCACTCCGGAGAGGAAGGCGACCGCGACGAAGACCGACGTCCAGCCCTCGGGAGTCTCGCCGCTGAAGAGACGGCCGGCGAGGGCGTAGAGGACGAGCAGGACGCTCAACCCGAATACGGCGAAGCCGAGGTACGCGACGAGCTGGAGCGGCAGGTTCGAGAACGCGGTCACGCCGTCGAGCGCGAGCCGTACGAGCTTGGTGAAGGGATATTTGGTCTCGCCGCTGAAGCGCTCGGCGCGCGTGTACCGCACCTCGGCGTGTCGGAAGCCGAGCCAGCGGACGAGGCCGCGCACGTAGCGGTTCCGTTCGGGCAGGCGGTTCAGGGCGTCCGCCACGCGGCGATCGATCAGCCGGAAGTCGCCGACGTCGGGCGTCATGTCGACCGACGCGATCCGCTGGAGCACGCGGTAGAACGTCTTGATGAAGAAGAGCCGGAGCGGCGGCTCGCCGAGCCGCTCCGCGCGCACCGCCGACACGACCTCGAAGCCCTCGCGCCACTTCGCGAGGAGATCGGGGATCACCTCGGGCGGGTCCTGGAGGTCGGCGTCGATGACGACGACCGCGCGCCCGCGGGCGTGCTCGATGCCGGCCGTCACGGCCGCCTGATGGCCGAAATTGCGGCTGAAGCGCAGCACGCGTGCGCGGGCGTTCCGCGCCGCGATGCCGAGCAGGATCGCCGGCGACTCGTCGAGCGAGCCGTCGTCGACGAACACGACCTCATGGTCGGGGCAGGCGGCGGCGAGCACCGAGAAGAGCCGTGTCTCGAGCTCCGGGAGGACCGCCGCCTCGTCGAACACCGGCACGACGACCGAGAGGGTAGGCGCCGTCGCGTCGGCGGCGGTCATGGTCAGGCTCGGCGCTCCGCGAGGCACACGACGGACACCCCGACCGGCAGCCGCCAGCGCGCGAGCCAGCGCCCCTCCGCCGCGAACACGCGCGCGAGCGTGTCGTTCACGAGGCCCGGCTTCGTCATGGTGAAATCGGACTTCACCTCGCCTTGCGGTCGGCGCTCGCCGCGCAGGCGGCGCGCGACGCGCACGGCCGCGACGGCCGGAAAAAGGATCGCATTGAAGTAGGACAGGCGGTGCGGCACGAGCCCGGCGCTCCGGACGTGCGCCTCGAGCTCGGCGAGCGTGTAGCGCCGCTGGTGATGGCTCACGACGTCCTGATTGCCCCAGAGGAACTGGAAGGCCGGGACGGTCAACAACACGTGGCCGCCCGGCCGGCAGACGCGCGCCAGCTCGGCGAACGCCGCCCGATCGTCGGGAACGTGCTCGACGATGTCGAACGCGGTCACGAGATCCATCGACGCCGTCGCGACCGGCAACGAGGTGATGTCGCCGAGCAGCATCGGCGCGTCGCAGCGCGTCCGCGCGAAGCGGATGGCGTCGACCGACATGTCCATGCCGGTCACGTGGCCGTAACGCTGGAGGAACGTCAGCATGGCGCCCGTGCCGAATCCGATGTCGAGGATCGAGAGCCCGCGGTTCTCGAACGGTGCCAGCAGGCGGGTGAAGATCTCGCGCCGGCCCCGAAACCACCAGTGCGTGTCCTCGATCTCGGAGTACTCGGTGTAGAAGTCCTGCTGCATGGCGACCGTCGCCTACTTCGTCACGGTCTCCATCGTCGTGCCGTTCGCGGCGTCGGCGATCTCGATCGTCCGCGCCTCGCTGACGGCGAACTTCTGCTTGGCGTCGCCGATGATGGTCTCGAGGCGCGTCTTGAAGAGGTTGCGCGCGAACTCGGGCATGCTCGCCATCGGGAAGTCGGCGACGAGCACGCGGGCGCGCCCCGGCTCCGGCCATTCGACCTTCTGGATCTTGGGGCCGAGGATCTGGTGGGCGCGGAGCTGCGCTTCCACCTGGCTCGGATAGTCGGCGCCTTGCGGCGGCGGAGCGCCGCCGGTCGCGGGGCCGTGAGGCGGCGCGCCGGCCATTCCACCAGAGGGCGGCGCACCTTGCGGCGCTTGGCCCATTCCTCCCGACCCGACGGCCGGTTTCGACCCACCTTGCGGCATGCCGCCGGCGGGTGCGCCCCCGGCGGCCGCGATGCCCGCCGCCGCCGCGCCCGGCGCCGTCGACGCGAGCTGCGCCTTCACACGCTCGATGCGCGTGCGCGTGTCGTCGTCGGTCGCGAGCTCGTGCGCCTTGTCGAGCGACGCCAATGCCTTCGCGCGCTCGCCTTTCGCCTCCCATGCGAGGCCGAGGTTGAAGTGCGCCTGGAGGAAGGTCGGGCGCGCGGTGATCGCTTCCTGGTAGGTCGCGATCGCCTTGTCGATCTGGCGCTGGTAGAGCAGCGCGGTCGCGAGGTCGGTGCGGACGCTCGCATCGTCGGGATGCTTCGCGAGGTAGCGCTCGTACTCCGCCGCCGCGAGGTCGAACTTCTGCTGATCGTAGTAGACGTTGCCGATGCCGCGGATCGCCTCGTCGTCGTCGGGCGCCAGCGACTGCACGTGCTTCCACGACTCGAGCGCTTGCGCGCCGTAGCTCGGATCCATCTCGCCGGCCCGCTGCTGGACCTGCGCGAGGCTCTTCCAGGCGGCGACGTCCTGTGGTGCGGCCTTCGCCTTCTCCGCGAGCTGCGCCACGAACTTCTTGGCCTCGTCGGGCAGCCCGACCGGCGGGTGGTCCGTCGGCATCTCGCCGCCGGCCCCGCCCGCGCCGCCGGCGACGCTCGGACCGCCGCCGCCGCGCGTCGGCGCGCTCGACGTGTGCGCCCCCGGCTGGAGCACGCCGACCCAAACCGCGAGCCCGGCCGCGAGGAAGAGCGCCAGGACGACGAGCCCCGGCATCTGGTCGCGCCAGCCGAGCGTCGCCGCGGGCGCGGCGCCGACCGCCGTACCGCAGCCCGCGCAGAAGCGCGCGCTCGCCTGGAGACGCTCACCGCACGCGGTGCAGAAGCGCGTGCCGCCGTCCGTGGTCGCCGGCGCCGTCATTTGAATCCGACGACCAACGTCGAGATCAGGCCCGGCGGCAGCACGTCGGCCTCGACCCGCGCGAAGCCCGCGGCGACGAGCCAGTCGCGGATCTCGGCGAACGCGTAGTCGCGTCCGCGGGTGAACAGCAGCATCGCGATCGAGAAGATCGCCGCCGGCGCGGGGCTCGTCCCCGATTCGTCCGTCACGTGGTCCTTGATCATCAAACGTCCGCCGGGTGTGAGCGCGCCGTGGATCTTCCGCATGAGCGCGCGGTTCGTGTCGTCGTCTTCGCCGTGGATGATGTTCGAGAGGAACACGAGATCGTGCCCCTCGGGCAGCGGGTCGCGGAGATAGCTGCCGGGGACGAGCGTGATGCGGTCGGCGACGC
>DAIQBH010000348.1:0-4592 GCA_036781285.1 Thermodesulfobacteriota bacterium | reverse complement strand
GGCGAAGCACATCTGCCAGTCGAGCCGCGGCTGATGCGCTGCCACGAACGTCGGGCGCTGCGTGACGTCGCCCGGCTTCCACGGCATCTCGTACGGGAGCCACGTGGTGCCGTCGTCGCTGCCCTCGATGACGATCTCGTTCCGGACGGTCGTCATGCGGGCGAAGAGGCCGTAACCGTTCACGCTGCGGAGCGGGGCCAACCGTTGCAGCAGCGGCCGCGCGAGCGCCGGCGGCGCCTCGCCCCCGCCCATCTGTCTCGCAAAGGTCGCCGCCGAAGCCACGAGGAGTACGAGCATGAGGGGGACGCCGACCGCGGTGCGGAGTCGACCAGGAGGCGGGTGGGGCAGCACCGCCGACGCGTTCCCTCCGCGTCCTGGTAGGACCGCCGCGAGCGCACGGTCGTCGCAGAGCACGAGGGCGAGCGCCATCGTGAGCCAGTTGAAGAAGGTGTAGTTGCCGGTCACGACGATCAAGAGCTGGAAACCGATGAACGCGACCGCGGCGATCAGCCGCGCCGCGCGCGGTCCGAAGATCAAGAACGGCACCCCGAGCTCGATCACGAACATGAGCGCGCACGACACGCGATGCCACCAGAGCGGCAGGTGGTGCGCGTACCAGGCGGTCCAGGGCGGCAGGCACTGCGTCTCGTAGTGGTAGGCGAGGGCGGTGAGGTCGTGCCACGTCGGCATGCTCGGGTCGTCGTGCAGTAGCTTCACGACCCCGGACGCGAACATCAGCCGGAAGAGCAGCCAGCGGAGGAGCCAGACGCCGAGTCGTGACGGTTCGCGCGTCGCATCGAGCCGGGGCCACACCGCCCACGGCGCGACGAAGACCGCGAGGAGCCCGGTTTCGAGCAGCAGCATGTCCCATTGAAAGCTCAGGAACACGCGTCCCGCGCTCACGAACGAGAGATAGAGTGTCCAGAGCGCGAGGAGGCTCGGGCCGGGTGCGATCCCGGCCGCCGCGAGCGCGGCGAGCACGACGCCGGCATCGCAGAGGCGGAGCAGCACGGCATCGGACGCGCCGAGCCAGAGGAGCGTCGGCAACACGTCCCAGCGCGCGCCGCCGAACCGCTCCGCGACCGCCGTCAGATACTCGCCGATCGGGAGGATGCCGGTGCTGCCGAAGAGCCCGAGGATCTGCACCCGCAACGAGAGAAACGCGATCAGATAGACGACCCCGAGCGCGCGCGTGAAGACCGCGATCGTCACGACCATCGAGGGCCGCGCGACGGGCACGGCGCCGGCGGTCACGTGCTCCGGTTCGAGTGCCACACTTTCGGCGCCTGCTTGCGTTTGCGTTTCGCGGTGCGCGGATCGCGCAGCGCTTCCTCGACCGCGCTCGGCGGGTCGGCGGTGACCGCCTGGCGGACGTCGCCGCCTTCCTCGAAGGCGATCTCGGCGAGGAGGCGATTGCTCACGACGGAGCGCGGCGCCTCGGTGGCGATGTCGACGGTCGAGGCGGCCGCGTCACGGTGCTTGATGAGGAGCCAGCTCTTGCCGCCCTGATAGCCGCGCGTCCGCACCAGCACCCAGGAGCCGGACAGCTTCTCACCATGGAGCGTGAACTTGAGGTCGCCCTTGGCGAGGTGCTGTGCGACGTCGGGATCGTCCGGCACCCAGCTGCCCTGGTCCCAGATCATCACGGTGCCCCCGCCGTACTCGCCGGCCGGGATCACGCCCTCGAACTTCGCGTATTCGATCGGATGGTCCTCGACGTGCATCGCGAGGCGTTTCACGCTGGGATCGAGCGACGGCCCCTTCGGAACGGCCCACGACAGCAGCACGCCGTCCCATTCGAGACGGAAATCGTAGTGCAGGTGGCCGGCGCGGTGCTTCTGGACGACGAAGCGGAGCTTCTTGGCGCGCTTCCGAGGTTTGGCCGCGCCCTTCGGCTCGCTGGTGACCCCGAAGCGGCGCTTGCGACGGTATTCCTCGAGCGGCATGCGTCGGTGCCCGCGTCAGAAGATGGAATAGCCGCCGTCGATCAGGAGCGTGTCACCGGTATGGTATTGGCTCGCGTCGCTCGCCAAGTAGACGGCGATGCCGCCGAAGTCGGCGGGCGTGCCCCAGCGCCGAACGGGCACGCGCGGCAGCACCTTCTTCTGCATCGGCTCCCACGCGAAGAGCGCATCGGTCATCGCGGTCTCGATCCAGCCCGGCAGGATGGCGTTGGCGCGGATGCCCCAGCGGGCGTGCTCGGTCGCGATCGCGCGGATCATCGCGATGACGGCGCCCTTGGTCGCGGCATAGTGCTCGCCGCGCGACTGACCCTCGATCGCCGCCAGACTGCTCGTGACCGCGAGCGAGCCGCCCCCGCCGCGTTCGACCATGTGGCGCGCCGCCGCCCGCAGCGTGAAGAAGACGCCGTCGAGATTGATGCGGAGCACGCGGTGCCATTCCTCGCTCGTCATCTCGATGAACGGCGCCGAGCCGCCGATGCCGGCATTGGCGAAGCAGGCGTCGACGCGGCCGAGCCGCGCGAGCGTGTCGGCGAACGCGCGCTCGACCGCGGCCTCGTCGCCGACGTCGCACGTGAACGCCGCGACCCGGCGGCCGTGCGCCGCGAGCGAGCGCTCGGCGGCGGCGTTCTTGTCCGCGTTGCTGCCCCAGATGGCGACGTCGGCGCCCGCCTGCGCGAGGGCGTCCGCCATGCCGAGTCCGATGCCGCCGTTGCCGCCGGTGATCAGCGCGACCTTGCCGGTCAGGTCGAAGGGAGCGTAGGCCATGCCTCGATGTCGCAGACCCGGCTGCCGCTGTCCACGGCGCGGCGGCTCGGCGTCGACCGAAGGCGCGCCAAACGCTGAGACCGCCGCGACGAGTCGCTACGGCCGCCGGTGCTTCTCGAGGTCGCTCAGCATGTCGATCTGGATCTGCTGGAGCTCGAGCAGGCGCTCCCACTGCGTGTGGAGCAGGTGATCGACCTTCTCGTGCAAGTTCCGGATGGCGATCTCGGCCTTCAAGTTGATGCGGAAATCCTGGTCGGCCTGCGCGCGGTCACGTGCGGCCTGGCGGTTCTGCGCCATCATGATGATGGGGGCCTGGAGCGCGGCGAGGCACGAAAGCACGAGGTTCAGCAGGATGTAGGGATACGGGTCGAAGGCCCGGCCGGCGAGCAGGAGCGAGTTCACGCCGACCCATGTCGCGAGCACGAGCCCGAAGCCGATCACGAAGGTCCACGACCCGCCGACGCGCGCGGTGGCGTCCGCCGCGCGTTGGCCGAACGTGATCGAGCGCTCGAACTCCTCGTCGAGATGCTCCGCGATCAACAGGCCTTCGCCCGACTTCCGCGCGAGCTCTATCTCGATCGCCGAGAGCTCGCCGCGCTCGCGCTCGAGCTCGGCGACCACGTAACTGCCGCTTTCGGTCACGAGGCAGGGACGACAAATGAAGCTCGAGCCGTTCCAGTCGGGATGGCTCCGTGCGATGTGGCTGGCGACCTGCGGGCGGACGCCTTCCGACCTGAGGAGGTCCCCGCGGCGCCCGGTGCGACCGCAGAGCTGGCAGCGACGCTCGTGCTCGTGTGCTTGCGACATGCTCAGTGGAAGGCCGGCATCACGTCGCGGACGAAGAGCTCGAGCCCGTCCCAGTCGAACGGCGCCCGGAGCGCCAGGATCACCCACTCCGCGCCGGCGCGCGCGTACTCGCCGATCCGGTCGGTCACGCGCGCCGGCGTGCCGATCAGGATGCCCGGCTTCACGAGCTCGGTGAGCCCGCCGAACATGCCCGGCAGGAGGCTCTCCTGTCGCGCGACCTCGGCGTCGTTGCGGCCGATCGCGAGGCCGACGTTGACCGTGCGGGTGATCGCGCGCGGATTCCGGCCTTCTCTTTCGCACCACTCGTCGAGGGTGCCGATTCGTCGCGCGTACACGTTCGGCGCGAGGAACGGCACGTTCCACCCGTCGGCGTGGCGCGCGACCATGCGCAGGAGCCGCTTCTCGCCCTGGCCGCCGATCCAGAGACGCAGCCGCGGTTGCGCCGGGCGCGGATCGCAGAGCGCGTCGGTGAGGCGCACGTGCTTGCCTTCGAAGGTCACGCGCTCGCCGTCGAACAAGCGCCGCAGCACGATCGCGTGCTCCTCGAGCTGGTCGAGGCGATCTTTGATGGGAAGGAACGGCATGCCGAACGCCGCGAACTCGCGCTCGTTCCAGCCGGCGCCGAGCCCGAGCTCGACGCGGCCCCCGCTCAGGTGGTCGATCGTGACCGCCGCTTTGCAGAGCACGCCGGGGTTGCGATACCCGACGCAGAACACCAGGCAGCCGACGCGCACGCGGGTGGTCGTGGCGGCGAGCGCGGCCATGGCGGTCGTCGCCTCGAAAGACGGGCTCGCGGGGTTGGTGAGATCGGAGATCGAATAGAGATGGTCCCACACCGAGCACCAGTGGAACCCGCGGTCGTCGGCGAAGCGCCAGAGGCGCCGCAGCTCATCCAGGGTGCAGTCCTGCGGTCCCGCGTGGATGCCGAAGCGCATGCGCGGTCGCTTACTACAGCACCGTGGACCGGCATAGCGCGCGCTGCCCGTGTCTGAACCGTCGTCGTCGCGCCCCTGGCGCCTCTACGCGCTCGTCTTTGTCCTGATCGCCGGCATTATG
>DAIQBH010000347.1:0-4600 GCA_036781285.1 Thermodesulfobacteriota bacterium | reverse complement strand
CACGAGCTGCTCATGAAGCAGGACCAGATGAGCATGGCGGCGTCGATCGAGAGCCGGGTGCCGTTTCTCGATCACCCCCTCGTGGAGTTCGCGACTCGGCTCCCGCCGCGGCTCAAGCTCCGAGGGCTCACCACGAAGTACGTGCTTCGTCAGGCGATGCGGGACACCTTGCCGCCCGAGATCCTGACGCGGAAGAAGATGGGCTTCCCGGTTCCCATCGACGCCTGGTTCCGCGGATCGTTCCGGCCGATCGTCGACGAGTTCGTGCTCGGACCGCGGGCCATGCAGCGCGGGCTGTTCGAGCCCGCCGCGCTGCGCGCGCTCGTCGCGGATCACGACGCCGGCACGGCGCGCAACGGTCAGCGGTTGTGGTCGTTGATCAACCTCGAGCTGTGGCATCGTATCTTCCTCGACGGCGAGTCACCCGCCGACGTCCGCATCTGATTCATCACCCACCCGGTCCGACGTGCACATAGCCTGGCTCAAGACAGAGCTGCTCCACCCGATCGACAAGGGCGGGAAGATCCGCACGTATCACATGCTCCGCGAGCTGCGTCGGGAGCACGAGATCACGTACGTCACCCTCGATGACGGGCAGGCCGCACCCGACGCGCTCGACCGCGCAACCGAATACGCGCACGAGGTCGTGCGCATACCGTTTCGCCAGACCGCGAAACGCACGCCGGCCTTCTACGCCGAGCTGGCGAGAAACGTGGCATCGCCGCTGCCGTTCGCCATCGCCAAGTACCGATCGGCCGCAATGCGCGACGCGATCCGGGCACTGCTTCACCGCCGCGACGTCGACGTGCTCGTGTGCGACTTCCTCTTCCCGAGCATCAACGTCGATCGTGACCTGCCCTGCCCGACCGTGCTCTTTCAACACAACGTCGAGGCGGCGATCTGGGCCCGGCACACACAGGTCGCCGCGCACCCGGCGAAGCGATTCTATTTCCGGGAGCAGTGGCGTCGCATGCGCGCGTTCGAGGCGGCCGAGTGTCGTCGGTTCGATCACGTCATCGCGGTGTCGGCGGAGGATGAGGAGACGTTCCGGCGTGACTACGGCGTGCGCAACGTCTCGAGCGTTCCCACCGGCGTCGACACGGACTACTTCAGTCCGTCCGGCGAGCGCGCACCGGCGCCGCATTCCCTCGTGTTCACCGGATCGATGGACTGGCTTCCGAACGAGGACGCCATTCAGTTCTTCACGCGCGACGTCCTGCCGCTCGTTCGCGCGCAGGTGCCCGACGTCACGCTCACCGTGGTGGGCCGGAACCCGCCGGCGCACATTCGCGCGCTGGCCGTCGAGGGGTCCGCGATTCGCGTCACTGGCTCTGTCCCGGATGTGCGACCGTATCTCGACGACGCATCGGTGTTCGTTGTCCCGATCCGGATCGGCGGTGGGACGCGCCTCAAGATCTACGAGGCGATGGCGATGGAGCTTCCCGTGGTGTCCACGACCGTTGGCGCAGAGGGGTTACCGCTTCGCTCCGGCGTCGATGCGATACTCGCGGATGAGCCGGCGGACCTCGCTGCCGCCATCGTGAAGCTCCTCCGCGATCCCGCGCAGGCGCGGCGCATCGGGCAGACAGGTGCCGAGCGCGTTCGGCAAGAGTTCAGTTGGCAGCGCGTCGCGGCCGCCTTCAGCGAGATCTGCGAAGGGGTGGCCACTCAGAATCGACCGGAAAACCTCCCCGTGTGATGACGACCACGATCAGCGTATTTGGGTTGGGGTACGTCGGCTGCGTGTCGGCCGCGTGCTTCGCGAAGGAAGGGTTCAACGTCATTGGCGTCGACGTCACCGCGTCGAAGGTCGACATGGTCAACGCCGGCAGGGCGACGATCGTCGAGGCGGGCATCGGCGACCTCGTGGCCGAGATGGTTCGCTCGGGCCGCCTGCGCGCGACGCAGGATGTGCGCGAGGCAATTCATGCATCGTCGCTCGCACTCATCTGCGTCGGTACGCCGAGCCGCACGAACGGGAGCCTCGACCTGCGCTACGTGGAACGCGTGAGCCGGGAGATCGGAGACGCGCTCCGTGACAAGAACGAGCACTTGACGGTCGTGCTTCGAAGCACGGTGCTCCCGGGGACCACCGAAGAACTGGTCATTCCCGCGCTCGCGTCCGCGTCAGGCAAGGAGCTCGGCAAGGGTTTCGACGTCTGCATGAACCCCGAGTTCCTCCGCGAAGGCAGCTCGATCGCCGACTTCTTCGATCCGCCGTTCACGGTCATCGGCGCCGGGAGCGAGCAGGCGGCATCCCGCGCCGCGACGCTCTATGCATCGATCAAGTCGCCGTTGCACATCACGGAGACGCGGGTCGCGGAGATGATGAAGTACGCATCGAACTGCTTCCACGCGCTCAAGGTCGTGTTCGCGAACGAGATCGGCAGCGTCTGCAAGGCACTCGGCGTCGATAGCCACGAAGTGATGCGGCTCTTCTGCGCCGATCAGAAGTTGAACATCTCCACCGCCTACCTGAAACCCGGGTTCGCGTTCGGCGGTTCGTGCCTGCCGAAGGACCTCCGGGCCGTCGTCCACCGCGCGCGTCAGGCGGACGTCGAGGTGCCGGTGCTCGCCGCGACCCTGGAGAGCAACCGCCGTCAGGTGGAGCGCGCGATCGACATGGTCCTCGCGACTGGACGCCGCAAGGTGGGCGTGCTCGGACTCAGCTTCAAAGCCGGCACCGATGACCTCCGCGAATCGCCGCTCGTGACGCTCATCGAGCGGTTGATCGGCAAGGGGCTCGACATCGCGATCTACGACGGCGCGGTGTCGGAAGCGAACGTGATCGGCGCGAACCGCGATTACGTCGAGCGGGAGATCCCGCACATCTGGTCACTCATGCGGCCCTCGATGGCCGAGGTGGTCCAGGCCAGCGAAGTGATCGTGGTGGGGAATGGGGCGAAGGAATTCCGGACGATCGAGCCGAGCCTGCGACCGGATCAGACCGTGATCGACCTCGTGCGAAGCTTCGGCACCCGCGTGTCGGACAACGGTCGCTACCAGGGGATCGGCTGGTAGTGATCGGGCGGAGACTCGAGCCGGTGTCCCCTTGCCCCCTATGAGCAACCCACGGCTTCGCACGCTGCTCATCTGTCATCACGACGCGCCACTGCATTACGACGGGATGGCGCGATGGCTGGCGTCGTGGTCGGACCTCGCGGGCGTCGTGGTGCTCGAGGAGCGGCGGTCGTTGCTCTGGCGACGGCTCAAGCGTGAGGCGCGCCGCGTGGGTGCGCTTCGGGTGCTCGACGTGCTGGCGTTTCGGGCCTACTACAAGGCGGCTTTGGCAAGTCGTGATGCGGAGTGGCTCGAGCGGACGCTCGCCGAGATGCAGACACGCTACCCGGCGGTCCCGTCGTCGGTGCCGGTGATTCGGTCGCACAGCCCGAACACACCCGAGGTCGAAGCATTCGTCAGGCAGAACGCGCCGGACATGGTGCTCGCCCTCTGCAAGCAGATCATCCGGCCCGGCGTGTTCACGCTTCCATCCACAGGGACGTTCGTGCTCCATCCCGGCATCTGTCCGGAGTATCGGAACGCCCATGGCTGTTTCTGGGCGCTCGCCAAGCGAGACCTGTCGCGCGTGGGGCTGACGCTGCTCAAGATCGATCGCGGCGTGGATACGGGGCCGATCTTCGGCTACTTCAGCTATCCGTTCGATGAGCGAGCCGAATCGCACATCGTGATTCAGCATCGCGTCATGCTCGAGAATCTGCCGGCGATCGCGGAGCGCTTGCGCGCGATCGCGGACGGTACCGCCACGCCCATTTCGGTTGCGGGGCGGAGCTCGGGCGAGTGGGGCCAGCCTTGGCTCAGCCAGTATCTGCGCTGGCAACGTGCCGCGAAGCGAGTCGAGAGTGCGCCTCGTCACGCTTGAGTACCACGATCTCATCATCGCCGACGCCCCGGACGCGAGTGGCTTTCCCGGGGCGTCGGCGGCGTCCTACAAGCTGGAAGAGGATGACTTCCTCGAGCATGTGCAGGTCCTCGCGGGTCGCCGCGGAGTCGGATCGGATGTTCGCGACGCGCTGAAGGCTCCGGTTCATGGTGATCAGCCGCCGGTGATTCTCACGTTCGACGACGGTGGCGCGACGGCAATGCGCATCGCCGAGCACCTCGAGCGGCGCGGCTGGCGCGGACACTTCTTTATCGCCACGAGCTGTCTGGGCCGTCCAGAGTTCCTCTCGGAGGCTGATCTTCGCGACCTGCAGGCGCGCGGACACGTCGTAGGAAGTCACTCTGAGACCCATCCGCTCCGGATGGCGGCCTACCCGTTGCACCAGATTGCCGAGGAGTGGCGCGTGAGCGTCGACCGCCTCGGCACTGTGCTCGGTGCGCTTCCGCCGGTCGCTTCCGTCCCGGGTGGCCTCTTCTCTCGCGATGTGGCCCGACTCGCCGCGGAGGCTGGCATCCAGGTGTTGTTCACGTCGGAACCATCGACGCGAGTCAGTGAGATCGCCGGGTGCACCGTGATCGGACGCTTCACCGTCCGCCGGTGGACCACCGCCGAGGACGCGCGCGCGCTCGTTGACGAATGGCCGTTGGCGCGCGCATCGCAATGGATGTCCTGGAACGCGAAGAAAGTCGTCAAAGCGGC
>DAIQBH010000346.1:0-4624 GCA_036781285.1 Thermodesulfobacteriota bacterium | reverse complement strand
AGGCGCAGATCGACGCGACGTTTCGTGCTCTTCACCGTGAGGACGGCCGCCCCACCCGACAGGTCGAGGGTCGCTTTCCCGATCTCGAAGCGGAGGCCGTTCGCGCTGAATGCCCACGCCCCCTCGCGCCGTCCCCATTGGAACGGCCGAACGTCGCCGTCTCCCACGAGGACGTGTCCGACCGCTGCTGCGGTTCGCCGCCCGGGTCCCTGATTCGTCACGAGGAAGCGGGCGAACACCCGCTCGCCGGAATCGAACCACGCGGTGACGTCCCAGTACTCCATCGCCTCGTCGGCCGACGACAGCCGGGCGGCGAACGAGGACGCTTCCTTGGCGGCGGTCGGCACGGTCGCCGCGAACGCAGAGGCCAAGCACCACGCGACGATCACCATGCGCGCGCGCGCGGTCGCTGCCATCGCTCCGCCGCTCAGGCGCGCGTGGCGTCGGGGAGGTGCACGACCGCGTTCTCGCGGAACTTCTTGACCGACGGCTCGTAGTACACGGCTTTCAGGAGCGCGCGGTTGTAGAGGTCGAGCGTGCGCGGGAACTTGCGGGCGACGTCGAGCCAGAGGACGACCCGTACCTCGTCGCTCTCGTTGGCGGCGTCGTGCAGGTTGGTGTCGTCGAACATGACGCCCTTGCCGTTCCGCCAGTAATACTTGCGGGCGCGCTCGATCAGCGTCTTGTCCTTCTTGGCGTTGTCGGCGCGGTCGACGTTGACCCGGAGCCAGCATTTCTTCTCGGCGTTGTCGGCCGGGATGATCACGCCGAGGTGATAGCGCAGAAAGCCTTTGTAGTAGCCCCAGTGCGGCGTGATGTGCTGGTGCGGCTCCACGATCGAAAAGAACGCGTTGTAGACGTTCGCGAGCGGTCGCAGCACCGCGGCGGTTTTCGGGGCGAGGGCGCAGTTCTCCTCGATGAACGTGCCCGACTTCAGCATGAAGGCCTTCCACTGGATCGTGTGGATGCCGCGCTCCGTGTACTGGCCGCCGAGCTTCGACATGTCGGTGATGCCGGAGCGGAACGCCAGGAGGCGCTCGCATTCACGGCGGATGTCGGCGTGCGCGGCCTCGACCGTCAGGAGCTCCGGGTAGTCGCGTCCGTAGTCCTCGAGGTAGTCGGGCATGCGCGGGATGAGCCCTTCGTCCTCGCAGCGCGTGTACACACCGTTGAATGCCTTCTTCACGCGCTTCTTGCCCTTCTTGCCGCCGCCCGGGAGCTTGCCGAGCGCCTTCGCGATGTCGACGCTGGCGGATGCCGCGATGCGAAGCGGGGTGAACACCGCGCCTCGTTAACCGCTCGCCGCGCCCTCCGCAAGTCGCGCGATCGGTGGGTTGCAGGGCGGGGCCGGCCCCGCCATCATCCGCCCCGCGTGGCGCCGACCTTCACCCCGATCGCCGAGTCCGGGCTCGGGCTCGATCCCGCGGGGCTGCTCGCGGCGATGGAGCCATTCGTGGCCCGACGGCTCACTCCGACCGATCCGCTCTGGACCGCGGAGGTGGCGCGGAAGAGCGCGAAGACCCGGAAGCAGCTGCGGAAACGGCGCTGGCTCGGCTGGCTCGGCCGGGGCAAGCGCCGCGACCAGACCCGCATCGAGGCCGAGTACGACAACGCTTGGGCGCGGAAGAACCTGGCGCCGTACGAGATGGAGCCGCGGCCCTCGGCGGGCGCGGCCTGGCAGTACCGCGACGCGGTGATGTTCGCGACGAGCGCCGCCGGGTCGCGGGCGCGCCTCTTGGTGCTGATGCGGACGATCGCGTCGCTGGCGCCGCGGAGCGTGCTCGAGGTCGGCTGCGGGAACGGTCTCAATCTGCTCACCCTCGCGTGTCGTTTCCCGGACATCCGCTTCGCGGGCGTCGAGCTCACCGAGGGCGGGTTCGCGGTCGGCCGGGCCGTGCAGGGGGAGCCGGAGTTGCCGGACGTGCTGCGCCGCTTCTCGCCGGAGCCGCCCGCCGACGTGCGCGCGCATCGCGCCGTCGACTTCCATCACGGCAGCGCGGGATCGTTGCCGTTCGCCGACGGCGCGTTCGACCTCGTGTATTCGTCGCTCGCGCTCGAACAGATGGAGCAGCTCCGTTCGCAGGCGCTCGGTGAGATGGCGCGCGTCGCCGCCCGGCACACGGTGATGCTCGAGCCCTTCTGGGACTGCAACGACCAGGGACTCCGGCGCGACTATCTCCTCACGCGCGATCACTTCCGTGGTCGCATCGACGACCTCCCGAGCTTCGGCCTCGATCCCGTCCTCGTGAGCGACGACTTGCCCGGCGAGATCTGGCTGCAACCGTGTCTCGTCGTCTCGCGGAAGCGCGCCGCGGCGTGACGACGGCGCGGGCCGAGTCGATGGCGAGGGCACGGCGCATCTGGGTGCTTCTCGGTGAGAAACCCGGCGACAACGCGCAGTCGCTCTCGCTCGCCGAGGCGATCGGCTGGCCGACCGAGGTGAAGGAGCTCCGCTACCTGAAAGCGAAGAAGCCGCTCGCCGCGAAGCTGTCCGGGAGCGATCGCTTCCCACTCGATCGCGCGGCGTCGAGCCCGCTCGAGCCGCCGTGGCCCGACCTCGTGATCGGGTGCGGACGACGCAGCGTCGCCGTCGCGTGGGACATCCGCCGCCGGGCGGGAGCGGCGACGCGGCTCGTGCAGCTCGGCCGGCCGCGCGCCGACCTCGACGGCTTCGATCTCGTCGTGACGTCGCCGCAGTACCGATTGCCCGAGCGGCCGAACGTGTTGCACCTGGCGCTGCCGCTGCACCGTCCCGAGGAGGAGAAGTGGCGGCGTGCCGCTGACGAATGGCGCGAACGGTTCGCGCATCTCCCGCGTCCGTTGTTCGCGCTCCTGATCGGCGGCAGCGCGAAGCCGTTCGTCTTCGACGTCGCCGCGGCATGCCGGCTCGTCGCGCAGGCGAACGCGCTCGCGCGGGCGGAGGGCGGGTCGCTGCTCGTCAGCACGAGCCGCCGTACGCCGGCCGACGCCGCGGGCGCGCTCGTGGACGGCATCGAGGTTCCCGCCTACGTTCATCAATGGACGGCCGGCGGCGGGCCGAATCCGTACGCCGCATATCTCGGGCTCGCCGACGGCTTCGTCGTGACCGGTGACAGCGCGTCGATGCTCACGGAAGCGTGCAGCACGGGAAAGCGCGTGTGGTTCGTCGAGCTGCCCGAATGGCGCTCGCTCAAGTCGCGCGGCAAGAACCTCTTCCGGAATCTCGTGCTCGCGCCGACGCACGATCCGCGGCTCGTCGGAACGCCGATCGCGCGTATGCTCTCGACCGTGCCCGCGCGTGGCTGGGTGCGGTATCCGCGCGACCTGAAGCGGCTGCACGCGGCACTCGTCGCCGAGAACCGCGCTTTGCCGTTGGGCACGCCCTTTCGGGCGCTCCCGCCGTCGCCGCTCGACGAGACCGCGCACGCCGCCGCGCGCGTCCGCGCGTTGTTCGGCGAGTGACGAACGGATACTCGTCGTCTCGATGGTCACACCCGAACAGCGTAAGAAGCCGCGCGTGGGAATCACGTTCGCGAAGGTAGGCCTCTCGAACCGGGAGCGTCCCGATCTCGAGGGCATCGAGCTCGAGTTGCTGGTCGACAGCGGCGC
The DNA here is from genome assembly GCA_036781285.1 of Thermodesulfobacteriota bacterium. Taxonomy (GTDB): domain Bacteria; phylum Desulfobacterota; class Binatia; order UTPRO1; family UTPRO1; genus UTPRO1. Next base: position 1,036 of record DAIQBH010000346.1, on the reverse strand, counting down.
GATATTCAGCGTCGTGCCGGCCGGTATTCTCGAGAAGCTCGCCGTCACGCGGCGCGAGCGTGAGGAGTTCACCTTGGCGGACGGCACGCACGTCGCGTACGACGTCGGAGAGGTCACGTTTGCCGTAGGGAACAGGGCGTACACAACGAAGGTGGTGTTCGCACCCGAAGGAGTGACGCCACTCCTCGGCGCGCTCACGCTCGAAAGTCTCGGGCTGATGCTCAACCCCGTGACGCGTGAGCTCTTGCCGATGCGCCTCTTCCTGGCCCGCGCATCCTGACGAGCCGGTGCCGATCTCGGACTATCTCAGAGACCTGCGCACGTTGGTCGGCACGAAGCTCGTGCTGATGCCGTCGGTCGCGGCGGTGATCTTCGACGACGCCGGCCGCGTGCTGCTCGCGCGCCACTCGACGGGGGACGTGTGGTCGACGCCGGGCGGCGCGATCGATCCGGACGAAACGCCGCAGGACGCCACCGTGCGCGAGGTGTGGGAGGAGCTCCGGCTCGACGTCGAGCCGCTGCGGTGTCTCGGCACGTTCGGCGGACCCGAGTTCCGGATCACGTACTCGAACGGCGACGAGGTCGCGTACGTGATCACGGCGTTCGAATGCCGGATCGTCGGAGGTGAGATCCGCCCCGACGGTGACGAGGTGCTGGAGGCGCGGTGGTTCGGGATCGACGAGCTTCCGAATCTCGTGCTGTCGAACTGGGCGCGATCCGTGTTGCCGGAGATCGTCGCGCGGCGCGAGGCCTGGGTGCCGCCGGTGACCTGGCGCCCGCCCGCGACGTAGTCGCTACGCCGACGCCTTGGTTCCCGCGGCGTTGACCAGCGCGAGGGCGTCGGGACGGACGTGGCGGTATTCGATCTCCTCTTCGACCACCGAGAGCGGAAAAGCGTTTGCGGCGAGCGCCTCGCGGAGCAGGTCGAAGAAGAACCGCTCCTGCTTCGGGTCGGGATGCGGCTTGTAGCGACCGCGCCGGCCTTCCTGTCGCCCGCGGAGACGCGCGAGCGCGCGCGCGAAGATGGAACGATTCG
>DAIQBH010000345.1:0-4662 GCA_036781285.1 Thermodesulfobacteriota bacterium | reverse complement strand
GCTGAGCACGTTCTGGAGCACGGCGACGATGCGCTCGAGGCCCATGCCGGTGTCGACGTGCTTCGACGGCAGCTCGCGAAGGCTTTGGTCGGCCTCGCGGTTGTATTGGATGAAGACGAGGTTCCAGAGCTCGATGTAGCGGGCGCAGTCGCCGTTCACGGTGCAGACGTGGCCGGCGCCGCCCTTCCAGTCGCAGGCCGCCGGGCCGCGATCCAGGTGGATTTCGGAGCACGGGCCGCACGGGCCCGTCTCGCCCATTTCCCAGAAGTTCTCGCGCTCGAAGCGGCGGATGCGCTCGGGCGGGAGCGGCGTGATCTTCTTCCAGAGCCGCTCGGCTTCGTCGTCGGTCGTGTAGACGGTCGCCCAGATCTTGTCCTGCGGGAGCTGCCACTGCTTCACCAGCAGGTCCCACGCCCACTCGATCGACTCGGCCTTGTAGTAGTCGCCGAACGACCAGTTGCCGAGCATCTCGAAGAGCGTGTGGTGATACGTGTCGCGGCCCACCTGCTCGAGGTCGTTGTGCTTGCCGGAGAGGCGGAGGCACTTTTGCGAGTCGGCGATGCGCGGATGGGTCGGCGCGGCCTGGCCGAGGAAGATCTGCTTGAACTGCACCATCCCGGCGTTCGTGAACAACAGGGACGGGTCGCCCTCGGGGACGATCGGAGCGCTACGAACCACCCGGTGATCACGGGCCGCGAAGAACTCCAGGAAGCCCGCGCGAATCTCTCTACCGGTCGGCACTTACGCTAGTCGTCCTCTCCGAGTATCTCGCTCACGATTTCCGGTGGATGCCCCCGACCGACGAGGAAGCGGAACGCTTTCGCTCGTACGGCCCGCGACGCCGGGAGCTCGTCCCCGAAGCGCCGTCGGAGCGCGATTCGCCCGAGGGCGACCTCGCTCCGGCCTTCGAGCACGCCGGCTATCGCTCGGTCGACGACGGTATCGGTGAGTCCCCTGCGAGTCAATTCGAAGGCGACCTTGAGGCGCCCGGCGCCACCGCGCAGCAGGAGCTCCTCGGCCCGACGCTCGGCGAGCGCGGCGTCGTCGACGTACCCGCGAGCGACGACGGTCGCGAGTGTCGCGTCGACGAGGTCCGCCGCGAAGCCCGCGGCCTCGAGGTGGCGCGCCACCTCCGCGCGCGAACGTGCGGCGCGCGCCAGGTAGGCGACGGCGGCGGCGAGCGCCGGATCGTCCGGAGCTTCGGCGGGGCTAGAAGCGGTCGATCTTGAAGGCGGCCGCCCCGCCATTTTCGGCCCGGTCCGGCTTGTCGAACTGATCCCATCGGGCGTCGCTGGTGGAGGCGATGCCGCGGACCTTGAGGGCGAAGTCGTCGGGGTTCGTCGCCTGGGCAAGCGCTTCTTCGTACGTGATGAGGTCCTCACGGAAAAGCGCCATCAACGACTGATCGAAGGTCTGCATGCCGTAGGTGGCGTGGCCGCGTGCGATCGCGTCGGTCAGCTCGTGGGTCTTTTCCTTCTGCGCGATGCACTCGCGGACGAGCGCGGTCGAGAGCAGCACCTCGACGGCGGGCACCATACCTTTGCCGTCGGCCCGCTTCACGAGCCGCTGGCTGATGATGCCTTTGATCACGGACGAGAGGATGAGACGGATCTGATCGCGTTGGTGCTCCGGAAACGCGGAGATGGCGCGGGTGACGGTTTCGCGCGCGTCGAGCGTGTGGAGCGTGCTCATGACCAGATGGCCGGTCTCGGCGGCGAGGATCGCCGTCTCGATCGTCTCGAGGTCGCGCATTTCGCCGACCAGGATCACGTCCGGGTCCTGCCGGAGCGCGCCGCGGAGCGCTTCCGCGAACGACTTGCAGTCGTAACCGATCTCGCGCTGGTTGATGATGCAGAGCTCGTCCTTGTGCGTGTACTCGATCGGGTCTTCGACCGTGATGATGTGACGATCGCGGGTGACGTTGATGTGGTGAATCATCGAGGCGAGCGTGGTGCTCTTGCCGCTACCGGTCGTGCCGGTCACCAGGATGAGCCCACGATGCTCGAGCGCGACCTGCTCCACCACCGGCGGCAGCTTGAGATCGCGCACCGTTCGGACCTGCGGCGGGATCACGCGCAGCGCGATCGAGATGTCGCCGCGCTGGTGGAAGATGTTGACGCGGAAGCGGCCGTTTCCCTGGCTCGCGTACGCAAGGTCGGCCTGCAACCGTTCTCGGAGCTGCGCCCGGTGGTAATCGTCGAGGAGTCGGCTCAGGAACGACTCCATGTCCTGGGTGGTGAGCTCGCCGGCCCCCTCCATCGGAACCAACCGCCCATGTGCGCGAAACATGGGCGGTCGGCCGACCTTCAGATGTACGTCAGAAGCCTCGAGACCAACGCCGTACCCGAGAATGGTGTCAAGTTCCATGCGGTTTGTCCGCTAGCTCAGCCCTCTTCGCTTCCTCCGTTGACCGGAGTAGCGAGGCCGCACTTTTCGCGAACCCTCCGCTCGATGATTTCGGCCGTTTCGCGGTTCTCCTTGAGGAACTCCTTCGTGTTCTCACGGCCCTGACCGATCCGCTCACCCTCGAAGGAGTACCAAGCTCCGCTTTTCTCGACGATTCCGAGCTCGGCGCCGATGTCGACGAGCTCCCCCTCCTTCGAGATGCCGGTGCCGTAGAGGATGTCGAACTCGGCCTCGCGGAACGGGGGGGCGACCTTGTTCTTCACGATCTTGACCTTGGTGCGGCTGCCGACGATCTGGTCACCCTGCTTGATGGCGGCGATCCGGCGAATGTCGAGGCGAACCGAGGAGTAGAACTTGAGGGCGTTGCCGCCGGTCGTGGTTTCCGGGTTGCCGAACATCACGCCAATCTTCATGCGAATCTGGTTGATGAAGATGACGATGGTGTTCGACTTGGCGATGGTGCCCGTGAGCTTGCGGAGGGCCTGGGACATGAGCCGGGCCTGGAGGCCCATCTGGGGATCGCCCATGTCGCCTTCGATCTCGGCCCGCGGGACGAGGGCCGCGACGGAGTCGACCACGAGCACGTCGATCGCCCCACTCCGTACCAGCGTCTCGGCGATCTCGAGGGCCTGCTCGCCGTGATCGGGCTGCGAGATGAGCAGGTCTTCGGTCTTCACGCCGAGCTTCCGGCCGTAGACCACGTCGAGCGCGTGCTCGGCGTCGATGAAGGCGCAGATGCCGCCCTTCCGCTGCGCTTGCGCGATCACCTGGAGCGCGAGCGTGGTCTTGCCCGACGACTCCGGGCCGTAGATTTCGATGACGCGGCCACGCGGCAACCCGCCGACCCCGAGGGCGAGATCGAGCCCGAGCGAGCCGGTCGAGATCGTCTCGACGTCGCGGATGAGCGCGTCCTCGCCGAGCTTCATGATGGAGCCCTTGCCGAACTGCTTCTCGATCTGGCTGACGGCCAGGTCGATCGCGCGATCCCGATTACCCGTGTCCCGGTTGCTCACTTCTGCTGCCATGGTGGCCATACCCCTCTCCCTTTCGCCTCGAGTTGCGGTCGTTCGTACGACCGTGTGCGTGATCTCTATTCCCTTCCTCCGCCTCGTACACCGAACGGCCACGCTACGAATACGCAGTTGGCAACCGCTGTCGGCCGTCGAATCCGGCTCGATCGAACGGGGCGAAGATTAGGCGAATGAACGCCGACCGTCAAGGAAATCCGGCAACCGTGGCGAGCGGAAACGAGCCGAGTACGTCGTGACGCGCACCGCCGCTGCCGAGCACGCTCCGAAACAGGGTCACCTCGCGAAGCGGTGACGTCCCGAACGCGCGATCGCCGTCGCGACCCAGCAGCGCGAGCTCCGGCGGCGCGCGCCGCCCTCGTTCCCGCACGCGCCCGAGCGTCACGTGCGGACGAAAGGGCCGCGTCTCGCGCTCGAACCCCTCGGCCGCGCAGCTCGCCTCGACGGCGTCGGCGAGCGCCGCCAAGCTCGGCGCCCGTACCCCGACCCAGAGCACCTGCGGTCGCGCCAGGTTCGGAAACGCCCCCACACCGGCGACCTCGGCCGTGCACGCGGGGATGCCGCCGACGGCGTCGGCGAGCCGTGCTCCGAGCGCGGGAATCCGCGCCGGCGCCACGTTACCGAGGAATTTGAGAGTGAGGTGCAACTGCTCGGGCCGTGCCCACCCGACGCCCGGAACGGCCGGCCTGAGACCGGCGAGATACTCGACCACCGCGCTTCGCGCCGGGTCGGCGAGGCTCACCGCGACGAAGCAGCGCCAGGTGGCTTCGCCGCCGGCGCGGGGCCCGTCAGCCGGGCGCGACACTCTCGGACTTCGGCGCGGACGGCACCGCGCCACGCCGTCCGATCTCGAGCAGCGGCAAACCGAGGAGATGGCGGCGAACCCAGTCGAGCGCGATCTGCGACGAGAGCAGCTTCACCCATTCGCGGTTGCCCCAGAGCTGATAGCGCCGCGTGACCGTCGGATGGCCCTCGGCCGCGAGACCGAAGCACACCGTACCGACCGGCTTGTCGTCGGTCCCGCCGTCCGGACCCGCGATCCCGGTGACACCGACGCCGAGGTCGGTGCCGACCGCGCGGCGCGCCCCCTCAGCCATCGCGCCCGCGACCTCCTCGCTGACCGCTCCATGCGCGGCGAGCATCGCGGCCGGCACGCCGAGGAGCTTCTCTTTCACCTCGTTCGCATAGGCGTTGATGCCGCCGCGAAAGTACGCCGAGGATCCCGGCA
>DAIQBH010000344.1:0-4718 GCA_036781285.1 Thermodesulfobacteriota bacterium | reverse complement strand
CGCACGGGGGCGACCTCGAATGGACGTCCGAGTTGACCTCGGACGACGACGCCCACCGGAGCACGCGAGACGCGCAGCGTCTCGCGGCGCACGGGGGCGAACTCGAATGGAGGAGCACATGAGGATGCAGTCGATGTGGAAGCACGGTTTCATCGCGGCGGTCGCCGTGACGGCGATGGCGTCGTTCGCGAACGCCGCCGACGTGGCCAAGGTCGGATCACCCGCGCCGGCCTTCACGGCCACCGATCTGAACGGCAAGTCGCGGTCGCTCTCGGAGTTCCAAGGAAAGTACGTGGTTCTCGAATGGCACAACCAGGGTTGCCCCTTCGTGAAGAAGCACTACGAGAGCAACAACATGCAGAAGCTCCAGACGGAGCTGACCAGTAAGGGCGCCGTGTGGCTCACCATCATCTCGTCGGCGCCGGGCAAGCAGGGCTTCGTCACGCCCGACGAGGAGAAGGCCTACCTCACCGAGCAGAAGGCCAAGCCGTCGGAGGTGCTCTTCGATCCCGAGGGAACGGTAGGCAAGGCCTACGGCGCCAAGACGACGCCGCACATGTACGTGATCGACGACAAGGGCGTGCTGATCTACGCGGGCGCGATCGACGACAATCCGTCGTCGGAGGCGGCGGACGCGGCGACCGCGAAGAACTACGTGCGCGCGGCGTTCGACGAGGCGTCCGCCGGGAAGCCGGTCACGACCGCGTCGACGGCGCCCTACGGGTGCAGCGTCAAATACAAGAACTGACACAGCATGACGTAGGCCCTTGCGTCCGAAGCGTCGGCGCCAGTACGCATTGCGTGACAGGCACTGCATGCCCCCGAACGAAGGAGGAATCGTCATGAGACTCATGCTGCGCGCATTGGTCGTCATCGCCGTCGCCCTCGCCGCGTTCACCCCCACCACCGCGGCCGCGGACGAAGCGGCCAACCTGGCGACCGACAAGGAGATCCGTACTCTCTACGAAAAGTTCACCGAGGCGTGGAACCGGCACGATACCGCGGCCATCGGGAAGATGTGGATCGCCGAAGGCGATCACCTGGAGCCCGACGGCCGCGGCGTCCGCGGGCGGGAGTCCGTCAGCTACTTGCTGAAGGAGCAGCACGCCACCGTCTTCAAGAAGACCTCGCTGAAGCTCGCGATCGACTCCGTCTGGCTCGTGACGCCGGACGTTGCGCTCGCCGACGGCACGTACGAGATCTCCGGGATCGTGGCGCCCGACGGCTCCGCGATCCCGACGCGCAACGGCCACCTCACCAGCATCCTGGTCCGGAAGGACGGGACGTGGTGGATCGCGGGTAGTCGGCTGATGATCCCGACGCCATTGCCGTACAAGAAGAGCTGACGCAGGAAGGCGTCGCCGGCGGATTCGTCGGCGACGCCTTCGCACAATTGCCAGCACGTCGGCCGGCACGTATGGAGCGGTTCCCATGAGCGCCGAGCTGCTTGCCGATCCGCAGAGCTGGATCGCCTTCCTCACGCTGTTGTCGCTCGAGATCGTTCTCGGCGTCGACAACATCATCTTCATCTCGATCCTCGCCGGGAAGCTGCCGGCGGCGCAGCAGCGCCGCGCACGGGTCATCGGACTCGCGCTCGCGATGGGGATGCGCATCCTGCTGTTGCTCTCGCTCTCCTGGATCATCCGGCTGACGGCGCCGCTCTTCGTCGTGGCGGCCACCGAGATCTCGGGGCGCGACCTCATCCTGATCGTCGGCGGGCTCTTCCTCCTCGCGAAGAGCACCCACGAGATCCACCAGAAACTGGAGGGACCGACGGGGCACGTCTTGAAGGCGACCGCTCCGTCGTTCACGAGCGTGCTGATCCAGATCATGCTGCTCGACGTCGTGTTCTCGCTCGATTCGGTCATCACCGCGATCGGCATGGTGGACGAGATCGCGATCATGATCGCGGCGGTCGTCTGCGCCGTCGGGTTCATGATGATCTTCGCGGGCTCGATCAGCGCGTTCGTCGACCGGCACCCCACGATCAAGATGCTGGCGCTCAGCTTCCTGCTCTTGATCGGCGTGACGCTGATGGCCGAAGGCTTCGATCAGCACATCTCGAAGGGCTACATCTACTTCGCGATGGCGTTCTCGGTCTTCGTCGAGATGCTGAATCTGCGCATGCGAGCGTCGCTCGAGCCGCCGGTCAAGCTGCACGAGCCGGTGGCGTGAGCTCCGCGTAGCGACGCACGCGCGTTGACTGGGGAGCGCGCCCCATGCCATTTTCCGCGCGGCTTCAGCCGCCACCCCCCGGGGCGTCTGCACAGGAGACCGTGCATGACCATGTCCCGGACCCGGTTCGTCGTCGCGCTCGGCGCTTTCGTCCTGGGAATCGCAGCGTCCGACGCGCGCGCGACGACCTACACCTGGGACGCCGGAGACGGCGCCTGGAACGAGCCCGGCAACTGGAATCCGCCCGGGATTCCGGGCGCGAGCGACGTCGTCGTGCTGTCGAACGGGGCGACCGTGACGCTCGAGTCGGTCGTGACGATCGCGGCGCTCCAGATGAGCGACGGCGTGATCGACGGGTCTGGTGAGATCACCACCGGAGCGCTCACCTGGACCGGCGGCGTCATGCGCGATCTCGGCTCCACACGCGTGATCGGCGACACGACCATCACCGGCACGGTCACCTTGGTGGAGCGCAACGTGCAGCTCGAAGGCGCGACCACGCTCAGCGGCAACTCGTTCATCGTGTTCGAGGACGGCGCGCGCATCACGAGCTACGGCACGTTCACCTTCGACGGCGACGGCGGCGGCGAGCAGGGATTTCTCGGCGGCTACGGCGTCTTCAGCGCCGGCATGGGGACGCTGCGCAAAGCGGCCGGCAACACCGGGACGACCCTCTTCAACATCGAGGTGTACGTCGACTTCGGCGCCGAGCTCGAGGTCCTGTCCGGGACGGTGCGCATCAACCAGGGGTCGGCGTTCCGGACGACGCGCGTCGAAGGCACCGGACGCCTCGAGGTCATGAGCCACTGTTCCTTCCACGAGGTCTCGGGTAGCGGCACCGTGCGCTTCGGCGACTGGCATTCGCACGTGACCGCGACGTACGACGTCGGGGCGACGGAGGTCGACCACGGGCACGTGACCTTCACGTCCTACGCCACGGACGTCGGCGCGCTGACGGTCACGTCCGGCACCGCCGAGCTCTCGGGAGGCGGCGTGGTCGCCGCGAGCTCGCTCGCGCTCGGCGGCGGCGGCCCGCGCGTCGCTTTGCTCACCGGCTGGGACACCGTCGAGGTGAGTGGTCCGGCGTCATGGGTGAGCGGCGAGCTCGCCGGCTTCGGCAACACGATCTTCCACGCCGGTCTCACGATATCGACGGCCGCGGACAAGACGCTGCGCGATCGCACCCTCACGTGCGCCGGCGGCACATGCGCAATCGCCGGCCCCGAGGCCGTAGTCGTCCTCGCCGGCAACGCCGTCATCGAGAACCAGGCCGTCCTCGAAATGACGGGTCCGGCGGGCACGGGCCTCGGCATCGCGGAAGGCACCGTCTACAACTACGGCACGCTCCGCCGGCCCGCCGGCAGCACGGGCATGGCACAGATCACGGGCGACTTCCTCAATCAGGGAACCGTCGAAGCCGTCGCCGGCACTCTCGCGTTCAGCGGCATCACGCAGACCCTCGGGACGACGCGCCTCGCGGGCGGCCTGCTGCAAGCGGCGACGCTTTCACTCTACGGCGGCAGCTTCGTCGGCAGCGGCTCGTTCACGGGCAGCGTGCTGAACGCCGGGGCGACCGTCGCGCCGGGGATGTCTCCCGGCACCATCGCCGTCACCGGCCCGCTCACGCAGCTGACCGGGGGCCGCTACGAGGTGGAGCTCGGCGGTACCGCGCCCGGCGCGTTCGATCGCGCCGAGATCCAGGGGCACGCCGCCCTCGGCGGCACCCTCGCCGTCTCGCTCGTGAACGGCTACGCGCCGGTCGTCGGCGACACGTTCGAGATCTTGACGTTCACGTCGCGCAGCGGCGACTTCGCGAACATGACCGGCGGCACGCTCGGCGGCGGGCTCGCGCTCGAGAGGATCGTCGGCCCGACCAACCTCGTACTGAAAGTTGTGTCGCTCGCGACGCCGACCGCGACGCCGACCGTGACCGTCACACCGACGGCGACGCCGACCGCGACGCCAACCCCGACCAGCACGGCCACGGCGACCGTGACACCGACCGCGACCGCAATCGAGACGCCGACGCCGACCGAAACCTTGACGCCGGTCGAAACCGCGACGCCCGATCCCACGCCGACCGCGTCCCCGGCAGGCTGCGGCACGGCACCGGCGGCCGGTTGCCGCCTGCCGTCCGCGGGCGGCAAAGCGCCGTTCGCGCTCCGTGCCGGCACCACGCCCCGGAGCAACCTGCTCGCGTGGAAGTGGATCCCGGGATCGCCGACGGTGCTCGGCGACTTCGGTGACCCGACGGCCGGCGACGATCTCGCACTCTGTGTCTACGACGCCACCGGCCTCGTGACCTCGGCGACCATACCGGGCAACGGCACCTGCGGTACGCAGCCGTGCTGGCGCGCCACGACTTCGACCTTCAACTACAAGCGCCGCGACGGCGCGCCCGAGGGGATCGTCGCGATGCAGCTGAAGGAAGGGCTCGTCCCCGGCAAAGCGCGCATCGTCCTGAAGGCGAAGGGCGAGCAGCTGCTCGTGCCACCTCTCGGCGACTTGACCTCACCCGTCACCGTGCAGCTCCGGACCGCGAC
>DAIQBH010000343.1:0-4778 GCA_036781285.1 Thermodesulfobacteriota bacterium | reverse complement strand
GCGAGCGCGAAGATCGCGTTCTTGTCCTCGGCGGACGCGAGCACGCGCCGCTCGAAGCCACCGTCGGCACGCGCGAGGAGCACGTCGACCCCCGAGCGCCAGGTCTCGAGCTCGTAGCTCGTGTAGCCGACCGCGAGATCGTCGCGGCCGTCGCCGTCGAAGTCCGCGGCGGCGACCGATCGCACATAGGCCGACGGCCGCAAGCCGGCGACGGTGATCCGGCGCCATCCACCGTCCGCGGTCCCGAGCGCGAGCAGGTCGGCGCGACCGAGCATGCCCGACGCGGTCGCGAAGTCGCGCCGGCCGTCGGCGTCGAAGTCGCCGAGCGCGATCGCCTGGCCGAAGAGGTCGTTCCGCGGGTCGTCGATCGCGACGCGGCGCCAGCCGGCGGCACCCTCGTTCACGAAGAGGGCGACGCCCATCGCGGCGCCGGCGAGCCCGCGTCTGTCACCGCGCCCGAGCTCGAGGCGGGGGCCTTCTCCGACGGCCAGGACGTCGAGCCGGCGGTCGCCGTTCCAATCGATCAGCACGAACGCGCGCGACGAGAACGGCGGCGCGCCGGCCCCGGGCTTCACGAGCGGGAGGCCGCGGCCCATGTCGCTGAAGACGCCGCCGCCGTCGTTGCGGAGCGCGGCGAAGCCGCGGAGATGCGACGACAGCACGAGATCGACGTCGCCGTCGCCATCGAGATCGCCGCCGCGCGCGGCACCGTAGTCGATCGGGAGCGGCGGGTACTTCGCCTCGCGCCAGAGTCGCCACGTACCGCGGCCGTCTCCCAAGAAGACCCGCGGCACCGGCTGGCCCGTCCGCGGCGGGCCGTGGATGAGGTCGAGCTTGCCGTCACCGTCGATGTCGGCGAGGTCGAACCCGTCGCGCCACTGCCCCTGCGTCGGCAAGCCGCTGCCGAACGGCGTGAAGCGAAGGCGGTTGCTCGACTTCACCTCCGTTCGATAGCTCGCGGCGATGCGGCGGCGATCCGCGGCGCTCGGCGTCGGCGACACGACGGGCTTCGTCTCGCTCACCTCGTAGAGCTTGTAGCGGTAGGTCGTTTCGTCCTCGCCGACGAGATCGAGCGTGATGCCCCAGGTCGTGCGGATGTGCCCGGCGTCGACGCGCACCGCCTGGCTCTTCGGGATCGTGCGCACGCGATAGGCGCGGCCCTCCGCGTCGCGCTCGACCGGCCCCGTCGGCGTGGTGACCGCGGTCCCGTCGGACCGGCGCGCCGCGCACCCGATCCCCGCCAGCATGCCGGCCGCGCAGAGCGCCGCCACCACTCGTCGCCATCCACCCATCGTTCCACCACCCTTCGCGGCGGCGCCGCGCGACTTCCGTCGCGGCCGGCGCCGCACCTTCCTTAGAACGCCTGGCGCGTCCCGAACAAGAATTGCACGCCGCTCTCGTCGACGTCGTCCACCCGCTGCGCCACCGCGAGGTACGCGACCGACGGGAAAAAACCCATGAAGTCGTACATGCCCGCGACGCCGACGCCGACGCCGATCGCGAAGTCGCTCGGCCGGTAGAGCGACGTACGGCGGTCCTCGACGCGGCCCGCGTCGACGAAGAGCCGCAGCTGGCCGTGCCGGAAGGTCACCCAGTCGAAGAAGTTGTGATCGACTTCGGGGTAGATCGTCTGGCGGAGCTCGAAGCGCGCGAGCGCGATGTTCTCGCCGAGCCGCTCGTCGATCGGCACGGCACGGACGCCGAGGTCGCCGCCGAGCGCGTAGCGACCTTGGTTCGGCACCCGCGAGTCGATCGGCGCGCTGAAGGCGTTCATGAACTGCATCGCGAGGAGCGTGCGGTTGCTCCAGAGCGGACGCACGGTGCTCACCCGGATGCCCCAGTCGAGGTAGTCGTAGGAGCTCCCGAGCCCGCTCGTGAACCAGTCGCCGAAGAGGCGGATCTTCGTTTGATCCGTCGGATTGTCCCACGCGTACTCGTCCGTGTAGTCGTAGCGGAAGCCGACGCCGGAGAGGATGCCGTCGTCGCCCTTGAAGCGCCGCGAGTCGTCGCGGAAGTCGCCGCGGAGGCCCGCGACCGTGTAGTACGCGTAGAGGTTGTGGCGGTAGATGGTCGCATCGTTCCGCGGCCCGAAGTGGACGCGCGGCCCGACGTGCATGCCGACGCTCCGATCGGAGAAGAACGCGATCAGGCCGATGTCCTTCGTGTAGTCGTAGCGCTTGCGGGCGACGAAGAGCCCGGAGAGGCCGAACTGGCTCGACGTGACGGTGACGTCGGCGCTGTCGAGGACGACCTGCGGCTCGCCGGGGACGGTGTCGTCGACGCGCTCGTCCTCGAGGAGGCGGCGGTCGGGATCGAGCACGACCCGGCGGGCGCGCCACGGCGTCGCGATCGAAAGGTCGGTGCGGGCGCGGTCGTCGTTCCAGGTGATGCGCGTGCGCTCGTCGTCGCCGCGGCCGCGGATCTCGACCTCGACGGCCTCGCTGACGGGGCGGGATGACTTCCGAAGGATGCTGAAGCGCTGCGTATTGCCGGACCCCTCCTGCGCTTCCGCGTTCAGGTCGACGTCGGTGAGGGCGTAGTCGAGCGGCTCCGGATAGGGCGCGGTCCAGTCGGCGAAGACCCGATCCGGCGAACGGCCCGACGCCGCCGCGGCGGCCGCGCGGAAGCTCGGCCCGTCGGGACCGCCCGCGAGATACGCATCGAGCGCACGGTCGAAGGCGGGCGTGCCGACGTCGTTCCGAAGCTTCGTGAAGATCGTGCGTCCGGGCGGCCGGTCGCGGCCGAGACTCTCGCGATCGTCGCGCAGCGTAGAGGCATGACGGCTGCCCTCGGGGAAGAACGTGCGCCCGAAGGGCAGCTTCGGCGCCGACTCGAAGCGGTCGACGATCGCGAACACGTTGAAGATGCCGATCCAGTCGTAGACCGTGCGATGCTTCGGGTGCGCCGACGTCATCCAGCGATCGGCGAGCGCGGCCGAGACACCCTCGACGACCCAGGGCGCGTCGGCCGGGGACTCGCGGCGCGCGATCTCGTCCCAGATGATCGCCGCGTACACCGCCTGCGCGAGCTCGCGCTCGTGGAAGTCGCGGAGGAGCCGATGCACCCGGAGCGTGCGGTCGGAGATCACCGCGAGACTCGGGCCGCCGCGCGCCGTCAGCTCGAGCCGGAGCGGCGCCTCGACGATGAAGATCGCCTTCCGCGGCAGCGGCACTCCGGCGGGACGTTCCCGCAGGATGCGCTCGACCGCGTCGAGCACGCGCTCGTGATGAGGCTCGCCCGGCAGGATGCGGAACGCGCGGCGCGCCGGCAGCTCGGCGTAGGCGACGATCGCGTGATCCACGTCGCGGCTGTGCGCCGCGTAGTCGCGCGCCGCGAAGAGCGTCGGCGGCGAGCCGGCCGGAACCTCGAAGTCGAATCGTTCGGCGGGCGGCTCGGGCCCGAGCGTCTCGCCGACGAAGACCTCGTAGTCGGTGGGTGCCGCGAGCGTGCCTTGCACGTGCGCCGGCCGCGGCGGCGTGACCAGATCCCACGTGCCGTCGGCGGCGAGCGCGGGCAACGCCGGGAACCAACCGTCGAGTGCCGCGATCCGACCGTCGGCGATCCCGAACGGTCCGTAGCGCTCCGGGAAGAGCGTCGTGAAGCGGACCCGCACGGTGCTCGTCGCTCCGGATGCGAGCGGCGCCGGCAACGCGGCGCGCAGCAGCGTCCGCTCGAAGCCGCCGAGCGCTTCGTAGCGCGGCGCCGCCGTCGCGCGGCCGTCGACCTCGACCGCCTCGACCGTCATGCCGCCCGCGACGAAGTCCTCGCGCGGATACACGAACGGACGATTCACGTCGTCGACGCCGGGATCGGGAACGGCGAAGCGATTCGGATAGAGCACGAGCGCGACCTCGGAGAGCGGGGTCTTCGTCGTATTGACGAGCCGGATGGCGACGGTGCCCGCGAGGGTGCGCGCCTCCGGGTCGAGCGTCGCATCGATCGTGTAGCCGGGTGGGCCGTCGCCGGTCGACGTCCCGCTGCTGCTCGCCCCGCCGGTCGATGCGCCGAACAGGATGATGACGAGCGCGACGGCGAGCGCGCGACGGCGGAGCATCGCGCAGGAATCGCATAGCGTCATGAGGGCGACAAGCCGAGGGGCGCGAATCAGCCGGCGTCCAGCTCGAACACGCGACGCGCATTGCCCGCAACGACAGGAAAAGCGCAAGCGTGGCGCACGCGATGCCGACGAAGAGGACGCCCAATGGCGCTACACCCGATCCGCGCCACGGCCAGCGACTCAGCCGAGCCGGAATTTCGGTTTGCCGTCCGCATGGTGGACGTCCACATCCATCCGGCCAAGCGCTCGCATGCCCGTGTCCGTCGTCGGGTTGGGCAACGCGCGCACCGGACGCTATGAAGGCCACCACGAAGCCCGTCCGTTGCATGCTCGCGCGCGTCACTCGGATTCTGGCCGCGCTCGTCCTGCTCGCCGTTAGCGACCCGCGGAGAGCGTTCGCCGACGACTATGCGGTCGACGAGTATTCGCTCGCGCCCGAGCGGCCGATCACGCTGCGCGGCCTCCTCGACACCCGCATCGTGCACGGCAGCCGCGACCTCGGATGGACCGATCGCGGGCCGGGGAAGTCGCGCTACGGCGGCAACCCGAACGGCGACGGGCCGAGCCGCGACACGCGGCTCGTGCTCTCGCACCTGGCGCTCGAGATCGGGGGCTCACTGCCGTTCGGGATCGTGCCGCGGGCGCAGGTCGAGCTCGAAACCGACGCCGACTCAAGCACGCGGCTGCTCCTCATCGAGTCGTTCCAGCGGCGCCAGTGGGG
>DAIQBH010000342.1:2087-4785 GCA_036781285.1 Thermodesulfobacteriota bacterium | reverse complement strand
GGAGCACGCGCGCCGCAGCCTTGGGCAGCGGCGGGAGCATAGGATCGTACTTGATATCACGAAACGGAGGCTGACCGGGGAGCGGAACCTTCACACCCGGATTCAGGAGACCGTGGGGGTCGAACGCGTGCTTTACTCGACGCGCGAGCTCGAGCACACGCGGAGCCGTCGTCCGTTCGAGGAGCGGAGCACGGAGTGATCCGTCTCCGTGTTCACCCGCCAGCGAGCCGCCGAGTCGCGCCGTGAGATCGACGACGTCGGCGAGAATTCCGGCGACGCGATCCCGCCATCCCGCGCGCCGCACGTCGACGAGCGGATTCACGTGCACGTGTGCGTCTCCGGCGTGGCCGAAGATCACGCCAACGGTGTCGTGCGCGTCCAGGATGGTGCGAACGCCGCGAACGTACTCGGCGAGTCGATCGGGTGGTACGACGCCGTCCTCGATGAACTGCATGGACTTGAGCGACGGGTCGAGCCGAGAGAGGATCGGGCTCGCGGCGTGACGCAGCTCCCACAAGCGATGCTCCTCGTCGGCCTCGAGCCCGAGTGCGACGCTCGTCGCTCCGACGCGATCGAGGTCCGCCGCCAGCTCGCGCGCCACATCGCGCGCCGCATCGCGGTTGTCGCCCTCGATCTCGATGAGCAGCACGGCCTCGGTGTCTGCGGGAACGGGAAGCGGGCCGGCTCGTGCCGCGACGTCGAGGAACGTCCGATCGAGCAGCTCGCACGCGCTGGCGCGTGATGCACGCGCGGCCTCAGTCGCGGCGACGGCGACCTCCAACGACGGAAAGCTCGCGAGCAGCGTTGCCGTAGCGTTGGCGACCGGCGCGAGATCGAGCTCGATGCCTACCACGAGCGCCAGTGTCCCCTCGCTGCCGACGAGCAGGTCGATGAGGTCGCCGGTCTGCGCGAAGTCCGACAGACCGTAGCCCGACGAATTCTTGCGCAGTGAGCCGAGCGCGATGTCGCTCGCCGCCTCGCGAATATGCGGAGCGACGTCGGTGAAGAACCGGTCCACCGGTATCGACGCCGGCACGGGCGCGCCACGGCGAACGACACCGCGCGACCCGTCAGCGAACACGCAGTCGAGTGCGTGCACCCACCGCCTCGTCGCCCCGTACTCGAGCGTGCGTGCGCCGGCAGCGTTCGTGCAGACCATCCCCCCGATCGAACAGAATTCGCCGCTCGATGGATCGACTGGAAACCGGAGCCCCGCCGATCGGGCGGCTTCGTCGACCCGGTTGCGTATGGCGCCCGCTCCAACCACGATCCGCCGTGTGCGCGCGTCGGCCACGCCGATGGACCGCAATCGGCTGAGATCGACGATCGTACCGCTACCGATGGCGCCTCCGGGCATGCTGCTGCCCGATCCGCGCGGAACGAGTGGCGAGCTCGAGGCGTTCGCCCACCGCACGAGCGCGATCACGTCATCGATGCCATGCGGCACCGCAACGGCGTGCGGCATAACGCGGCCGATGCCGGCTGCCTCGGAATACACCGCTCTCGCCGCGAGATCCTCGCGGTAGACGCCGCTGTACGGTTCGCCAGGGCCGCTGCCGGAGTTCATCGCTGTTGCGCACGCATGCGACGGACGATGATCCGCCTCGTGTGCGGATACAAGCCGCGTCGTTGACATGACGTATGGGGGGTCGTCATCACTTCAGCCATGCCCAACCGCGACGACGCACCCGCCTCCCAACCCTCGACCACGTCGCCAGCGTCGGCACGTCAGGCGGGGTTGCTCGTGAAGATCGAGACCGATCGGCGGCTCGGGCATGAATGGGATGAGTGGGACGGCAAACCGCTCGCAAACGACGGCGACTTCCGAACCACGACGGGCAAATACTTCCTCTTCACGGCTGTTGGCATCGCGGGGCTCGTCCTCGTCGGTGCGACCGGGATCTATCTGCTCTCGCCGCGTCTCGCGCAGCTCGCGTCGTGGCTGCCCACCGCCCTCTACGTCGCCGACGGACTGTTCGCGGCGGGTGGCGCCATGTGGCTCGCGCTGATCGGCCTCTCGTACGCGACCGACCGCGCACTGCTCCCTGGTCGATTCGCCGAACGTGGCTTGCTGCTCAGAACGTTTCGCCTGGCCTCTCGCGTTGGCGAGATCTTCGGCGTGCAGCGCGACTGGACCGACAACGCCTCGGTGGCGGTCTACGATCGACTCGCGTGGGCGCGCGAGTGGCGCGTGCGCGCGAACGAGATGCTGATCCTGATCCCCCGGTGTCTGTCGCGAGCGGCACTCGAAGGTGTGATGGACATCGCGAAGCGCTACGACGTCGCGACGTTCGTCGCCACGCGCGGCGCGTACGCACGTCAGGCGATTCGGGAGCGTCGCCCCAAGGCAGTGGTCGCCGTCGCGTGCGAGCGCGACATGGTGAGTGGGCTTCGCGACGTCGCGGGTCGACTTCCGGTCCTCGGGCTCACCATGCAGCTCCCGAACGGTCCGTGTAAGGACGCCTCGCTCGATCTCGCGAAGATGGAGGAGTTCGTTCGGAAGTACCTCCGCTAGCGGCCGCTCCGAGCGATCCGCCGCTAGTCGGCCTTCGCGACGATGACGGTGACGTTGTCGGTCCCACCACCTTCGAGCGCCGCCCCGATCAGCGCCTGCGCTGCCGTCTCTGCGGTTCCCGACGAGAGCAGCTCCACGATTCGTTCGTCCGACACGTGCTTGGTCAATCCGTCGGTGCACAGC
>DAIQBH010000342.1:0-2077 GCA_036781285.1 Thermodesulfobacteriota bacterium | reverse complement strand
GCAGCAGCGTGTCGCCCTCCTCGAGGTCGACGAGCCCCACGTTCGGGACCAGGTCCCCACCCACCGCGCTCGAAAGCACGTTGTACAACCCGGCCTTTTCCGCGTGCTGCTCGGTCACCGCGCCGATGTCGACCAGATAGTCGCCCATCGTTTGATCCTGCGTGAACTGCTTGAGCTTCCCGTTCCGCAGGAAGTAGCCGCGGCTATCGCCGACGTGGACGACGTACGCCCGTGGCCAGATGAGCGTGACCATCGTGAGCGTCGTCGCGGGCCCACCCTGCGTCTGGAACATCTCCTTCAGCCGCTCGTGGCCACGCTCGACGGCGCGCGAGAGATGGTCGAGGAACGTCTGCTCGCGATCGACGTCGAGGTCCTGCACGCAACCGATGGCCTCGCCGATGTATTCGACGACGGACCGTACGGCGACTCCGCTCGCGATCTTGCCACCGACCGCTCCTCCGACGCCATCGGCGACGATCATCAGCGTGATCTCCGGTCGCCGCATCCGATCGAGAACCGAGATGTCCTGAAGATTCGTCGACCGAAGCTGCACGTTTCGCTGCAGCGTCATGATCGCGAAGTGGTCTTCGTTCGCTGGCCGCACCTTCCCGGCGTGCGAGAGGCCGGCCGAGTCGATATGCGTGATGCGCGGGACAGATTCGATTTCAGTTTCCATGGCGCACCGGCGGCTGAACGGGCTGAGTGTTCGCGGCGCTCGCGGCATTGAGCGTGGCGGTCGCGATCTGCAGGAATGCGGCTTCCACGCCGTCGCCGGTCTTTGCGCTCGTGGTGAGCACGTGGAACCCGGCAGTGATGAGCTTCGCGCTGTCGGCAGCGGTGAGTGCCCACTGTTCCTTCAGATCGGCCTTGTTGAGCGCGACGATCGACGGCACATCGCCCGCTGCGGATCGCGCGTGTTCACGAAGGTCGAAGAGCTGCTCGAACGTATCTCGCCTCGTACCGTCGGCGACGAAGAACACGGCGTGCGCGCCGCGGAGATAGCTGGCGGGAATGTCCTGCTCCGCGGTTCTGCCCTCCACGTCCCACAGCAGCATGTTCACGGTCGTGCCGCCGACGTCCACCGTCTTGCGATCGATCTTCACGCCGACGGTGCTGTGGTACTTCGCCGAGAACAGCGAGTGAACGAAACGCTGAACGAGACTGGTTTTGCCTGTCCCGTATACGCCGACCATACACACTTTCTTCTGAATCATCGCTCGCGCTCCGAGGCGCTCGCCGATGCAGCGGGTCGAGACTGCACGACGAACGACGCACTCCGATTGAGCCGAGCGTGCTCGGCTGGTGAGTCTGCGGGAAGGGGATTGCTGCTACCGGTGGCGTCGACTGTCAGCTGCGTCGCGGCGACTCCGAGGCCGACGAGCCGATCTCGTACGACGTTGGCGCGTCGGCGGCTGAGGGCAAGGTTGTCGCGCTCCGTTCCGGTTGGATCTGCGCGGCCGACGACCTGCAGAGTGACCTGATAGCGATGCGTTCTGGCTGCGGCGATCACGTCCGCGAACTGGGACGCAACGGTGACGGTCGTGGCGAGCGCCGACTCGTCGAGCCGGTCGGACCCGGCGGCAAAGAGGACCTGTCGCCGCTCGATCCCGGCGACGAGCGACTCCATCTCGGCCGGAAGACCTGGCGCGACGCCGGAGACGTCGATCGCGCCGACGCCGGACAGGGCCGGGGCCAGCGACTCGGCGCGCGCGATCCACAACGTCGGGGCGCGTCCAGTCGCCACGAGCACGTCACCCTCGAGCGACAATGACACACCGCCGGGAGGAGAGAGCACTCGGCGTGCGCGCGCCAGCACGAGCGCGGGCTCGGTCGAGACGTAAGGTTCCCACCGCGCCACGACGTCGGTGGTATCGACGCCGCGGCTCGCCATGAGCAGTGCCGGATTCACCGCGAGGGGATCGCGCATTCCGGTGAGCTGCCACTTTCCGTCGCTCCGCTCGCTGCGAATGATCGTGATGCCGGGTTCCGCTTCGAGACGGGCGAGCGCCGCGTTCCATTGTCTTCGGCCACGCGTGCCCCACCACGTCGCGAGTGCGAGCAGAAGCACGACAGGTAC
>DAIQBH010000341.1:0-4800 GCA_036781285.1 Thermodesulfobacteriota bacterium | reverse complement strand
GCTCCACCTGGCGGGCATGGCCGCCGAGCTCCTGGCCGAGCCGAATCGGCGTCGCGTCCTGCAAGTGCGTACGGCCGATCTTGACGACGTCGTCGAAGGCGCGCGCCTTCTCGCCGAGCGCCGCGCGCAAGGCGTCGAGCGCGGGAAGCAAGTCGTGCGCGAGGCCTTCCGCCGCGGCGACGTGCATCGCGGTCGGGATGACGTCGTTCGACGATTGCCCCATGTTGACGTGATCGTTCGGGTGCACGGCCTCGCCCTTCGCCGCGGCGCGGTGCGCGATCACCTCGTTCGCATTCATGTTCGTCGACGTGCCTGATCCGGTCTGGAACACGTCCACCACGAAGTGCGCGTCGAGCGTGCCCGTGGCGATTTCCGACGCCGCGGCGCGGATGGCGGCGCCGCGCGTCGGGTCGAGGAGCCCGAGGTCCTCATTGGCGCGCGCGGCCGCGTGTTTGACGAGGCCGAGCGCGCGGATGAACGCGCGCGGGAAGCGCCAGCCGCTGATCGGGAAATTCTCGACCGCACGCTGGGTGGACGCGCCCCACAGCGCGTCGGCGGGTACGCGCATGTCGCCCATGGAGTCGCGCTCGACGCGGGTCGGCTCGTCGCTCATGCCGCGATCGTTTTGACATGCCGGCCGGGCGATTCATATAAGGAGCGCCCGTGAGCGGGGCGCCAGGTCCAACGGCGCAGCGCTCGCGGATTTTCTTTTGCGGCGCGGTCGGACCCTCCCATGGCAGACGTCGTTGCGATCATCCCGGCGCGCTACGCGTCGACCCGGCTTCCCGGCAAACCGCTGGCCGAGATCGCGGGACGCCCGATGATCCAGCACGTCTACGAGCGCGCCGCGCGGGCGCCCGGCGTCGCGCGCGCGCTCGTCGCGACCGACGACGCGCGCATCGCGGACGCCGTGCGCGCCTTCGGCGGCGAGCTCGTGATGACCGGCACGCACGCGACCGGCACCGATCGTCTCGCCGAGGTCGCGCGCGGGCTCGATGCCGACGTGCTCGTCAACGTGCAGGGCGATCTCCCGCTGCTCGATCCGGACACGATCGCGGCCTGTGTCGCCGTGTTCCAAGACGACGCGACGCTCGAGATGGCGTCGCTGATGACGCCGATTCGCGACGATGCGGAGTATCGGAATCCCAACGTCGTGAAGGTCGTGACCCGCGCCGACGGATGCGCGCTCTACTTCTCGCGCAGTCCGTTGCCGTACTGGCGCGGTGATCGCGGCGACGCGATCATCGGCCGTCGTCACATCGGCCTCTACGCGTACCGTCGCGACGCGCTTCTCGCGCTCGCGGCGGCACCGCGTTCGGCGCTCGAATGCGCCGAAGAGCTCGAACAATTGCGCGCGCTCGAGCGCGGCATGCGCATACGGATGATCGAAGTTGACAGTGCGCCCCCCGAGGTGGATACAGCGGAGGACCTCGAACGGGTTCGGCGCTTGGTGGAGGATCAGCGGTGACCGCGAAGAAGGCCAAAACCAAGTTCATCTTCGTCACCGGCGGGGTCGTCTCCTCGCTCGGCAAGGGTCTCGCATCCGCTTCGCTCGGCGCGCTGCTCGAGAGCCGCGGGCTGAAGGTCACGATGCTGAAGATGGATCCGTACATCAACGTGGATCCCGGCACGATGAATCCCTTCCAGCACGGCGAGACGTTCGTCACCGACGACGGCGCCGAGACGGATCTCGATCTCGGGCACTACGAGCGCTACGTCTCGACGCCGATGACGCAGCTGAACAACATCACCACCGGCCGCGTCTACCAGACGGTGATCGAGAAGGAGCGCCGCGGCGACTATCTGGGCGGCACCGTGCAGGTGATCCCGCACATCACCGACGAGATCAAAGCGCGGATCGCAGCCGCCGCCGAGGGGTTCGACGTCTTGATCGGCGAAGTCGGCGGCACGGTCGGCGACATCGAGAGCCTGCCGTTTCTCGAGGCGGTGCGGCAGTTCCGCGCCGACTACGGCCGCGAGAACGTCATCTACGTTCATCTGACGCTCGTGCCGTACATCTCGAGCGCGCACGAGCTGAAAACGAAGCCGACGCAGCACAGCGTGAAGGAGCTGACCGGCCTCGGCATCCAGCCGGACGTCTTGCTCTGTCGCACCGACCGCGTGCTCGATCCGAAGTTGAAGGCGAAGATCGCGCTCTTCTGCAACGTCGAGAACAACGCGGTCATCACCGCCCGTGACGTCGAGTGCATCTACGAGCTGCCGCTCGTCTTCCACGACGAAGGACTCGACGACGTCGTCGCCGAGCGTCTCAACATGTGGACGGGCACCCCGAAGCTGTCGCGCTGGAAGAAGATCGTCTCGGTCGCGAAGAACCCGAAGGAGAAGGTGCGGATCGCCGTCGTGGGCAAGTACGTCGACGTCGTCGACTCGTACAAAAGCTTGAACGAGGCGCTGACGCACGGCGGCCTCGCCAACGAGTGCGCCGTGGAGCTCGACTACATCGACTCCGAGGTGCTCGAAAAGAAGGGCCTCGGCGTGTTGGCCGACGCCGACGGCATTCTGGTACCGGCGGGCTTCGGCCAGCGCGGCACCGAGGGCAAGATCGCGGCCGTCCGTTACGCGCGCGAGCAGCACGTGCCGTTCTTCGGTATCTGCTTCGGCATGCAGATGGCGGTGATCGAGTTCTCGCGCCACGTGTGCGGACTCGATCGCGCCAACTCGGCCGAGGTCGATTCCGATACGCCCCACCCGGTCATCCATCTCATGACCACGCAGAAGAGCATCGACAAGAAAGGCGGCACGATGCGGCTCGGCGCGTACGCCTGCAACCTCGCCGACGGATCGGTGGCCGCCAAGGTCTACGGCAAGAAGAAGATCTCGGAACGCCATCGCCACCGCTACGAGTTCAACAACGCGTACCGCGAAACGATCGAGTCGCACGGCATGCGGCTCTCGGGTCTGTCGCCCGACGGCGAGCTCGTCGAGGTCGTCGAGATCGGCGATCATCCGTGGTTCGTCGGGTGTCAGTTCCATCCGGAGTTCAAGTCGAAGCCGCTCGACTGCCACCCGCTGTTCCGGGGCTTCATCCGCGCCGCGTTGACCCGCCGCACCTCCGCCCGCGACACGCTCCCCCTCGGCAATCTGCGCGCCGCGCGCAGCTAGACGCACGTGGGCGGTGCACGGACGGTCGCGGTCGGGTCGGTGGTGTTCGGCGCGTCGCGTCCGCTGGCGCTGATCGCCGGCCCGTGCGTCATCGAGAGCCGCGACTCCGCGTTGCGCCACGCCGAGCGCATCCGCGACCTGACGCGCGAGCTCGGCATTCCGTACGTCTTCAAGGCGTCCTTCGACAAGGCGAACCGGACGTCGCGCGACTCGTTCCGCGGCCCGGGCATGGACGAGGGCCTCGCGGTGCTCGCCGAGGTAAGGCGCGAGATCGGCGTGCCGGTGCTGACCGACGTGCACGAGTCCTCGCAGGTGCCGGCGGTGGCCGCGGTCGTCGACGTGATGCAGACCCCGGCGTTCCTCTGCCGGCAGACCGACTTCCTCCAGGCGGTCGCGGCGGCCGGTAAGCCGGTCAATGTGAAGAAGGGGCAGTTCCTGTCGCCCGCGGAGATGGAGCACGTCGTCGCGAAGACCAGCAGCGGCGGCAATCATCAGATCCTCGTGACAGAGCGGGGCGCCAGCTTCGGCTACAACAATCTCGTGGCCGACATGCGCTCGCTCGCGATCATGGCGCGCTTCGGGTACCCGGTCGTGTTCGACGCGACGCACAGCGTGCAGTTGCCGGGTGGGGCCGGGACCGCGTCGAGCGGACAGCGGGAGTTCGTACCGACGCTCGCGCGTGCAGCCGTCGCCGTCGGCGTCGCCGGCGTCTTCATGGAGGTCCACGAGGACCCTGACCACGCGCGGAGCGACGGTCCGAACTCGGTGCGGCTCGCCGACCTCCGGTCCCTACTCGTGCAGCTGCGGGCCATCGATCGGGTCGTCAAGGAAGGGGCCGAGGCGTGAAGCGCGCCGGCCGCTCGCGACCCACTCCGCCACCCGCCGCGGCGACCCCGGCGAGCATCACGCACGCGCGCCGCGTGCTCACGATCGAGGCCGACGCGTTGAATGCGCTCGCGGCCAGGGTCGACGAGCGCTTCGAAGCGGCCGTGCGGCTGATCGCGGAGCGTGGCGGGAAAGTGGTCGTCACGGGGATGGGGAAGTCGGGCCACGTCGCGCGGAAGATCGCGGCGACGCTCGCGAGCACGGGGACGCCGGCCTTCTTCCTCCACGCAGCCGAAGCGCTCCACGGCGATCTCGGCATGCTGGAGCGCCATGACCTCCTGCTCGCCGTGTCGAACAGCGGCGAGACCGGGGAGATCCTCGATCTGGTCCCGCACGTGAAGCGCTTGGGCCTTCCCATCATCGCACTCACGGGGCGCCCGAGCTCGACGCTCGCGCGCGCGGCCGACGCGCTGCTCGACGTGAGCGTCGCGGAGGAGGCGTGCCCGCTCGGCCTCGCGCCGACCGCCAGCACGACGGCGACCCTCGCGATGGGAGACGCGCTCGCGGTCGCGCTGCTCGAGGACCGCGCGTTCCGCCCGGAGGACTTCGCGGCCCTCCACCCCGCCGGGACGCTCGGCCGGAAGCTGCTCCGCGTGAGTGACCTCATGCACGTCGGGTCCGAGGTGCCGCGGGTCGGGCTCGCGACGTCGATGGCGGACGTGCTGCTCGAGATGACCGCCAAGCGCCTCGGCGTCACCGCCGTCACGGACGACGACGGCCGGCTCGTCGGGATCGTCACCGACGGGGACCTCCGACGCGCCCTCGCCGCGGGCGGCGACGTGACGAGCCGGT
>DAIQBH010000340.1:4286-4815 GCA_036781285.1 Thermodesulfobacteriota bacterium | reverse complement strand
CGGTGGCGTAGACGAGCCCGACGTCGGCCTCGCCGAGCGCGACTTTGTTGAGGACGGCTTTGACGTCGAGCTCGCGGCTCCCGGCGGGCGCCTTGGCACCCGCCTTGGCGAACGCCTCCAGGCCGTAGCGGCCGCAGGGTACCGTGTCGCCGCAGAGCACGACCACGAGGCCGGGCTTCTCGAGGTCGGAGAGCCCGGCGATCCGATGCGGGTTGCCCTTCGCGACCGCGATCTGGAGCTCGTTGCCCGCGAAGATTCGCGGCGCGCCCGTGACCGCGCGCGCGCCCACGAGCTTCTCCATGGTGGCCTCGTCGGCGGACGCGAACACGTCGGCGGGCGCGCCCTCGCGAATCTGTTGCACGAGCGCCGGCGAGCCCGCGAAGTTGAAGGCGAGCTCCACGTTCGGGTGCGCCACCTGGAACGCGGCGCCGATGGCCTTGAACGACGCCGTGAGCGAGGCGGCGGCGAAGACGTTCAGCCGCGTGTGGTCGGCAGCGGTTACGGGAGATGCAAGCCCGACGACGGCCAG
>DAIQBH010000340.1:0-4276 GCA_036781285.1 Thermodesulfobacteriota bacterium | reverse complement strand
AGTCGGCCGCCCTGGGAGGCGGCCCGGCTGGACGCGGGCACGGAGGACCACATGGAAGCGCCTTCTCGCCGGTGCGAGGCGATGACGCAAACGTGGGCGGTGGAGTCGCGAGTCTGAGCGCGAGCCTGAGACGCGTTGCGGCTACCGATCGCCGCGGTCGCCGCGGCCGGCTTTCACCTTCGTCTCCGCTTGCGTGCGGCGATCGCGCGCCAAGGATTTGCCGACGTCGTCCGATTCCTTGAACTGGCCAGTCGCGGTGCGCTTCACGAACCGCTTGTCGCGGCCGGTATCCACGAGCTCGCGCGCTCCGCTTCCGCGGGCCGCTTTTTTCTTGGCGGCCGGCATCAGGGAAGCGCGGCGTCGGCGGCGCGAGGGCTCTCGGGAGCCGGGTTGTAGGTGCAGTCACGGCAAATCGATCCGGCATCGGGGCGGTGCAGATTCCCCGCGCGGACCACATCGGCGGCGCTCATGGGCGTGCCGCATCGCGTGCAAACGTCTTTCATGTCCTTGCCTCCGAGCAACGTCGTTCCGAGGCAGGCTAACCGGCGGCGATGGGATGAACCATTCGTACCGCTACCGACGCGCGCTTTCGCGCGCGCCCAGGCTCAGATCTCGATCTGGGCGCCGAGCTCGACGACTTCGTTGGCGGGGATGCCGAAGTACTCCGTCGGGGAGCGCGCGTTCTTGGCGAGGAACGCGAACAGCACGCGCCGCCAGCGCGGCATGTTCGACCGCCCCGTCGGAATGAAAGTCTCACGGCCGAGGAAATAGCTCGTGCGTCCTCGATACGTCGCGAGGCCCTGGGCGGCGGCTCGCTTCATGATCTCGGGGACGTTCGGGGTTTCCATGAACCCGTAACGGCCGATCACGCGCCAGAAGCCGGCGTGCAGCTGGGTGACCTTCACGCGGTGCGATTCGGCGACGGTCGGCTCGTTCAGCGTGAGGATGGTGAGGAGCACCACCTGCTCGTGCAGCACCTGATTGTGCTTCAGCTGGTGGAGGAGAGCCATCGGCGTGCCGTCGGCGTCCTGGGTCATGAAGACGGCGGTGCCCTTCACGCGGGCCGGCGGCTGGAGCTTCAAGCTCGTGAAGAAGTCCTCGAACTTGATGCGGACCTTCGAGATCTCGCCGTAGCGCCAGCGCGCGCCCTTCCGCCACGTGGTCATGATGCTGAAGACGCCGAGCGCGAGCACCATCGGGAACCACCCGCCGTGCAGGATCTTCACGACGTTCGCGCTGAAGAAGGCGAGGTCGACCACGAGGAACAGCGCGACCAGCGATCCGGCCCGGAGCCGCGACCATCCCCAGTGGTGGCGCGCGACGGCGTAGAAGAGGACCGACGTCACCGTGAACGTGCCCGTGACGGCGATGCCATACGCGGCGGCGAGATTGCTCGACGTCCCCGCGACGATCACGAGCGCGATGCAGGCGATCATGAGCGCGGAGTTCACGACCGGCACGAAGATCTGGCCCTCGGCGGTGGCGGAGGTGTGGATGATCTGGACGCGCGGCAGGAAGCCGAGCTGCACGCCCTGCTGCGTCAGCGAGAACGCTCCGGAGATCATGGCCTGCGACGCGATCACGGTGGCCATGGTCGCGACGATCACGACCGGGATGACCAGCATCTCCGGCACGAGGGTGTAGAACGGCCGGGCCACGGCAATCTGGCACGCCTCGGCGGCGACGCCTCCAGGCCCATCGCAATTCGCGAGAAGCAGCGCGCCCTGGCCGAGATAGTTGAGCAGGAGCGCGGGGAACACGATCGTGTACCAGGCGAGGCGGATCGGACGGCGTCCGAAGTGGCCCATGTCGGCGTACAGCGCCTCGCCGCCCGTCACGCACAGCACGACGGAACCGAGCACGAAGAAGCTGTGGGTGTCGTGCTCGAAAAAGAATCGCAGGGCATGCGACGGATCGAAGGCGAAGATCACGGCGGGCTCGCGCAGGATCCACGGCACGCCGAGGAGCGCGATCGTCATGAACCAGACGAGCGTCACCGGCCCGAAGACGGCGCCGAGCCCGGCCGTGCCGCGTCGCTGGACGAGGAAGACCGCCGCGAGGATCACGATCGTGATGGTCGAGACGTACGGCGTGAGCGCCGGGGCCGCGACCTCGAGGCCTTCGACCGCGCTCAGGACCGAGATGGCCGGCGTGATGACGCCGTCGCCGTAGAGGAGGGCGGCGCCGAAGAGCCCGAGCGCCACGAGGCGCGACCGGGGCTGCTCCGACGGCCGCAGCAAGGCGAGGAGCGCGAACGTGCCGCCCTCGCCGCGGTTGTCGGCCCGCATGATGAAGGTCAGGTACTTCACCACGACCACGATGATCAGCGCCCAGAAGACGAGCGACAGGATACCGAGGACGTTCTCGTGGTCGGGGACGAGACCGTATTCGCCGCCGAAGCATTCCTTGATGGCGTAGAGCGGCGACGTGCCGATGTCGCCGTAGACGACGCCGAGCGCGGCGAGCGCCAGCACGGCCACTCCGGTGCCGTGGCGGGCCGTGTGGGGTGTGGATCCGTCGACCGAAGGAGCGTCCGAAGCCGGCGCCGACATGCAGTCGGCGGGGTCTATCGCCTTTCGGGCCCGCCCACAAAGGGAGAGCGAGGCCGCCGGCCCCGCCCGGCTTGGCGAGCGGAAGCCGTTTCTCTAGATTCGACGCGATGATGCTGCTGCGGGCGCCGGGCTTCCGGATCGCCGTGATGGTCGTGGCCCTGGTCGCCGGCGGGCAGATGCTCCGGACCCACCTCGGGCTTCACCCGTCGGTCGAGGCCGTCCGCGCATGGGCGGACGGGCTCGGCTGGCACGCACCCGCCGCCTTTCTCGGGCTCGTGATCGTTCGCCAGCTCATCCTGCTGCCTGCGGTGCTGCTGCTGACGGCGGGCGGCGTCATCTTCGGCGGCATGCTCGGCACGATGCTCGGCGGCACCGGCATCATCGTGTCCGGGTTCGCGAACTTCGCGCTCGCCCGCCGGCTCGGCGACGTCATGGTGCCGGGCGAGTGGCGGCCCCGCATGCGGCGGCTCACGGCGCGGGGACCCGCGCCGGTGCTGATGTTCGCGGGGCTCGCGACCGTCCATCCGGTCGGCCCGCTGCTCGCCGCGCACTGGACCGCGGGTTGCTCGACGATCGCGTCGTCGGCGTTCCTGATGGTGGTGGCCCCGGCGAGCTACGCGCGCGCGGCGGCGCTCGCGACGTTCGGGTCCACGCTCACGGACTGGGGTTCCCCGGTGTCACTCGCGCTCGCGGGCATCCTGGCGGCGGTGATCCTGATTCCGCTCGGGGTGCCGTCGCTCCGGCAGCGCCTCTTCCCCGCGCCGACTACGCCGGCGGACTGAAGCACGACACGACGCCGGCGAACGCGTTCCCGCGGTCGAACGGGGCCGTTTGCGCGGGGGGTCGCCTCGCGGATAGCGAAGGCGCGTGACGGATCACGAGGCGGCGCTCGCCGCGCTCGCGCGCGGCGAGCCGGTCGTTTTTCCGACGGAGACGTTCTACGGCATCGGCGCACGCGCCCTCGACGCGGCCGCGGTCGACGCCGTCGCGACGCTCAAAGGTCGTGACGCCGACAAGCCGATCGCGCTCATCGTGCGGGATGCCGCGATGCTGACCCGCGTCGTCGCACGCGTGCCGGCGCCCGCCGAACGTTTGATCGCGGAGCTCTGGCCCGGACCGCTGACGCTCGTGTTGCCGGCGCGCGCCGGTCTGCCGCGGCCGCTCACGGGCGGCGGCGACTGGATCGGCGTCCGGGTGTCGAGCCATCCGATCGCGCAGCGGCTCGTGGCGGCGCTCGACGAGCCGATCACGGCGACCAGCGCCAACCCCGGCGGGGCCGAGCCCGCGGTCGATCTCACCGCCGCCCGCGGGTACTTCGGGGAACGCGTCGGCGCGTACCTCGACGGCGGCACGCTCGCTGGCGGCCTCGGGTCGACCGTGGTACTCGTCGCCGACGACGCGGCGCGGGTCATTCGTCGCGGCGCGACGCCGATCGATGCGCTCCAGCGGGTGCTCGGAGCGACGCCGATCCAGACCTGAAGCACTCGAGGACAGAACCCGTGGCGACTTTTCGACCCTTCTCCGGCCTGCGGTACGACCCCGCCGTCGTCGGCGACCCGGCGGCGGTGACGGCGCCGCCGTACGACGTCATCGACGCCGCCGAGCGTGACCGGCTCTACGCCAAGAGCCCCTACAACGTCGTCCGCATCGACCTCAGCCGCGAGGCCGATCCCTACGCCAGCGCCGCACGGACGCTCGCGACGTGGCGCGACGAAGGCGCCGTC
>DAIQBH010000339.1:0-4827 GCA_036781285.1 Thermodesulfobacteriota bacterium | reverse complement strand
TGCACTTCTCCTCGCGGCGTGGCTGGTGGCGGGCTGTGCGCCATTGGCCCCGAAAGAGGATCGGCGTGCCGAAGTCCCGCCGCCGGCGCCCGCGGTCGCCACCCCGCACGACTCCACCCACGTCGTGATCCGATTGAAAGAACGCCGCCTCGAGCTGGTCACGGATCACCCCGAGCGCGCGCGCGAATCGTTTCCGATCGCCGTCGGGCGGAAGGGTCACGAGACGCCGACCGGCCGCTTCCAGGTCGAGGAAATGGTGGTGGGCCCGGAGTACCTGAAGATCGACCCGAAGGACCGCACGCGTGTCCTCAAGCGCTTTCCCCCGGGGCCGACGAATCCGCTGGGTGAACGCTGGATCGGCTTCGCGCACGGCGACGGCTGGACGGTCGGCATGCACGGCACGCCGAACCCGGAGCTCCTCGGTCAGGCCGTGAGCGGCGGCTGCATCCGCATGCGGAACGCCGACGTGATCCGCGTCTACGATCGCGTGCGGCTCGGCACCCCCGTCATCGTCCATCCGTAGATCGCGAGGGATCTCTCCCTCGCCCCAGACGGGCACAGCCCGTCCGGGTCCCCACTCCCGGCTCGCTTGCGCTCGGCCGCGCGCTGCGCGCGCGGAATACCATCCACGCGACGGATCTCTCTCTCGCGGTCATACGTCGTCTCGAGTCGGTCCCTAGTCTTCGACGACGACGGTGGTCCCGATCTTCACCTTCGGGAAGAGCTCGACGATGTCCGTGTTCGACATGCGGACGCAGCCGTGGCTGACCGCCTGACCGAGCACCGAGGTCTTCGCGGTGCCGTGGAATCCGACCTGCCACCCGTGCGCATGCGCGAAGCCGATCCATCGGAGGCCGAGCGGATTGTTGGGTCCCGGCGGGATGCGGCCGCGGTCCGGCTTTTTCGGATCGTTGAAATCGAACGCCAAGAAATCCGGGTTCTCGACCATCTCGTTGATCTGGAACTTCCCAATCGGCGTTGGGTACTTGGGCTTGCCGATGGCAACTTTGTAGCCCTCGGGCGGCGACTTCACGTTCTCCTTCACCACGTACAGCCGCCGCTCCTTGAGCTTCAGGAGCAGGTGGGCTTCCGGCGTCGGGGTCGGCTGCGGGGCCGGAGGGGGAGGCGGGGCCGGCTTCGCGAAGAGGCTACAGCCCGCGCCGAATACCGAGAGCAGGGCTACCAGGACGAGAGCCGAGAGCGACGAACCGTGTCCACGCGTGCGTTGGTCGAAATGCATGCCACCGTATGCCAGGGGCGAGCGTGTTTTTGAAGCGCACCGGCCCGCTCGTCGCGCAAAAAATCTCTATCGGCGGCGACGCGTCGGTCCGAGTAGCGCTCCCATGAGACTTCGCGTCAACTGATTCGCGACGGAGCGCGTGAGCGGAGACTTCAGGATCCTCTCGAAGGTGCTCGGCTGCGGTTTCTCGGCGGCCGCGCCGCGTGAGGAACGCGCCGGCGACGACTCCGCCGTCGCGGCTTCGTTCGCCGGACGCTCGCTGAGCTTCTCCCGCGCGCTCTCGCGATCGACCGCGGCCGCGTATTTCCGGACCTGGGGCGTCGCGAGGCGCGGCTTCAGCTCGGCATCCGTGAGCGGCCCCATGCGCGACGCCGGCGGCACGAGTCGCGTCGCGAACGGCGGCGTCGGGGCGCCGTTCGCGCCGAGCACCGTCACCAGCGCTTCGCCGATCCCGAGCGTCGTGAGCGTTTCCTCGACGTCGTAGAAGGGCGTCTTCGGGAACGTACGGGCCGCGGCTCTCAGTGCTTTCGCGTCGTCCGGGGTGAACGCGCGGAGCGCGTGCTGCACGCGATGCCCGAGCTGGCCGAGCACGTCCGCCGGCACGTCTTTCGGGCTCTGCGTCACGAAGAAGACGCCGACCCCCTTCGAGCGCACGAGCCGAACCACTTGCTGGACTTGGTCGAGGAACGCCTTGCTCGCGCCTTTGAAGAGGAGGTGGGCCTCGTCGAAGAAGAATACGAGCTTCGGCTGGTCGAGGTCGCCGACCTCGGGCAGCGTCGCGTAGAGCCGTGCCAGCATCCACATCAGGAACGTCGAGAAGAGCGCGGGCTTGTCCTGGACGTCGGCGAGCTCGAGGACCGTGATCAGCCCGCGGCCGTCGCGCTCGGTCTGGAGGAGGTCGTCGAGGTCGAGCTCGGGCTCGCCGAAGAAGGCGAGAGCACCCTGCGCCTCGAGCTCGACCATCTCGCGGAGCAGGACGCCGACGCTGGCCTTCGACATGCCGCCGTAGTCCGTCAGGTCGGCCGCGCCATCGCCGGTGAGGTGCTGGAGGACGGCGCGCAGGTCGGCGAAGTCGAGCAGCAGCAGGTCGCGATCGTCGCAGTACTTGAAGACCATCGCGAGGACGCTCGTCTGGGTTTCGTTCAGGTCGAGCACTTTCGCGAGCAGGAGCGGCCCGAACGAGGACACGGTCGCGCGGAGCTGCGCGCCCTGCTTACCCGTCAGGCTCACGAGCTCGATCGGGGAGGCGGCGGGGGCCCATGCGAACCCCGTGTCACGCGCGCGGGTCGTCACGCGGTCGTTCGCCTCGCCGGCCGCGCCGAGTCCCGAGAGGTCGCCTTTCAGGTCGGCGAGGAACACGGGCGTACCGGCAGCGGAGATCTGCTCCGCCATCAGCTGGAGGGTCTTGGTCTTGCCCGTGCCGGTCGCGCCGGCGATCAGGCCGTGCCGGTTCAGCATCGCGAGCGGCAGCCGCACCAGCGGCTCGGCGAGACACGCGCCCGCATGGATGGGGGCACCAAGGGTGACGGCCTTGGCGCCGGCCGGGAAGGCGGCGCGCGCCGCCGCGACGAGCTTCGGATCGATTTCCACGGGCGCTCCTCGGAACGATGACGTGCCGCACTCTAACCCGTGCATGCGAGCGCGGGAAACGCGTCCCCGATCGTCGCGTCCCTACCAATCCAGGCGGTAGCGCTTGCGCTTCCGCCAGAGCGTCGTGACGTCGACGCCGAGCCGCGCCGCCGCCTCCTCGAGCGTGGTCGACTCGGCCAGCACGCTCGCGATGTGGCGCTTCTCGATCTCTTCCAGCGACAGGTCCAGGGGACCGGCAGACGCAGCCGACTCCGGCGCGCGCGCCAGCAAGCGATCCGGCAGGTCGTCCGGCTCGATCGCGTCGCCGCGTGACAGCACCGCGGCGTGCTCGAGCGCGTTCGCGAGCTCGCGCAGGTTCCCGGGCCAGTCGTATCGGTGCAGCACCGCGCGCGCCTCGCCGGCGAGCCGAAGCGCCGGGCGACGGTCACGTGCGCCGACCGTCGCGAGCACGTGGTCGATGAAGGCGTCGAGATCCTCGCGGCGCTCGCGGAGCGGCGGCAGCCGGATGCCGATGACGTTCAGACGGAAGAAGAGATCCTCGCGGAATCGGCCGGCCGCCACGTCGCGCTCGAGCGCGCGGTTCGTGGCGGCGACGACGCGGGCATCGACGGTGCGTGTCACCGTCTCGCCGACGCGCTCGAAGCGCCGCTCCTCCAGGAAGCGCAGGAGCTTGGCCTGGAGCTCCATCGACAGCTCCCCGATCTCGTCGAAGAAGAGCGTGCCGCCCTCCGCGGCCTCGACGCGGCCGGCCTTGTCCTTCAGCGCCCCCGTGAACGCGCCGCGGGCGTGGCCGAAGAGCTCGCTCTCGAGCAGGTGCTCGGCGAGCGTCGTGCACGCGATCGTGACGAACGGCTTCGCGGCCCGGCGGCTCCACGCGTGGATCTGGCGCGCCAGGACGGTCTTGCCGGTGCCGCTCTCGCCGGTCAGCAGCACGACGGCGTCGCTCGCCGCGGCGCGCTCGGCGGTCGCGAGCGCGTGCTGCATGGCCGGGCTCGCCGAGCCGAGGATCGGTGCTTCTCCCGCGGCTTGCTTGAGGCGGCGGTTCTCCCGGCGCAGGCGCTGGACCTCGAGCACGCGGGCCAGCACCAGATCGACCTGCTCGAGGCCGAACGGCTTGACCAGATAGTCGGTCGCGCCCGCGCGGATGGCCTCGACGGCCTGGGCGACCGTCGCGTACGCGGTCATCAGCACGACGGTGGTCTCCGGCGCCCGCCGCCTCAGCTCGTGGAGCAACGCCATGCCGTCCATGCGGGCCATCCGCACGTCCGAGAACACCACGTCGAAGCGACGGCGGCTGGCTGCGGCCAGCGCGTCCACGCCGTCGGACGCGGTCTCGACGTCGTGACCGAGGCTCCGGACGTAGGTTGCGAGGTGGTTCCGGATGTTGGCCTCGTCGTCGGTGATGAGGATCGTCGCCATCGTCAGCTTCGCGGCAGCTCGAGCGTGAACTTGGTACCGGCACCCGGTGCGCTCTCCAGATGTACGCGGCCCCCATGTGCTTGCACGATGTCGCGGACGATGGCGAGCCCGAGACCCGCGGCGCCCCCACCGTCGCCGGGAAGCTGCGTGAACCGCTCGAAGATCCGCTCCTGTTGCTCGAGCGGAATGCCGGGGCCGGTATCGTGGACGGAGACCCGCACCAGGTCGCCGGCGCTCTCCGCGGTGACGCGGATGCGCCCGCCGCGGGGGGTGTAGCGGAGTGCGTTCGCGACGAGGTTCGACAGCGCCCACGTGAGCTTCGTCTCGTCGCCCTCGAGCACGACGTTCGTCGCCGGCTCGGCCGTGATCTCGATTTGCTTTTCCTCGGCCTGCATCGCGAAGAGGGCCCGCACCCGCTCGACGAGCGCACCGAGGTCGACGCGGCCGCGGCCGACCGCGATCGCCATGGCGCGGGCCCGGGCCACGTCGAGGAACTGCTGCGCGACGTCCTGGAGGCGAAGCGCGTCCTCGTGTGCCGTGTCGAGCAAACGACGCTGCTCGGGCGTCGCGGCCGCCGC
>DAIQBH010000338.1:0-4885 GCA_036781285.1 Thermodesulfobacteriota bacterium | reverse complement strand
CGTGCGCCCGTTCGATGCCGTTGCCGTCGCCATGCTCGTCTCCTTTCGAGACGGCGAGGCGTAGCGGGGTCAGTCGTCTTCGGTCTTGTACAGAAGCGACAACTGCCGGCGGCCGGCGGCGATCGCGCTCGGACTGTCGCCGACGAAGCGCCGGAGCGATCGCGTCAGGTGCGGCTGGTCGTAGTACCCCGCGTCGTAGACGACGTCCGCGATCGGCGTGCCGGCGCGGAGCATCATCGTCGCGCGACGGGCGCGCTGGATCTGACGAATCGTGCCGTGGGTCATCCCCGTCGCGTGGAGGACGCGGCGCTCGTCGGTGCGGCGCGAGCGCCGGCGATCCCCGCCCCGCAGCACGTCGGGGACGTGCGGGTCGGCCGCGACGAGCCCCGCGCGCACGAGCCGCCGGACGAACGTCTCGGCGTTGTCCCAGGTCGGGTACTCCCACTCGGAGCCGTCGAGCACGAACGCGCGCGCCGACGCGGCCGGCAGCGTCACGTCGTTGCGATCGCGGAGCAGCCCGGGCGGGAGGATCGGCATCGACGTCCCGAGCTTGAAGTGGATGCCGACCCACTCGCCGTCGCTCGGACACTCGGCCGTCGTCGCGCGCGTCTCCGGCCCGCGCACGGTGAGGAACGTCTTCCCCGCGAGCCGCGTCACCACCATCACCCAGTGGCACGAGGCCATCGACGAGAACGGCCCGGGCCGGTCGCTCCGACTCCGCCAGACGCGCTCGACGACGGGCGAGTCGGAGGCGCGGTCTTCGAAGGTGATCAGGTTCGCCATCGCCGAAGGAGCAGGCCGACGTTCAGGACAGTCCCTCGCCGGTCGCGATCCAGCGCGCGCATTCCGGACCGAGCTCTTGGATCGCTCGCGCCTCGTACTCCGCGCAATCGGCCGCGGTCAGCGTGTCGGCCCAGCGCCCGTTCACGCCCTTGTTGATGAACACCTGCGCGCCGGCGTCCCAGAAGGCGCCGCCGAGCGGGACGCTCTTGGTCGCGTTCGCCTTCATCCAGTCGAACGAGCAGTACTCGAGGATCTTCTCCCACTTCGCGTCGTCGATCGGGATCTCGAGGAACGCCGCGATGCGTCGCATCTCGCCCGGCATGTCGCGCTTCAATCGATTGAAGTGCACGAAGAGGACGTTCGGCAGGTCGCGGACGTCCCACCACGTGCGGACGTTCTCCCAGAAGGGCCAGAAGGGATGGCCGTCGCGGTCCATCCAGTCGCGCCAATACTACCGGATGTCGCTCGGCGGCGTCTCGATCGGCGGGCCGACGTGGCCGAGCGTGTCGTTCAGCGCCTCGTACCACGTCGCGTTGGCGTTCACGTGGTGGTTGTACATGCTCCAGACGACGTCGCGGCCGTCGCGCCCGATGTAGAGGTACTTCGCGCGCGGCGAGAAGACGAGCGCGTCGACCGGCAGGTGCGTCTTGATGAAGCGCCGGTGCGTCTGCGCCTCGACGACCGGGAGCTTCACCGCCTGCGGCGGCACGCGGAGGTCGAGCCACGGCGACATCTCGGCGACCGCGAGATCGGGGTCGGGCCCGAGGAGCATCTGCGCCACGATCTGCTGCATCCACGTCGTCCCCGACTTGGCGTAGGTCGCGATGACGATGTCGTCGTCGCGGAACTGGAGATTGTTCCAGATCGTCGAATCGAAGTGGTGGCTGTGGAGCTCGCGGGTCTTCTTCGGCCAGGGAATCGTGTGGGTCATCGGACGTCTTTCTCGGTCAGGGTGTCACGGACGGCCAGCGCACGGTCAAGACCAGGGACTCCTCCTCCGACCGATACGAGTGCGCGACGCCGGGACCGAACAGCACGAAGTCGCCTTCCTTCGCGAGCGGGATCTCACGGTCCGGGAACAGGAGCGTGAACCGTCCCCGGATGAGGATGTTGAGCGTCCGCACGTCGTTCGGCGGCGACCACTCCGCGCGCGTCTCGCCCCGTGCGTGCGCGTACCACTTGAGCTCGAGGTCGCTGGTGCGGAGGGGGTTGTCCGCGCCGGGCATGAAGTGGCCGAGGAACCAGCCGCGGGAATCCTTCGACGCTTCGGTCGCATTGCCGAAGACGAGAGGTGCGGGCGCGTCGGTCATGGCGGATCGCTCGTGTCGGGAGGCGTCGCGTCCGTTCGCGAGATGCGGGACGCTTAGCGTGATCGGCGGCGCTCGGGCAACGGTGTGCGGATTGGCGCGGGTGACGGTAGCGCCGTCGCGGCAGCGGCGGGCGCGGCGGCAGGTGCGGGGGCGCCGAGGCCGATCGCGACGGCCGGGCGTCCGCCGGCGTCCGCGACGCGCGGCTCGTCGAGGTCGATGCGCGCGGCATCGACGCCCTGCCCGCTCGCGAGCTTGGTGCGCACCTCGGCGGCGCGGGCTTCGGCGAGCGTGCGCAACGCCGCATCGTCGGCGGACTGCTCGCCGACGGCTCGCTCGAACCACTCCTGGTGCTCGGCCGGGATCTCGCCGGCCTTGCCGTCCGCGCGCGCCGTCAACGCGGCGAGCGCCGCTTTCCTCGCTCCCCGCTCGCCGATGTGGCGGACGCTGCCGAAGACGCCACTCTCCGCTTCCAGCTTCGCGCGCAGCGCCTGCTCGCGAAGCCAACGGCGGTCGGCGTCGCCGACTTCGCCGCGGAGATGGATCCGCAGACCCGGCGCGCGCCCGAGCAGGCTGCCGACCGATTCGAGCTTCGCGGCCTCGCCGTCGGCGAGCACGGGGCGTCCGGCGAGGAAGACGAGCGGCTCGGGCGTCACCGCCGCGGGCTTCTCGCCGATCCGCGTGACGGCGCCGATCAGCTTCAGCGGCGAGGTGACCGCGTTCAGGATCGCGCGCGTCAGCGCGTTCCCGATGAGCGGCCCAAGCCCGGTCCGCATGCCTTTCTCGTCGCCCGCGATCGGGAGGTCGATGACGATGTTGCCCTGGAGGTCGGTGAGCAACGAGAGCGCCAGCTCGAGCGGCATGCCGAAGGTGCTCGTGAAGAGCGCGTCGCCCTCGCTGCTCGTGACGCCGAGCCGGTTCAGCACGAGCCGGCTCCGCGTGTCGTAGGCGCCTTTCGTGACGGTGATCGTCGACTCGAGTCGCGCCGTACCACCCGTGACGCCGTAGCCGGTGCTCGCGGCGTAGGGATTGAAAGGCGCGAGCGCCAAGTCGGCGAGCTTCGCCGTCAGCTTGGTGCGGGCCGGGGCGACGGTGCCCGTGACGGTGAGGACGCCGCCGTCCGCGCTCTTCGCGACGAGCTTCACGTCGTTGGCCGAGGGTCCCGGCCAGTCGACCGCGGTCGCGGTGAGGTCGACCGGATGCAGCGTCGAGTGGAAGTACGGCTGCACGGTCGTGTCGTGGGTCGTGAGCCGCATGCGCTCGATCGCGACGCGGTCGGCGTGGACGCGGACGTCGGCGGCGGGCGGCGCGGTCGTCGCGTCGGCGGCGGCCGCAGGCGCCGCTGTGGGCGCCGGCGTCGGTACCGGCCGAGCCGGTTTGCCGGCGGCCGTCGGGACGGGGGTCGTCGACGTCGCGGCGGCGGGTGCGGTCGCGGGGTCGGCGCCGCCGAGGGCTGCCGGCAGCACGATGCCGTCGGCGGTGCGCGTGATGGCCACGTCCGGCTCCGTCAGCGTGATCGACGCGAAGGCGACGTCGGTCGCGCCGGGCAGCGTCGCGGCGACGGCGCCGAGCACGCCCGGCACCGTCGCCCCACGGAGACCGACCGCGAGATTCTTCCAGCGGACCGCGAACGCCGACGGATCGTCGCCGGTCACGTCCAGATCGGACAGTCCGATCGTCCCCGCGACGCGCACGCCGTTCGGGGGTGCTTCCCCCGCGCCGCCCGCGGCGATCGTGAGGTCGAGGTTCGCGAGGCCGCTTTTCAGAAGCCGGGTCGCGCTCGTTGCGACCGGCTGTGTGAGCGGCGCGAGCGCCAGGTCCTTCACCGTGAGCGTGCCGTCGAAGGACAGCGGATCCGGGACGAGGTTGCCGGCGACGTCGAGCGTGCCGCCCGTCGACGGCGCGAGGGCTACGTGCACGGTCGCGGCCTTGCCGGCGGTGCTCGTCAGCGGAGCGGCCTCGGCCCTGACCTCGACACCGACCGGGCCGTCGCCGCCGACGACCTGCACGTGGCCGTCGTCGACGCGGAGCTTGCCGACGGTCCACGTCCACGGCTTCGTGCCGGCGCTCGTGACGGTCGCGGACGGCGGCGCCGCGGGCGCGGTCGCCGGGGACGCGGCGGCGTCTGGTGCCGCCGTCGTGTCGGGTGACGCGACGATGGTCGGTGACGACGCGGGCGGCGCGGCCTCGGTCACGGTTGGCGCCGCTGATGGGGCCGACGACGGTGCGGCGGCCGGCGCGCCGTCGACGGTATCCGCCGCGGCCGTCATGAGCCCGCTCAGTACGGGCAGCGGGTCCGGTCCCCCCGGGCGCGTCACGACGCGCGCACCCTCGAGCGTGACGGCCGTCACGTCGGCATGCTGCGCCACGAAGTCGATCCCCGCGACCTCGATGCCGAGCCGGCGCCACGCGAGCGCCGGGTCGTCGAGCCCCGCGACCCGCACGTCGAGCTCGCGGAGCGCCGTCGTGCCGCGCACGGTGTGGGCTCCCTCCGACTCGAAACGATGGACGAGATCGGCGTCGAGCCGCCCCGCGAGCCCGCTCCACCCGACCTTCGGAATGTAGAGCCGCGAGTCCGCGATCGGGACGTTGGTCAGCACGAGATGCGACTCGTACGCCGGTCCCGTCGCGGTGCTTTCGAGCGTCGCGTCGAGGTGCAGCGTCCCGTCCTGGATGCCGGCGTCGAGCGACACCTTGCCGGGCTGGAGTCCGCTCTGCGTGATGAGGAGTGCCAGCTCCGACGCTTCGACGGCGGGGAGCTCAGGGGCCACGCCGTCGGCAACCTGCTGCTGCTC
>DAIQBH010000337.1:0-4908 GCA_036781285.1 Thermodesulfobacteriota bacterium | reverse complement strand
TCTGGCACTGGTTCAACTTCAACTGCGGCGACTATGGGCGCGTGGAGATCAAGCCCATAGGCGGTAACTGGACGACGCTCGCTACATATACCGGTCATAGCGGTGGGACGTGGAGTACGCCGCTCGTCGATTTGACGACGTATGCCGATCAAACTGTACAGTTGGGCTTCTTCTTCTACTCGGTGGATTGCGATGGGTGCTGCGGTTCGGAGGTCGCACCGGGGTGGTACGTTGATGAGATCGTCGTTCGGTCGGACGGCGAAACCCCTACCGTGGTAACGCCGACGCCAGTCGTGACCGCGACGCCGAGCCTGACGAGTACACCCACGCAGACGGCAACCATCATGGTGACTCCGACATTGTCGGTGACTCCGATCGTCACGCCGACCAAATCGCGCACGCCGACGCCGACCGTGACACCGACGGCCACCGGGTCGGTGACTCCGACGCCCGTGCCGACGCCGACCTGTCCACCCGGAGCCGAGTGCCTGATCGACCGACCCGTCGACGAAGGGGAGAGCCTCTGCACGGGCAGCGCCAACAGCGTTACGCCCCAGGATCCCGTCGAGACCTGTGTGACGCCGCCGGTCGGATGCACGGTGAGCATCATCGAAGCTCCGCTGACCGGACCGCCGCCGACGGCGTTCCAGTTCTACGGTCAGTCCGCGACCATCCAGACCTCGTGCGGGGCGCGGACGGACTCCGGGACGCCGCTCGCGATCTCCTTCTGGCTGCATAAGTCGGTGCTGCCGCCGACTTGGCAGCCGGGCGACAAGATCCAGGTCCTTCGGAACGGCTCAGCGGTGCAGCGCTGCACCGGCGAAAAGGACACGGCGAGTCCGGCGCCCTGCCTGGTCAAAGCGCCCGTCCTGGTCGGCGACATCGTGCACTTCGAGGTCCTGACGTCGCGGGCGAGCGTGTGGCACTTCGGTGAGGCGCAGCTCGACACCGCGTTCCTCTGTCACAAGACCAAGAAGGCGAAGGACAGCGAGAAATTCACGCCGGAGGAGGCGACGATCGGTGAAGGCGCGAATACGTTCCCGGTGCTGGTGTCGAAGGTGGGCGGGCTCTGTAGTCCGGCGCAGGTCGACGACCAACCGGTCGGCGACGCGACGACGCATCTGCAAACCTTCGGGCTGAAGGGCGAGCTCGCGGAGGGGGGGCGGCACGCGCTGCACGGGCTCTTCGGATCACTGGTGGTCGACGTGAAGGCACCGCATGAGATCCGCACAGGGAGCGCGATGTCGAGGGACGACGTTCAGCCGGGCGCACCGGAGTCCGGTCCGGCGTTCGCGTGTGCGAAGATCGCTCTCAAGAAGCGCTTCTGCGTCGGGGATCCGGGGCGCAAGTGCAAGACCGATGATGAATGCGGCGAGGCTGCGCCGTGTTTCCTCGGCAAGAACCTCGTGCCGAAGAACGGCGCATGCGTAGGGAACCCCAAGCTCAAGTGCAAGACGGATGGGGATTGCGGGGTGGAGGCCGGGCCGTGTGCGCTCGGGACCGCGGTGAGTGACGGGCTCGCGGGGCCCATTGCGGTGGCCCTCACGAAGCCGACCGTGTTGTGTGAATCCATTACGCTCAACGACAAACCTTCCACGAGCACGGCGAGCCATCTGCTCTGCTACGGCGTGAACCGGACCAAGCAGTGCGACAATCCGAACACCGTGGAATCGTCCCCGCAGGGCTGCTTGTCGGAGGAAAAGTGCGGCGGTGCCAAGGGGACGAAGTACTGCCGGAAGGAGCCCCTCGGATTGTCGAAATCGCTCAAAATCTCGTCCGTGCTCGGGATCGAGCTCCAGCGCGACACGAAGAAGGAGAGTGAGCTGTGCATCCCGGTCACGGTGGAGTGAGCGCGTGCGATTGCGACGTGCATGGTGGTGGGCGAGCGTGGCGATGGCCGGTCTTCCGGCCATCGCCCACGCGACCTGCAACCTGATCCCGGGGGCGATCACCAACTTCAATAGTTCCCTCGGCGCGACGAACCGACCGTTCGCGGCGCCCGGGGAGCGGGTCGAGGTGCGAGCCCGACCGTGTGACTTCGCCGCGGTGCCATTCCCGGCGACGGCGGACGGGCTCGTGGTCACGGTCGTCTTCACTCCGCGTGACCCCATGGCGCCACGACGCGCGGTGGTCCTGACCAACGG
The DNA here is from genome assembly GCA_036781285.1 of Thermodesulfobacteriota bacterium. Classification (GTDB taxonomy): domain Bacteria; phylum Desulfobacterota; class Binatia; order UTPRO1; family UTPRO1; genus UTPRO1. The sequence goes on along the minus strand of DAIQBH010000337.1, from coordinate 2,764 downwards.
GAGCTGTAGCCAACTCGATGCGGCACGGACCACGTGTGAGACGACGCTTGGCGTCGACTTCAAGACAAACTGCGTTTCCGGCGCCGAGGCCGGACTCCAGTTCGTGGATCGGGTTGATGGCCGCTATCTCAGTTTTCGATTTCCCGACACCGACGCTCTCGTCGCGGACGAGTCGGACGACTACACGCTCGCTGGACCCGCCGCGATTGGGATCGGAGATGTCGAGGAAGCCTTGCCCTGCAACCTCGGTAGTGTGCCCTGCGCGCAGCAACAGGGGCTGCACGCCTGCGTCGACCGCTACTTCGCGACCGACGGGACGTGCGGCACCATTCCGCATCCGATCTTTCCGAGCTTCACCGCGCTGCCGCCGCCCAACGATTTCCAGGCGCAATGTCTGAACGAGGACCCGCCCTGCCTCGGTCCAGCGCCCGAGCTGCGCTTCACCCTCGATTCAGCCGGCAACGCGCTTCTTCCCATGGATTGGCAAGGTGTCCTCGTTCGTGACGGCTCCGTGCCGGTCCCGCGGCTCCTGAAGGCGACCCTTGGCCTGCCGATTCAGATTCCTCCGTCCTTTCTAGGCTCGTTCACGCCGGAGGGTGGGCGTTTGCCGACGATCTTCGAGCCGCAGCGCGACGTCTCGGCTTCGCCGAACGTTCTCACGCTCTTCGGGTCCGCCGATGCCCCGTACACGATCCTCCGATTCGCGCGGCGAAGCGGCGCGTTTCTGCGCTGCGCCGGTGGAGCGGACGACGGGACGCCGTGCGGCAACGACGACGACTGTACCGGCGGAGCCTGTACGCAGCCGGCCGTGTGCGAGGGCGGAACGGCGAGCGGAGCGCTTTGCGCCGGCGATGCCGAGTGTCCCGACGGTGAGTGTGGCGCCGCGGTTCTTCCCGATTTCTCGGAATTCTTCCCGGGCGACCGCTACGAGGGTCCGGTGGTCTTTCCACGTACCGGTCCCGGGTTTTGCCATGGCCAGGAGAGCGTGAGTTGCGAGGATAGCGACGACTGCGCCGGGGGACCGGGATCCTGCGTCACCTATTCGATGAGCGCGCGCGCGCCGGTGCCGCTCGAGGGGATCGAGACCAGCGCCGACACGTTGGCGCTGACGTTCAACGAGGCGATCGCGTCTCGTGATCGCAACGGCGACGGCGACGTGCTCGACTTCGTGACGACCCTTCGAGACCGGGCGACGGGTGAGGTCATTCCCTTGGGGACGACACCGGGCTGCGGCCTCGGCGGCACGGTCTGCGCGTCGGGGTTGGCCGCTGGCGAGCCCTGTGCGAACGACGGGGATTGCCCGGGGGGCACGTGCGTGCCGGAGGGACGCGCGGTGGTGCGGGTCCTGCGGCCGCCGTTCCGCTTTCCGGCGGTCGTCGCGGACGGGGACGTCGTCGCCTTTCTCGAGTCGGAGGCGACCACCAACGAGCCGACGCCCGGGACGCCGTGTCAGCAGAACGGGGACGGGGATGCCGGGGATGCGTTCCTGCGGGTATTCGGTATCAGCGCTGGAGAGATCACGCCGACCTCGCCGCCGCTCGTCGTGGACGCGGCGCCCTTGGTGAACGGCCGCAGCGTCGCTCTTTCGTCCGGCTTGGCGTTCTTTCGCTCGCCCGAGTCCGGACACGCGGTTCAGGAAACCAATCTGGTCAGCCTGCGATCGGCCGGCGTCACGGCGAACGGATCGAGTGGGGTGCCGTCCGTATCGGCCGATGGCCGTTACGTAGTGTTCGAAAGCAATGCGACGAATCTCTTGCCGGACCTCGACGAGGACACGAACGGCGTGACCGACATCTACGTCCGTGACCGGGACGCCGACGGCAACGGCGTTTTCGACGAAGAGGGCGGTGTGGAGAACAGTCGAGCCAGCCTTCGACCCGATGGTTCGGAGTTCGCGACCGCAAGCCGACGCCCGGCGATTTCGGCCGACGGTCGATTTGTCTCCTTCGACGCTCGTGAAACTCCCCTGGATCTGCCGGCTGTTTTCGTTCGTGACCTGACGGCCGGCACGACGGCGCGCGTGAGCGTCGCCGTGGGCGGCGGGATGCCCAACGGCGACAGCATCGATGCCGCCATCTCGGCGACAGGTAGATTCGTGGCGTTTCAAAGCCCCGCCAGCAACTTGCTTCCCGCCGGTGTCGATACGAACGGCATCTCGGACATCTTCGTCTTCGATCGGGATTCCGCCACGACCGTGCGCGTCAGCCTCACGTCGACGGGCGGGCAGTCCTTCGGTGGACTCGACGGCAGCCATGCAAACCCCGCCATCTCGGCCGACGGCCGTTTCGTCGCGTTCGTCGGCGGCGCACCGAATGTCGGTCTGGTGCTCGGGGACACGAACGGCGCGGACGACGTCTTCGTGCACGATCGTGACGCCGATGGCGACGGTGTCTTCGACGAGGCAGCCGCCACGACGACGGTGCGCGTGAGCGTGCGATCCTCTGGAATCCAGGGCGCGGATTCGAGTTTCGAGCCTGCCATCTCGGCGGATGGCCGCATCGTGGCGTTCCGGAGCTCGGCAGCGGATCTCGTCGCGGGTGATACCAATGGCGCGGACGATGTCTTCGTGCACGACCGCGACGTCGACGGCAACGGCGTCTTCGACGAACCCGGCGGCATCGCGACCGTGCGAGCGAGCGTCGACTCCTACGGGCGCCATGCCGATCCCGGAGAGAGCTCGGAACCATCACTGTCTGCCGACGGGCGTCTCGTGGCCTTTCGGAGCCTGGCGAACGATCTCGTGATCGGCGCGCAGGGAGTGAGC
>DAIQBH010000336.1:0-4921 GCA_036781285.1 Thermodesulfobacteriota bacterium | reverse complement strand
CCGAGCTGTAGTGCCACCGGCTTCGGCGCCCAGAAGTGCTTCTGCGACACCTGCAACAACGTCGATGCCCAGCCGTGCGCGAGCAATGCCGACTGTCCGCCGAGCGGCGGCGCTCCCGGCATTTGCGGCGGCCGGCGCTGCATCGGCGGTACGAACGCCGGCGCCCCGTGCGCGGCCGCGTCGCAATGTCCCGGCGGCGGACTCTGTCTGCGCCCCGGTGAGCCGACGCGGCCGGACGCGTGCCTCGAAGACACCAGCGTCATGGGAAGCGGCGCCTGCGCCGACGCCGGCGGCGATCAAGGTGTCTGCCCGGAGGGACCCGTCGACAGCAACTGCGCGGCACCGGAGCAATTCCGCGGCTGCACGGTTCCGACCCAGGTGGCCGATTGCCCGCTGACGGGAACGTGCGTCACCGCCAATCGCCGGTGCTTCCTTCCGACCGTCACCCGAACCGGCACGCCCGGACCGGCCGGTGGAGAGTACGCCGGCGACTTCTGCATCGCGCCGACGGGCGCTTCGGCCGTGAACAACGTGGCGGGCCTCCCAGGCCTCGGGGCCTTGATCCTGCCCTACACGATCGCGGTCAGCGTTCCGTAGGCCGCGACGTCGAACCGCCGTCGCGGCGCCGCCGTCGGCGCGCCCGGCGGCCGCGCGTCAGCTCTTCTCGGGGCGTTCGGCCGCGGCGAGACGCGCGGCGATGATGCCGCGGACGCGATCGCGGAGCGCGGTGCGGTCGTCGTAGCCGAGCGCGTCGGTCGCGATCGGCGGCTCGATGTAGACGTCGACGTCGCCCGGCACGATCGAGAGATAGCCGCCCTTCGGCATGACCGCGCTCGTTCCGAAGCAGACGACGGGGACGAGCGGGAGCTTCAGGTGGATGGCCGCGATGAAGGGGCCCTTCTTGAAGGGGAGCAGCTGACCGTCGCGGCTCCGGGTCCCTTCCGGGAAGATCACGAGCGACGACCCGTTCCGGGCGGCCTCGTTCAGGAGGTCGATCGCCTCGAGGGGGTTGTCGCGGTCGACGGGAATCATTCCCATCGTACGGAGCACGGTACCGAGGACGGGCTCGCCGAAGAGCTCCTTCTTGGCGACGAACCGGTTCTCGCCGGGCAGGTAGCCGAGGAGCGCCGCGATGTCGAAGTTGCTCTGATGATTCGGCGCGAAGACGTATGGACCGGGTCCCTGGAGATGCTCGAGCCCGTGCACGTGGACGCGGACGCCGCAGAGCCGGGCCAGGTTCCGCGCCGAGAGGCGCGCGAACGCCCAGGCGACGCTCTTGGACGGCAGCACGCGGTGCAGGATCACCGCGATCGTCCCCATCGAGAACAGCATGCCGCGGAAAATCCAGCGATTGAGCAGCGCACGGGCGCGCCAGCGCTCGGCTTCGAGGGTGGACGTATCGGCGACGGGACCCATGGCGCGGTGACGATACGTGCGCATGCCGTGCGTGACAAGCGAGCGGACGCGCGTCGGGTGGACCACGCGATGCGCGCGGTGCTATCTCGGCCCCGAAGCCCCATGGTGAAGGCCAAGACCAATTCCGCGCCGGACAAGATCGAGCGCTGGAAGCTGCTCACGGACTACGTCGAAGCGTGCAACTGTAACTACGGCTGCCCGTGCAACTTCAGCGGCTATCCGACCGACGGGTACTGCGAAGCGATCGTCGGCTACCACATCCGCGACGGCAACTACGGACGCACGAAGCTCGCCGGCATCGACGTCGTCTACGTCGCCGCCTGGCCGAAATCGATTCATCAAGGAGGCGGAACGCTGCGCCTCTACGTCTCCGAGGCCGCGACGCCGGCGCAGCGCGACGCGATCGTCCGCATCTTCACCGGGAAGGCCAAAGGCAACGGCGCGTTCGAGCTCTTCGCCGGAACGATGGCGACGATCGAGGACCCGGTGTTCGCGCCGATCGAGTTCGTCGTCGACGGGCGGCGGAGCAGCTTTCGTATCCCCGGCGCGGTCGAGGTCGCGATGGCGCCGTTCGTGAACCCGGTCTCGGGCGAGGAGCAGGACGTGCGCGTGAACCTGCCGAAGGGATTCATCTGGCGCAGCGTGAAAGCGGCGAAGACGGCCGTCATGCGCATCTTCGGGACCGGACCGCTCAGCTTCGACCACTCCGGCCAGAACGCCTTCTACGCCCGCCTCGAATTCGCCGGCCCGTAGCGGCACATCGCATCAGCGGCTCTTCGCTGAGCCGCCGCGACGGCGACCGTCGGGAAACGCGGCTGGTGGAGGGCTCGGCGGCGGGCCCTACGGAGCCGTCGCGCGACTTCGGCGCGTCGCAAGCGGCGCGGGCTCCCAGTTCCTTCGCCGCAGCGAGGCGCATGGAAGCTCGCAGCGCCATCGCAGGCTCCGCGGCAGAGCTTGCGTTTCCGCTCCTGACCGAGATCGGACCCGCCGCCGAGCCCTCCACCATCCGCCCACACCACCGCAGCTCGCGAAGACGCATCGCCCATCATGGAGTCCGCGCTGCGTTCGTGGAGCGAGTCTTCCGAGCTCCGGCGATGACGGCGCGCGGTGGAGGTGTCGACCGGCGGGTCCGATCTCGGAGAGGAGCGGAAACGCAAGCTCGACCGCGGAGCCTGCGATGGCGCTGCGAGCTTCCATGCGCCCGGCACCGTCGCGTCAGTCTGGAGCCTACGTCGTTCCGCGATGCGCCGAGCTCCCGCGACGCTGCCGTAGGACCCGCCGGCGACACCTCCACCGCGCGCGTTTCCCGACGGCCGCCGTCGCACCGACGCGCGGGGCGCCGTCGCACCGACGAGACGCGTCACTTCTGCTGGATCAGCTCGATCTTGTACCCGTCCGGGTCTTCGATGAACGCGATCTCGGTGGTGCCATGCTTCATGGGCCCCGGCTCGCGCGTGATCTTGGCGCCCTTCGCGCGCAGCTCGTCGCACGTCTTGTAGATGTCGGGAACCCCGAGGGCGACGTGCCCGAAGCCCGAGCCGATGTCGTAGCGGTCGGTGTCCCAGTTGTGCGTGAGCTCGATGACGGTGTGGTCGGCCTCGTCGCCGTAGCCGATGAAGGCGAGGGTGAACCGCCCGCCGGGGTAGTCCTTCCTTCGCAGGAGACGCATGCCGAGCAGCTCCGTGTAGAAAGCGAGTGAGCGGTCGAGGTTGCCTACCCGAAGCATGGTGTGCAGCATTCGCATGGCGCGTTCTCCTCGGGTGCTGCTTGCCACACGCGGCGCCCCCATGCCACGGAAGCGCCGGAAAGGGCGATCGATCATGCCGAAACGCGTAGTGATGCTCGTCGTCGTCGCGGTGCTGGCCTACGGCTGCGGCGATTCCGATTCGGAAAGCTCGTTCACCGAGTGCTTCGTGCGGGAGAGCGAGTGCCGTGGGGGCACGTGCCGCGAGGTCGAGGAGTGCGAGATCGACGAGTGCAAGACGGACGCCGATTACTTCTTCGACGAGACCGAGTACGAAACGAAATGCACGTTCGGTGAGACCTCGACCACGATCGAGTACCCGCTCGCGGGCGGGCCGGGCCGCCAGACGATCCGGCGCGACGTCGACGAGTGCTACTACGAAACCGAGATCGACGGCGACGGCGACATCGACGAGGAAGGGCGCTGCACTCGCGTTCGGGACTGCACCGTCGAGACGCTCGACTGCGACGACTCCGATCCTGGCGATCCCGATTGCCGCGTCGTGGACTCGGAGCCGTGCGTCGATGCCGCCGAGGCGCCGGTTTCGTCCGGCGCGGCGGCGCCGGTTTCGTCCGGCGCGGCGGCGCCGGTTTCGTCCGGCGCAGTGGCGCCGGTTTCGTAGATCCGGCGCTTCTGGCAAGCATCCACGGATGGAGCTCTTCGACCCGAAGCGCGTGCAGACGTTCAACCGCGAGGCCTTGGAAGAGGCAACGCGGGCCGAGGTGGCGTGGGCCGACCGCACGTTCGGCTCGCACCTCGTCGTGAGCACGAGCTTCGGCATCCAGAGTGCGGTGATCCTGCACCTGGTCAGCCGGATGCTGCCGCACGTGCCGGTCGTCTTCGTCGACACGGGGTATCTCCTCCCGGAAACCTATCGCTACGCCGCCGAGCTCACCGAACGCCTGCGGCTCGACGTTCGTCGCTACGCGGCGCCCGAGGCTCCGGCCGACATGGAGCGCCGCCTCGGCAAGCTCTGGGAGACCGATCTCGACGAGTACCACCGCATCCGCAAGGTCGAGCCGATGCGGCGCGCGCTCACCGAGCTCGACGCGCGGGCGTGGATCGCCGGGCTCCGGGGCGATCAGACGACGTTTCGGAGCACGCTCGACCCCGTCACGTTCCAGGACGGCATCTTCAAGGTGCACCCGATCCTGCGCTGGCGCTCGCAAGACGTGTACTACTACATGGAGCACTACGGCCTGCCGCAGCATCCGCTCTGGGAGAAGGGCTACACGCGCGTCGGCGATTGGCATTCCAGCAGCGCCGTCCCTGGTGGCGGCGGCGACGGTGACAAGAACGCGCGCTTCGACGGCCGCGCGGAGGAGTGCGGCCTTCACACCTCCGGCGTCGCCGACGAGTGAGGCTCTCGCTCAGGTGCGGATGAGCCCGGCCTGGAGCTCGCGCGCGGCGTCGTAGAACTCGCGCGGAATACGCTGCGGCCTGCCGTCGTCGCCGATCACGGCGTGGGTGGTCGAGCCCTCCACGCGAAGCTCGCCGTCGGGGCCGCGGATCTCGTAGCTGATCGTGATGCGGGCGCCACGGAGGTCGGTCACCGCGGCGAAGATGACGAGATCGTCGTCGTAGTACGACGGCCGGCGGTAGCGGCAGCTCGTCGCGATCACGCCGAGGTAGAGCCCGCGCGCGATGTAGACCGCGAAGGGGTGGCCGAGGCGGCGGAAGAGCTCGGCGCGGCCGATCTCGAAGAGGCGAAAGTAGTTTCCGTAGTAGACGATCTTCATCGGATCGCAGTCGCCGAAGATG
>DAIQBH010000335.1:0-4976 GCA_036781285.1 Thermodesulfobacteriota bacterium | reverse complement strand
GGGCGAGCTCGGCCTCGGCCCACGCAGTCCGGCCGCGCGCGGCGAGATCGCGCGTCAACGCGGCGTGGATGGCGTGCAAGTGCCGGACGTCATCGGCGGCGTACGCGATCTGGGTCGGCGAAAGGGGGCGCTTCACCCAGTTGCTGAAGGTCTCGTTGTGGACGAGGCGGACCCGCAGCACGCGTTCGACGAGGCGATCGTACGCCAGCGACGTGCCGTGTCCGACGAACCCGGCGATGATCTGCACGTCGAAGACGCGCGTGGGGCGGATGCCGAACCGACGCGCGAAGAGCACCAGGTCGGCCGCCGGCGCGTGCATGATCACCTCGACGGCCGGATCGGCCACGAGCTGGGCGATGGGCGCCAGGTCCCCGCCCTCGATCGGGTCGATGATCACGATGCGATCCGCGGTCGCGATCTGCGCGAGGCAGGGCACGGGCGCGTACGTCCGTTCCCAGAGGAACTCGGTGTCGAGCCCGATCCGGCCGGCGGTGCGGGCGGCGTCGGCGAACGCGGCGATGTCGGAGGGAGAAGAGAGACGCTCGATCGGGGGCGCTGGCTCTTTCATGCCGCGGGCTTGTATCAGAATCGGCCGTCGATGGGTGGATCGAGCGCGAAGCTTCCGGTGGTGGTGGACGTGCGGCAGGTGCTGCGACGGCTCGCGCGCGAGGAGGCGTCCGAGCGGACGGAGCTCGCCCGGCTGGAAGCGCGGCTCCGGCGCTACGAGGACGTCGAGCGTCCGGCCTACGAGGCGTGGCTCCGTCTCGAGCTCGGGCCGGCGGTGACGCGGGTCGAGGAGCTCGCGCTCGCGCTCCGCGCGCGCCAGATGTTTGCGGCACGGGTCAGCGAGCTGATGGAGGTCGAAGGGCTGCACGCCCGTGAGGCGCTGTGGGTCATCCAGGAGGTCGCGAGCGCGCCAGGGCCGGAGGGCGGATCGCGCCGGCGCGGACCCGCGACCGAGGATCCCGACGCGGTCGAGGCGCGGCGCCGGGCCAAGCGGGACCGCAAGCGGGCCGAGCGGAAGCAGTCCGCGCGCGACCGCAAGGCGGCTGCGGCCGGCGGCGTGACCCGCGACGCGGGGGCCGAGCCCGATCGGCAGCGCCTCGTCGGGCTCTACCGCGATCTCGCCCGGAGCCTGCACCCGGATTCGCCGCACGTGCTCCGCGATCTCCCGGCCGCACGCTTGCGATCGATCTGGGCCGAGGTGCAGGCGGCGTACGCGATCCGGAGCCTCGAACGTCTCCTCGCGCTCGCGACCTGGATCGAGACGGTCGCCGCGAACGGCGCCGATGCGATGAGCGGAGACGCGCCAACGGGGGCGCGCGCGCCGGCAGGTCCGACGCTCTCGCTCGCCGAGCGCCACGAGCGCCTGCGCGCCCTGCGCCGCGCGAGCCGCACGCTCGATCGCCGGCTGGCGACGCTCGCCGCCGAGCCCGCGTGGGATTTCGCGAGCGCGGAGCCACCGGCGCGCCGCAAGCTCAAGCAGGCGGCGGCGCGCCGGCTCGCGACCGAGGCGGGCGAGATGGCGGCCGCGCTCCTCGCCGTCGACGAGTTCCTCGACGCGATCGGGCCGCCGCGCCCGCCCCGTGGGGTACGGAGGCGCTGACTGTTAGGGTCGCCGCATGGCCATCGCGACCATCGACCCGAGCACGGGGAAGACGCTCCGCACGTTCGCGCCGCACGACGCCGCCGAGATCGAGCGGCGTCTGGCGCGGGCCGCTTCAGCGTTCGAAACGCATCGCAGGACACCATTGGCCGACCGCGCCGCGGGACTGCGGCGGTTCGCGGATATTCTCGACGCGGAGCGTGAGACGCTCGCGCGCCTCGCGGTGGTGGAAATGGGGAAGACGATCCGCGCCGCACGCGGCGAGCTGGAGAAATGCGCGCTCGGCTGCCGCTGGTACGCCGAGCACGCGCCGGCGATGCTCGCCGACGAGGGCATCGCGGGCGCGGCGTCGCCGAGCAGCGTCGTCTACCTGCCGCTCGGCGCGATCCTCGCGGTGATGCCGTGGAACTTTCCGTACTGGCAGGTCGTGCGCTTCGCGGCGCCGGCGCTCATGGCGGGGAACGTCGGCCTTCTGAAGCACGCCTCGAACGTGCCGCAGTGCGCGCTCGCGCTGGAGGACGTCGTCGCCCGCGCCGGGTTCCCGGACGGGGCCTTCCAGGCGCTCGTGATCGAAGCCGGGGCCGTCGCGGACGTGATCGCGGACCCGCGGGTCGCGGCCGTGACCCTCACCGGCAGCGAGGGCGCCGGCAGCGCGGTTGCCGCCGCCGGCGGCCGGCATCTGAAGAAGACGGTGCTCGAGCTCGGCGGCAGCGATCCGTTCATCGTGATGCCGAGCGCGGACGTCGCGAAGGCGGCCGCGACCGGGGTCGAGGCGCGGACGATCAACAACGGCCAGTCGTGCATCGCGGCGAAGCGTTTCCTCGTCCACACCGGGGTGTACGACGCGTTCCTCGACGCGTTCGTCGCGGGCATGGCCCGCCTGCGCGTCGGCGATCCCGCGCGGGACGACACCGACGTCGGCCCGCTGGCGCTCGCCGCGGGCCGAGATGCGCTCGTCCGCCAGGTCGACGCCGCGGTCGCGGCGGGCGCGCGGGTGCTGCTCGGCGGTCGGAAGCTCGACGGGCCGGGGTGGTTCTACGCCCCGACGGTCCTCGCCGACCTGCCGCCGGCGGCGCCGGTCGCGCGCGAGGAGATCTTCGGGCCGGTCGCCGTCGTCGAGCGCGTGCGCGACGTCGACGCGGCGATCGCGCGCGCGAACGATACGCCGTACGGCCTCGCCTCGAGCGTGTGGACGCGCGACCCGGCGGAGCGCGAGCGCTTCGTCCGCGAGCTCGCCTGCGGCATGACGTTCGTGAACGCGATGGTCGCGTCCGACCCGCGCCTGCCGTTCGGCGGGGTGAAGCGGTCGGGCTACGGTCGCGAGCTCGCGGTCGTCGGCCTGCGAGAATTCGTCAACACGAAGACGATCGTCGACGGCCCGGCGTAGTCGCTACAGCCCGCGCTCGGCACGGCGGAGACGCACCCAGTAGTCGAGGGCGACGCTGATGCCCGTGCGCTGCGGCAGCGTGAAGACCAGCGCGAGCATCGCAATCGCCCAGACGACGTAGAACCAGGTGGCGTTCGGGACCCACAGGCGCAGGAACACCATTCCGATCAACGGGACGAGGAAGAGCACGCGGTCGAGTACGAAGAGGTAGCCGAAGACGTCGCCCTGGTCCTCCAGATATCGGACGCCGCAGGCGGAGCAGCGGTCGTGCATGATGTTGAGCCGTTTGAAGAGGGGACCCTCGCCGCAGCGCGGGCAGCGCTTCCGGACCCCGCGCGCGACCAGCGTACCGAGCGGTGGGATCGCGCCGCCCGCGGGCTCCGTCATGCGGGGTCGCGGAAGGCCGGCGCGCGCTTCTCGATGTTCGCCATGACGGCCTCCATCTGATTGGGCGTGCCGATGAGGGCTTTCTGCTCGCGACTCTCGGAGCGCAGCAGCGCAGCGGCGTCGGTTTCGAGGGCCTGGTTGTAGAGCCGCTTCGCGCCGCGGACGGCGTCGGGGCTCTTGCCCGCGATCTCGCGCGCGAGCGTCATGGCCGCGGCGAGCGGCTCGGGGTCGACGCGCGTCACGCAGCCGTAGCCGGCGCCCTCGGCGGCGCTGAAGACGCGGCCGGTGAACGTGAGCTCGCGGAGCACGTCGTCCCGCATGAGGCCGCGGGTGAGCGCGATCCCGGCCATGTCCGGCACGAGCCCCCACTTGATCTCCATGATCGAGAGCTTGGTGTCGGGGGCGGCGATCCGGACGTCGGCGCCGAGCATGATCTGGAACCCGCCGCCGAAGGCGACGCCGTGGACGGCGGCGATGACGGGCACGGGCAGCTGCCGCCAGAGCCAGGCGACGTGCTGGAAGAGGTTCGCGTCGCCGTGCGAGCGGCCCTCGAGCGACCCGGATCCGCCGCTCGCGAGCCCGGTGAAGCTTCCCATGTCGAGGCCGGCGCAGAACGCGCGGCCCGCGCCCGAGAGCACGACGACCCGGACGCCTGCCGCGGCGCCGAGCGTCGCGCCGGCCTCGGCGATGCCGGTGAACATCGCCGGGTCGAGGGCGTTCATCTTGTCGGGGCGGTTCAACCGGACGTCGGCGATGCCGTCGGCGATGGCGATGCTGACTCGATCGTTCATGACGGTCCTTTTCCGCCGAGCGGGGCGGCGCGCGCAAGCGGAGCCGCGCACGCCGCCCGCGGGGGCTACTCGCCGAACTCCTCCCAGGTGCGGACGCCGACGAAGTCGGCCTTGCCGAGGACGACGCCGTTGTGGCGCAGGATCGCGTAGGCGGTGGTGACGTGAAAGTAGAAGTTCGGGACGCTGATGCGATGCATGTAGGTTTCGCCACGCACCGAGCTGCCGCCCATCCAGGGCGGGGCGACGCGCCGCTCCTCGGCGCCGGTGAAGTCGCCGGCCTTGAAGCCTTTCAGGTACGCGACGCAGGTCGCGATGCGGGCCCGGAGATCGGCGACGGTCGTCTCCGTGTCGGGATGCGAGGGGGCCTTCTGGCCCGCGAGGTAGGCCGCCGCGTACTTGGCGGCGTCGCAGGCGGACTGCACCTGTTGGACGAGCGAGTACTGATCGGGGGCGAGGCGGGCGGCGGTCAGGATCTCGGGGTCGAACCCCTTCTCCTGCCCGTACGCGACCGCCTTCTGAAGCCAGGCATCGAGGTTCTCGAGCATCCGGCCGTACTGCGTGATCGTTTCGAACGCACCCATCGTGAGCTCCTTTCGCTGACCTCGGTCGAGGTCGATCGTGGGCCGATGACGGGCTTATCTCGGAGCCGCCGACCCGAGTCCATCGACCTCGTGGACTCCCGCGCATGACGACCGCGACCCCGCACGCGCGGGCGGCCGCACCCGAGCCGGCGGCGCGCGGTCTCCGCGACTGGCTCGCCGCGTTCCAGTATTCGGCGCGGGCGATCACGCTCGTCTGGACGACG
>DAIQBH010000334.1:0-4988 GCA_036781285.1 Thermodesulfobacteriota bacterium | reverse complement strand
GTCGACCAGCGTTTCGATCAGGACCGCGGTCTGGATCGTCATGTGCAGGCTGCCCATGACCTTCGCGCCGGACAGCGGGCTCTTGCCCTTGTAGCGGGCGCGGAGCGCCATCAGGCCCGGCATCTCCTGCTCGGCGAGGCGGATCTCGCGGCGGCCGAAGTCGGCGAGCGACAGATCGGCGACCTTGTACGGGACGCGGCCCTTCGCGGCGGCCTCGCCGAAGGCCGACGTGGATTTCGTTGCAGGCATGCTCATCGTGATTCTCCTTCGTTCGTTGGTGTGGGGCGCACGGTCGCTCGTGGGCGAGCGGCCGGCAGGGTGAGGCTTCTGAGGGCGGCGGCGGCAAAGAGCGTCGGTCCTTGCGCCGTCGACTCGGGTGGCAGCGGCACGAGGCGCGTCGCCTCGAACCCCGCCTCGTCGAGGTAGCGGACGATCTCGGCCTCCGAGAATCCGAGCCAGACGTGGCCCATCTGGTGACGGTAGACCTCGCGATCGTGGGGCATCATGTCGGTCAGCAGCAAACGTCCGCCGGGACGGAGGACGCGGGCCGCTTCGGCCAAGGCGCGTTCCGGCGCCGGCAAGTGGTGGAGGACGAGCACGCAGGTCACCGCGTCGAGTGAGGCCGTGTCGATCGGCAGCGACTCGAGCGCGCCGCGCCGCACCTCGACGTTGGCGAGCGTTCGGACGCGGCGTTTGGCGGCCTGGAGCATCGCCGTCGATTCGTCGACGGCGATCACGCGCCGGACCCACGGTGCCAGGGCCTCGGCGACTTGCCCGGTGCCGCATCCGAGATCGCCGACGACCCATTCCGGATCGAGGAGGCCGAGCATCGCCGAGAGGTGGAACGACTGGCCGAAGAGCTCGGCGCGAAGCTTGTCCCACTGCCCCGCGGACGTCGAGAAGAACTCCTGGGACTTGGACCGTCGCTCCGCGAGCACGCGTTCGAGGCGGCGGGCGTCCTGCTGCGCGCTCGAGGTGTCGGCGACCTCGTCACGCACGACCACCCACAGGCGCTGTCCGGCCGGGTCCATGCTTTCGCGGAGGCCGCGGTAGAGCCGGCTCGTGCCTTCGGCGCGCGCCGTGACCCAGCCTCCGTCGGCGAGCGCCTTCAAATGCCGGCTGACCGTCGACTGCGGGATTTGCATGACCGAGCAGATCTCCGCGACCGTCAGCTCCTGGCGCTCGAGCAGCAGGAGGATGCGGCTCCGCGTGAGGTCGCCGAGCACTGGGAGGTGGGCAAGGACGGTCGGGGCGGTCGAGGCGAGCATGTCTATCCGTTCAGCCGGATAGAGGGATACATATGTCCCGGACGAGGGTCAACCCATGATGTGCCGCCGCTGCGACGACGGCTCAGCGCGCGGCGAGGGCGGTGCGGGCGTCGCGCAGCATGCCGACCAGGACCTTCCGCGCTTCCTCGGTCGTCCGGACCTCGGTCGGGAAGTTGATCCGCACGCCCTGGAGGCGATCGCCGGTCTTGGCTCGGACGCGGAATCCCATGCGGTCGACGCTCGTCATGGTGGCGCTTTCGGCCACGAGCCCCGCGTAGTGCTGGCAATAGGCGACGAGCGCGTCGGCGTGGTCGGCGTTCATGTGGCCGACGATGGCGTCCTCCACGTCGACCAGCGGATCGGGAGCGGCGGACCCGTACGCGCCGGCATCGACCCAACCCATCGCGCCGAATCCAGCCACGTAATAGAGGTCGACGACGTCCATCCGGTGGAACGCGAAGTCGTCGAAATCCACCCAGTTTCGCGCGTTGGGATGGCGGGCCAGGTACGCGTCGCGGACGCTGCCCGCGTCGTCGAGGCGCCGCACCTCGCCGATCAACGTGGCCCGCGCACCCGCCAGCGGATCTTCGGTCCAGCCGGGTTGCGCCACGAGCAGGCTCGCCCGCGGATCGGCCGCGAGATTCTGCGTGTGCATCGCCATCGTGCTGATGAGAAAGATCGGGCGCCCGTCTGCATCGAGGCCGTAGGGCATGATCGAAGCGAACGGGAAGCCGGCCTGCTTCCGCGAATGCGTCGCCAGGGTACCCGCACGCGCGACGTGCAACAGCGTCCGCACCCGCTCGGCGAAGGGCGGCTCGGGAACGGGCGGGGTCGCGGAGGGTGGCGCCGCGTGCTGGGGGCGCGATTCCACGACGGCTACTGCGTGATCCGGATCTCGAACTCGCGATTCTTGATCTTGCCGTGGCCGTCGCCGCCGCCGTTCAGCTTGATGACGACCTTGTACCGGCCGAGCGGGTGCCCGCCCTCGGGCGGCGCGATGTGGAACTCGTACCGCTGCGGCTTCGTCGGATCGATGTCCTGCTTCTGGTCGGCGATGACCTTGCCGCCCGGGTCGGTCCACGTCGCGGAGAGGTTGCCTTTCCCGGTGCCCTCCATCGCGATCGAGGCGTAGACGGTGCTCGTCGGCGCGAACGTCTCGCGGGCCGAACGGGCGTCGTTGTGCTCGTCGATCTCGTGCGTGAGGTCGACCGCGGCGATCTTCAGTGGCTCGCTCGGTGCGGAGCACCCGGCGAAACCCACCAACAGCACCAGCGCTGCGACGGCAGCCTTACTCCGACTCGATACGATCATGATGACCCCCTTCGTGACCGCGCGTTATGGCATGAAAGCGTCGAGGACGAAAAGGGCGCTCGCGGCGTTGTCGTGTCCCAACGCGAGGGGTAAGGAGAACCCATGAGCTACGAACAGATCACGATTCGTCGCACCTGCGAGGCGATCCAGATTCCGCACGGCAACACGGTCACCATCGAAGAAGGAACGCTCGCGATCATCACGCAGGCGCTCGGGGACACGTACACGCTGCAAGTGCCGGCGATGGGCGGCTTGTTCCGCGTCCAGGACCGCGATGCCGACGCGCTCGGCAAGGAGCCGCGGCGAGTGGAGTCGGCCGCCGAGGCGTCGGCCGACGGACGGGTCAGCGAAGGGGCCGTGTGGGAGGCCCTCAAGAACGTCTACGATCCGGAGATTCCCGTGAACATCGTCGACCTCGGGCTGGTCTACGATCTCACGATCGGCGAAGCGCCGGCCGGCGGCAGCACCGTCGACGTGTCGATGACGCTCACCGCGCAAGGGTGCGGTATGGGCCCGTCGATCGCGATGGACGCGCAGCGGCGCATCGAGGCGTTGCCCGGCGTCGCCGAGGCGCACGTGCAGGTGGTGTGGGATCCGCCGTGGAATCCCAACATGATCTCGCCGGAGGGCAAGGCCCGCCTCGGTATGTGAGCGCTGCCGTCCCGCGGCGCGCTCCCTCGGGACGGTTGCCTATGGTCGGCACGGGGCGCAGCATGACGCGGATGTCGTCGCCCCGCGTCGATCTCGCGGCATGTCGCGCGTGGTTCCAGCGGAACCGCCGCCGCTCGCGCGCCTGGTTCGATCTCCTGACGGACGAGGGGTATCGGGCGCAGCCGATCGAGGCGCGGCATGCGGTGCCCTTCTACGAGGGCCACGTCGCCGCCTTCAACGTGAACACGCTGGTGAAGCGCGGCCTCGGTCTTCCCGGCGTGGACGGCGAGCTGGAGGACGTCTTCGAGCGCGGCATCGATCCGGACGAGAACGCGGACCCCACGCATGCGTCGCTCGCGTGGCCGGCGCGCGAACGCATCCTCGCGTTTGCGGACGCAACCGATCGTGCCGTCGCGGACGCGTTTCGGAACGAGGGCTTGCTCCGCGACGATCATCCCGTGCTGCGGCGCGGCCTCGCGCTGTTCACCATCCTCGAGCACGAGGCGATGCACCACGAGACCCTGCTCTACATGTTCCATCGCCTCCCGACGGCGATGCTGCGTCGGCCGTCCGGCTACCGACCCGTACTCGGCGGCGAGCCACCGCGGCCCGCCATGGTCGACATCCCCGCGGGCCGCGCGACGCTCGGCGCCGACCCCGACGCGGTCGCGTTCGGCTGGGACAACGAGCTGCCGGCGACGCGCGTCGACGTGCCCGCGTTCGCGATCGACGTGCACGACGTCACCAATCGCGACTTCCTCGAGTTCGTCGAGGCCGGTGGATATGAGACGGCATCGCTGTGGACGGCGGACAACTGGGCGTGGCGCGAGCGCGAAGGATTGCGCCACCCGGCGTTTTGGGTCCGGCGCGACGGGTGCTGGCGCTGGCGGGCGCTGTTCGAGGAAGTGCCGTTGCCCGCCGCGTGGCCGGTTTACGTGAGCCACGCCGAGGCCGATGCCTTCGCGCGCTGGAAGGGCAAGCGCCTGCCGACCGAGGCCGAGTACCACCGAGCTGCCTTCGGCACTCCGGATGGTGAAGAGCGTGCCTACCCCTGGGGATCGGCCGCGCCGGCCGCGCGGCACGGCAACTTCGCGCTCGGGGCGTTCGATCCGTGCCCGGTGGGGTCGCACCCGGACGGGGCCAGCGCTTGGGGTGTCCACGATCTGGTGGGCAACGGCTGGGAGTGGACCGCGACCGTCTTCGCGCCGTTTCCCGGCTTCACGCCGATCCCCTCGTACGAGCGCTATTCCACGGACTTCTTCGACGGAGGGCACTACGTGATGAAAGGCGCTTCACCCGCGACGGCATCCGAGCTCGTTCGCCGCAGCTGGCGGAATTGGTTTCGTCCTCGGTACCCCTATCCCTACGCCACCTTCCGGTGCGTGCGCGCATGACGCCGATCGCCGGCGTCCGACGCCTCGACCCGCGCCCCGCGCTCGACGGTCCGCTCCGCGAGTTCGCGGAGGACGTCCGCCGCGATCTGCAGCTGCGGCCGCGCCAGCTCCAGGCGAAGTACTTCTACGACGCCCTCGGGTCGCAACTCTTCGAGGCGATCTGCGATCTGCCCTGGTACCGCATTCCGAGCGCGGAGCGCATGCTGCTCGAAAGGCATGCCGAGGCGATCGGCGCGGCCTTGCCCGACCTCACGACGCTGGTCGAGCTCGGATGCGGCAGTGGCGCGAAGCTCGCGTTGCTCGTCGAGCGCATGCGGCGCGCGCGTCCGATGCTCGTCCGGCTCGTCGACATCTCGCCGACGGC
>DAIQBH010000333.1:0-5011 GCA_036781285.1 Thermodesulfobacteriota bacterium | reverse complement strand
GGTTCTCGACCTTGGCCTCGCGCACCATCTCCTTCGCCTGGATCACGTAGGAGATCGGATCGAGATCCATCCCGAGCTCGCGCGGCACGCCGGCATCGTCGAAGGCGAAAGGCGCGAGCCCGAACGCGAGCGTTGACGCGCCGTCGTCCTCGATGAGCCCGTTGCCGGTGGACGTCCGCACGATCGGGTGGGAGTCGCGGAAGCTTCCCTGGAACACCGGAAGCACGCCGGTCTCGTCGGGCCGGAAGCGGAACTCGAGCGGATTCCCGCTCGGGTCGACGTCGACCTCGACGATGCCCTCGATGTCGGTCGTACGCCCGAACTTCGCGATCAGCACGTCCGGTGCCGTTCCGGTGCCGTTGTCCTCGTTCGACCAGATGAGGACATAGCGATAGGTGGTGTAGCCGCCCTGCGGGATCGGCTTCGCGTACATGACGACGGGGACGTCGCTGCGGGCATTGCCGGCATGGAGGCCGTTGGCGGTCGTCTCGGGATTCAGATCTTGGTCGATGCCGAGAACGATCGGGGCGAAGCGCGTGAAGTCGTAGCGCGAGTCGCCCGCGGGGATCGCCTCGACGACGGCGGCCGCGGTCGCGAGCACGGGGGCCTTCGGATTCGGGCTGAGGGTCTTCTCCGGATGCAGCCCGATCGTGTGGTCGCCCGCGGTGAGCGCCCCGAGGAGCACCCGGTATTCGGTCGGCGCCTCGCCCCCGTAGAGCACGAGCTGCCCGAGCTTCACGCCGTCGAGATCGTAGGTCACGACGACGGACTCGGATCCGAAGGTGCCCCAGTCGGTGCCGACGGTCGCGAGCGTCAGCGTCGCGACGCCTTCGCCGGGCGTGGCCACCGTGAACGGCAGAGCCTGGTAGCCCGTCGGCGAGATCGCGAGCGGGAAGATGCCGTCAACCCAGTCCGGCGCGTCGTTGCAGATGCCGGAATCGCAACCAGGGATCTTGGCGACTTTCGCCTGACACTTCGCCAGGTCCTTCGGAAAGAGGTTCATCTTGTTGGCGCGACGGCGCGTGAGCTTCGTCGAAACCAGCTTTCCGGCGGTCGCGGCGCGGACGTTGCCGCACGTCGTGGCGGCCGTGCTCGCGCACGCGCCGCCGTCGTCCCACGTCGTGTCGTAGGCGCTCTCGGCGAGCGCGTCGAGGTTGCATGCAATGAGCGCGCTACAGCTCGCGGAGAGAAGATACGGGTCGAGCGTGCCGTCCGGCAGCGGACATGGCGTCGGACACGCTGGATTGGCCTTCTTCGCGCACTTGAGCACGCTCTTCCAACGCGCTTTCACGTACTTCTCGACGGTTTTCGGCACGGTTGCGAGGTCCGTGCCGCAGTCGCCGGCACACGCGGCGACACCGGTGGAGGGAGCGATGAGCAGGAGCGCAAGGACGAGCATGGGCAGGGTGTGACGGACGAGCTGCATGGGGGACGGCCTCCTCGGGGGGTGTAGCGGGTGCCTAGCACGAAGCGGCGACGGCGAGCCATGCGCGTCGTCGCTTCCCGGGGGTGCCGGCCGCTCGGGTGGGCGAAGCCGCGCGATCGCGGCTGTCTATAGAGAGAGGTGACGGGCGACGAGCTCGCGGTGATACGCGCCGTCGCCGAGGAGCGCCTCGCTCGACTTGGCGCGCTTGAAGTAGAGGTGCACGTCGTACTCCCACGTGAACCCGACGCCACCGTGGATCTGGAGCGAGTCGGCCGCGCACTGGAAGTACGTGTCCGAGCAGTAGGCTTTCGCGAGCGACGCCGCGACCGGCAGCTCGGCGTTCCGTTCGGCGGCGCAGCAGGCCGCGAAATAGCTCGCCGAGCGCGCCGCCTCCACCCGCATGAGCATGTCGGCGCACTTGTGCTTGATCGCCTGGAACGACCCGATCGGGCGGCCGAACTGGATGCGCTCGCCGGCGTACGCGACCGCGAGATCGAGGCAGCGCTCGGCCCCTCCGACCTGCTCGGCCGCGAGCGCCACCGTCGCGAGCTGGAGGATCGTCGCGAGGAGCGGCCATCCCTGATCGTCGCCGCCGAGCAGCGCCGTCGCGGGGACGCGCACGTCCCGGAGCTCGATCTCGGCGAGGCGCCGGGTCTGGTCCATCGTCGCGAGGACCCGCCGCTCGACCCCGGGCGTCCCGGCGGGAACGAGGTACGTCCGGATGCCCTCCGCGCCGGACGATCCCGGGACGCGCGCCGCGACCAGGAGGAGATCCGCGGTGTGTCCGTCGACGACGAACGACTTCCGGCCCGTGAGCACGACGTGGCTACCGTCGGGCCGTGCCGTCGCCTGGATGCCGTCGGCGTCCCAGCGGCCCTCCGACTCGGCGTGGGCGAGCGTCGCGGTCGTGGTACCGGCCGCGACGCCGGGAAGCCACTCCGCCTGCTGCGCCGGCGTCCCGCCGGTCACCAGAGCGTTCGCGCCGAGCCCGACCGTCGAGAAAAAGGGCGCGCAGAGGAGGGCACCGCCCATCGCCTCCATCAACACCATCAGCTCGACCTGGCCGAGCCCGAGCCCGCCGTGCTCCTCGGGCACGATCACGGCCGGCCAGCCGAGCTCGCCGCCGATGCGCCGCCAGAGCGTGGCGTCGAAGCCGCGCTCCGTCGTCATCGCGGTCCGGACCTCGGCCGATCCGGCATGCGCGGCGAGAAACGCGCGCGCCGTCTCACGGAGCTGTCGCTGGTCGTCGTCGAGAGCGAAGTTCATCGCGTGATCGTCTCGCGGCTCAGCTGCCGTAGACCTTCTGCGCGGGCGTCGCCTTGCCCAGCAGATCGCGCACCACCTCCCCGAGCTCGGCCGGGGCGAAGCGCGCCCCCTTGTCGACGCCGGGGCCCGTTCGCCATCCGTCGGCGACGTTGAGCTTGCCGCCGGCGATCTCGAACACCTGGCCGGTCACGTCGCGCGACTCGGCGCTGCCGAGCCAGACGACGAGCGGCGAGACGTTCTCGGGCGCCATCGCATCGAAGCCGCTCTCCGGTTTCGCCATCATCTCGGCGAAGACGGTCTCGGTCATGCGCGTCCGCGCCGCGGGCGCGATCGCGTTCGCCGTGATGCCGTAGCGGCGGAGCTCGGCGGCCTGCACGAGTGTGAGCGCGGCGATGCCGGCCTTCGCCGCGGAGTACGTCGCCTGCCCGATGCTGCCCTGAAGACCCGCGCCGGAGCTCGTATTGATGATGCGGGCGTCGAGCTTGTCGCCGGCTTTGGCGCGGTCGCGCCAGTGGGCCGTCGCGTGGCGGGTCACGCAGAAATGCCCCTTCAGGTGCACGCGGATGACCGCATCCCACTCTTCCTCGGACGTGCTGACGAACATCCGGTCGCGGACGAAGCCGGCGTTGTTGACGACGACGTCGACGCGCCCGAAGGCGTCGAGCGCCGTCTTCACGAGTCGGGCGCCGCCGTCCCAGTCGGCGACGTCGTCGCCGTTCGCGACGGCCTCCCCGCCGGCCGCGCGGATCGCGGCCACCACCTCGGCGGCCGGCCCCGTGGTCGCTTCGCCGCGGCCGTCGAGCTCGGTGCCGATGTCGTTCACCACCACCTTGGCGCCTTCGGCCGCGAAGGCGAGCGCGTGCGCGCGGCCGATGCCGCGGCCGGAGCCGGTGATGATGACGACGCGACCGTCACAGATCCCCTTGCTCATCGGAGCCCTTCCTTCGGCGAGCGGCTCACAGCCGCTCGATGATGGTGACGTTGGCCTGGCCGCCGCCCTCGCACATCGTCTGGAGGCCGTAGCGGCCCCCGGTGCGCTCGAGCTCGTGGAGAAGCGTCGTCATGAGGCGCGCGCCGGTGGCGCCGAGCGGGTGGCCGAGCGCGATCGCGCCGCCGTTGACGTTGACCTTGGCGGGATCGAAGCCGGTCTCCTTCTGCCAGGCCAGCACGACCGAGGCGAAGGCCTCGTTGATCTCGACGAGGTCGATGTCGTTCTTGGTCATGCCCGCCTTGCCGAGCGCGTACGCGGTCGCGGGGATCGGGGCGGTCAGCATCCACACCGGGTCCGCGCCGCGGACGCTCAGGTGGTGGACGCGGGCCCGCGGCTTCAGGCCGTGCTCCTTGACGGCGCGCTCCGAAGCGATCAGGAGCGCCGCGGACGCGTCGGAGATCTGGCTCGAGACGGCGGCCGTGAGCCGGCCGCCCTCCTGGAGGGTCTTCAGCGTCGCCATCTTCTCCAGCGTGGTGTCGCGCCGCGGCCCCTCGTCGACGCTCACGCCGTTCAGCGGCACGATCTCGCGTTCGAACCGCTTCTCGTCGATCGCCTGGAGCGCGCGACGATGGCTCTCGAGCGCGAAGCGCTCCATCTCCTCGCGCGAGCAGTCCCACTTCTCGGCGATCATTTCGGCAGCCCGGAACTGCGACACCTCCTGGGTTCCGTAGCGGTCGATCCATCCTTTGGACGTCGAGAACGGATCGCTGAAACCGTAGGCCTCGCCCGCGAGCATGGCCGACGAGATCGGGATCATGCTCATGTTCTGGACGCCGCCCGCGACGACGAGATCGGACGTTCCGCTCATCACCGCCTGGCAGGCGAAGTGGACGGCCTGCTGCGCCGAGCCGCACTGCCGATCGACGGTGGTACCCGGCACCTCCTCGGGGAGTCCGGCGGCGAGCCAGCACGTCCGCGCGATGTCGCCGGCCTGCGGACCGATCGTGTCGACGCATCCGAACACGACGTCCTCGACGGCGCGGGGATCGATGCCGGTGCGATCGACGAGCGCGCGCAGCACGTGCGCGCCGAGGTCGGCGGGATGCACCGTCGCGAGACCGCCGCGCCGGCGACCGACGGGCGTCCGCACCGCATCGATGATGTAGGCCTCTGCCATGATGGATTGCCTCCTGGGGGTGGATGGAAAGGGGGAAGGTGTAACGGAAGACGGCCGGTGATGCCAGGCGAACGGCACCAAACTGGCTCGCGGAGAAGCGATCTGCTACCGCCGACCCGATGGCGCGATCCACTCGGGCGCTGACCGGCCTCCTCTCCGCGCTGCTCCTCGTGCTCGATCCCCTCCGCCACCACGCGCAGCGACAGCCCCT
>DAIQBH010000332.1:4722-5016 GCA_036781285.1 Thermodesulfobacteriota bacterium | reverse complement strand
CCGCGCCCGAGCGCTCGACGGCGCCCCGGGCGGCGCCCTGAAGCGAGAGGCGGCAGTGCGCTCGCGTCGCTCCCGCGCCCGGCCGGACCGGCCGCCGCTCGTTCCGGTATCGACGAGGGCGTCGCGATGAACCCGCTCGCGCTTTTCGCCGCGTCCCTCGGCGCGTGGACCACCGCTTTCTTGCAGCGGCTCCCGATCTTCTTGGCGAGCCTGCTCGCGCTGTCGTTGTTCGTGATGCTGGCGCGGCTCGCGCGACTGCGGGCCTCCGCCTCCTCGCGCTGGGGCACCTCCTCC
>DAIQBH010000332.1:0-4712 GCA_036781285.1 Thermodesulfobacteriota bacterium | reverse complement strand
CGCGACGCCTCGTCGCCCGCGCGCTCGGCCGTCACGACCCGACGCTCGTGCGCATGGCCACGACGCTCGTCCATGCGTTGCTCGTCGTGCTCGGCGTGCTGGCCGCGCTCTGGATCGCGGTGCCGACGTTCAAATTCACCGAGATCATCACGAGCCTCGGGGTGACCGGCCTCATCCTCGGCTTCGCGCTCAAGGACATCATCGAGAACTTCGTCGCCGGCATCCTGATTCTCTGGCGCCGGCCATACCGGGTCGGGGACCAGATTCAGTCCGGGAGCTACGAGGGAACGGTCGCGGAGATCAACTTCCGCTCCACGGTGCTGAAGACGTACGACGGAATCAAAGTCTACATCCCGAACGGCAAGGCGTTCACCGAGCCGATCGAGAACAAGACCGGCTACGGGGAGCGTCGCACGACGATCACGCTCGGCATCGACCAGCAGACCCCCGTCGGCACCGCGCGCGACGTGATCATGCGGACGCTGCGCGGCATCGACGACGTGCTCGACCAGCCGCCACCCGAGGTACTCTTCCACGCGGTCGGCGAGTTCACCAACGACCTGCAGATACGGTTCTGGGCTTCCCCGCCGACCCGCATCCACGAGCTCGCGACCAGATCGCGCGTGACCGAGCGCCTCTACGAGGAGCTGCTCGGCGCCGGCATCGCCTTCCCGTACCCCACGCGCACCGTGATCGTCACGGCGGGCGACGCCGCCGCCACGTCCCGCCCCGCACCGGCGGCGAGGCGCGGGTGAATGCGGACTCGGCTCGCCACGCTCTGGGAGAGACTACGCACCAACTTCTGGTTCGTCCCCGCGCTGTTGACCGCGGCGGCCGCCGCGCTCGCGTTCGGCATGGTCTGGATGGATCACGCCATCGGCGATCGTCGGCTCGACGCGGCCGCGTGGATCTATACCGGGAGTGCCGAGGGTGCGCGGTCCCTGCTCTCGACGCTCGCGTCCGCGATGATCACCGTCGCGGGAGTGGTCTTCTCGATCACGATCGTCGCGCTGACGCTCGCGAGCTCGCAGCTCGGGCCGCGCCTGTTGCGAAACTTCATGCGCGACCTCGGCAATCAGGTCACGCTCGGGACGTTCATTGCGACCTTCGTGTACTGCCTCCTGGTGGTACGCTCGGTGCGCGGCAGCAGCGGCGCCGAGTTCGTGCCCCACGTGTCCGTCTCGGTCGCGATCGCGCTGGCGCTCACGAGCCTCGGCGTCCTCATTTACTTCATCCACCACGCGGCCACCTCGATCCAGGCACCGAACGTGATCGCGGCGGTCGGCGCCGAGCTCGAGCAGGCGATCGACCGGATCTTTCCGGAGACGATCGGAGTCGAGGCGGTCCCTGGCGCGGGCGATCTCGACGATGCGGCGTCCCCGAGCACCGGCCAGTCGGAGGCCCGCCCCGTGGCGTCGGAGGGGACGGGGTATGTGCAGGTGATCGACGAGGAGCGGCTGATGGGCCTGGCCGTGGAGCACGACGTCGTCGTGCACCTCCTGCGGCGGCCCGGTCACTTCGGCGCGCCGCATCTGCCGATCGCGTCGGTTCGACCCGCGGCGCGCTGCGACGACACGCTCGCTGCGGCGATTCGCGACACCGCCGTCGTCGGGTCGCAGCGAACGGTCGCCCAGGACGTCGAGTTCGCGATCGACCAGCTCGTGGAGGTCGCCGTGCGGGCGCTGTCGCCCGGAGTCAACGATCCGTTCACGGCGATCCAGTGCGTCGAGCGTCTCGGCGCCGCGCTCGCCCGTCTGGCCGATCGCCGCATTCCGTCGCCGTATCGGCGCGATGCAGCCGGCCGACTGCGGGTGATCGCATACCCATGGACGTTCGAGGCGCTGCTCGACGCCGCGCTGAATCAAATCCGCCAGCACGCCCGGTCGAGCGTCGCGGTGTCGATGGCGCTGCTCCAAGCGATCGCGTCGGTAGCGGCGCGCGTGCGCCGCCCCGCCGACCGCGCCGCGCTGCTCGCGCAGGCGGAGATCATCGCGGGCCAGGCATCCTGCGCGGCACCCGAGCCGCGGGACCGCGCCGACCTTCGCCGGTGCTACGAGGCGTCGCTCGCGGCGCTGGCGCGCTAGAAGTCCGGCCGAGAAGGGCCCAACTAGCTGGGGGACGCGCGGCCTCGATCGTGCGCGGCGTGCGGCGGCGCCGCATCCTCGACCGCCACGGCGTCCTCCTTGAGCCTCGGCTTCGCACCGGTGGCGCGCTCGAGGACCGCATTCAGCTCTCCTCCGAGCAGCAGGAAGAACGCGAGCAGGTAGAGCCAGAAGAGCAGCACGATCACGGCGCCGAGCGAGCCGTACGTGCGGTCGTAGGCGCCGAAACGATCGACATAGAGCGAGAACCCAGCCGACGTCGCGGAGAACCCGAGGACGAACAGCACCGACCCGGGGCGGATCCACTGCCAGTCCTTCTCCACCGCGGGCGCGGCGTAGTAGATCGCCGCGACCGTCAGGAGGACCGCCAGAATCGTGACGATCCAGCGCGTGAGGAGCGCGGCGGTTTCCGCGGTCGGCCCGAGCGCCGCGCCGATCAGCCCTTGCAGCTGCGTGCCGAAGACCGTCAGCACGAACGCCAGGATCATCAAGACCGAAAGCATGAGGGTGAGCCCGAGTGCGTAGAGCCGGGCGCGCCACCAGCTCCGCGCATCCTCGACTCGATAGGCGCGGTTCAAGCCGTTCATCGTCGCGGCGAACGCAGCCGACGACGTCCACAGGGCGAGCACTACCGCAAACGACAGTAGTCCGCCGCGCGGCTCTGCGAGCAGACCGTCGACGGTGCGCTGGACGATCCCGTACGCGTCGGGCGGTAGGGACCGCTCGGCGTTTGCGAGCAGCCACGTCTCCAGGCCCTCGATCGGCAACACGCTCGCGAGCGCCAATATGAGGATGAGTAGCGGAAAGAGCGACAGAAAGAAGTAGTAGGCGAGCGCCGCGGCGACCGTCGCGACGTCGTCTTCCTGGACGCGGGCCGCCACGAGGCCGAGAAAGGATCGCGGATGCCGCAGGGCCCGGCCGAGCGCGCGCCACGTCCGCGCTGACGTCGGCTCGGTGGTCGGATGCATCTCCAGTCCGTCAGGGCCGCCGTGCGGGCGGTCGTCCGTTGCGTCGATGGCCACAGAGGCCGTAGCGCTGCAAGTGCGATGCCCGGCGAGACACGCTGGCAGCGGGGAGGTCATCCGAATCTCCCCTACGGTGACGTCCGGTCAGCGTCCGCTGCGTACGCGCAGCTCCAGGCAGGAGCGATCCGCGCGACGGATGTCGACACGCCGATCACGCCGTGCCGTATCGCCACCGCTCCAGCTGTGGTCGAAGCGATCACCGATCTCGCGAGCAGGTTCTACACCGCGCGTAACAATCGGAAGCCATCGCGCAGCCGAGAAGCCGCGTCGTCGTGGACGATCCCACGGCATAGGTTCTGCTCGGTGGAAGCGCATGAGCCAAAATCACGAATCCACATCCGCCACCCCTCCGTCGGCGCAGTCGCGTCAAGGACCGGTCCGCGACGATCCGAAACGCGGCGGCCGCGCAAACGGCGGGGACGAGGAACGCACTCTCACATCGGAGGCGCAGCAAGTCGCCAGCGACCTGGCCGGCAAAGCTACTCGCTCGGCCGAACAACAGCTCGCGGGCGGCAAGGAGCGCGCCGTCGAGGTCATCGGCCAGTTCGCCGAGGCGCTGCGGCATTCTGGCCAGACGATAGCGGCCGGCACCGACATGCCGATGGTCAACGACTACCTCGGCCGGGCCGCCTCACGGATCGAGGGGCTGTCGGGCTACCTTCAGAAGAAGTCCCTCACCGACATGGTCGGTGACGTCGAGCGGTTCGCGCGCAGGGAGCCCGTCCTCTTCACGAGCGGCGCGCTTCTGCTCGGATTGCTCGGCGGGCGCTTCCTTCGCAGCTCCCAAGCGGGTGATTCGGCATCGCCAAACAACCGGGGACATGGGGCCAGGGCGGGTCGATGAATCCGGAGGAGAAAGGCGACGCCAGCATCGGCCAGCTGTTCGGGGCGCTGGCCAGCGACACCAGTGCGCTCGTACGGCAGGAGCTTCAGCTCGCTTCGGCCGAGATGACGCAGAAGGCCCGCCAAGCCGCTCGCAACGCGGCCATGGTGACCGCTGGCGGCGCGCTGCTGCACTTGAGCGGCATCGCCGCGCTGGTCTGCGTTCTGGCGGCACTCCAACCGTTGCTTCCGCTGTGGGCGGCCGCCGGGATCGTGGCCGGGGTGCTGGCAATCACGGGCATATTCACGATGCAGGTCGGTCTGCGCGCTCTGCGGGAGATCGATCCCCTCCCGGAGGAAACCCTGAGCACCTTGCAGCCCGACCGCGTTGGAAGCCGAGGTTGAGATGAGCACTGAACCCGAAAACAGCGCGACGGTAGACGAGTCTGCAGACGCAGCGCGCATCAAGCAGGACATCGAGCAAACGCGTGACAACCTGTCGGAGACCGTCGCCGCGCTGGAGGAGCGACTCAGTCCCTCCACGCTCCGCACGGCGCTTCGTGAGGAGGTGCAGGAGGTCGAGCAGAAGGTGCGTGCGGTCCTCGGCGAGCAGCTCACCGAGGCGAAAACCCTGGTTCAGACCGAGCTGCGTGAGGCCAAGGATGCGCTGCACACCGGCTTGGTCGACGCGGAGCGAATGATCAGGAGCGGTCTCCACGACGCAAAGGAAACCACAAAGAACGAGCTGAAGAGCGCGGTGAAC
>DAIQBH010000331.1:1566-5021 GCA_036781285.1 Thermodesulfobacteriota bacterium | reverse complement strand
CGTGTCGCCGAAAGGCGATCCGATGACGCGCGTCACGGCGCTCACGTCGTCGGTGCCTTCGCCGGTGGCGACGCCGCTCTCGAGGTTCACGTGGACCGGGCCGGGTGCGGCCGCGTAGGTCACGGTGCCGGCGGCGCCGAAGGTGTCGTTTCCCGGCCCGCCGGCGAGCAGCGTGCTCGTGCCGCCGCCGCTCAGATCGTTGTCGCCGTCGTTGCCGGTCACGGTGTCGGCGTTCGAGCCTGCGAACACGTTCTCGAAGCTCGCGGCCTGGCCCGGCGCGCCGGTCACGACGATCTGCCGCGCCGCCCCGCCGCTCGGGCCGACCCGCACCATCTCGTCGTCCCGCAGATCGTAGGTCGCCGTGCTCCCCGCGACGCACGTCGTGCGCGGGTGGAAGACGCGGTCGCTGCCTTCGTTCGGCAGCTCGACCAGGGTCTTCGTCTCGAGCGACGCCGTCTGCCGGCACGCGAGGTGGTAGTCGTCGTCGCCGTCACCGCCCTCGTAGCGGTCGTTGCCGCAATCGACGAAGTTGAGCCCCGTCGATCCCGAAAGCAGACTCGTCTTCTCGTCGAAGAGATCGTCGCCGTCGCCGCCGCGATAGACGTCGGTGCCGGCGCAGTCGACGAAGACGTTGTTCTTGGCGTTGCCGGTCACGTCGTCGTTGCCGTCGGTGCCGAAGATGCGGGTGAAGGAGGCCCACGTCGCGGGCGCGCCCGTGACGACGATGGTGCTCGACTGGTTACGGGCGAAGACGTTGCCGCCGAGACCGTTCGTGAGATCGACGAGCACCGGGTCGTTGGAGGGGAGACGGTCGAACGAGAGCCGGTTGTCGCCGGCCGTGTCGTCGATGGTGACGGTCGTCGGGAGCGCCGTCGACAGGAGACCAAAGATGTAACTGTCGCCCTCCGCCCCGCCCGTGAACGCGTCCGCTCCGGCGGCGGCGAGGAAGACGGTGCCGATGGTGGCGTGGCCGACGATCGTGTCGTTGCCGTCGCCGCCGGAGACGATCGTCGGCGGGAACGCGCTCGCGGGGTCGAGCTTCACGACGCGATCCGGCTCGCTCGCGATCGCGTCCGGGTCGCCGCCGACACCGCCGTTCAGGTCGACGGTCACGGGCTCGTTCCCCGTGAAGTGCATCTCGGTCCCCGCCGTCGCGATGAGCAACGTGTCGGTCTCGCCGCTCGCGGCGGCGAAGAGCAGCCTGGCCGACGCGGTGCCCTGGGCGATCGTGTCGCTGCCCGTCCCGCCGTCGACGACTTGCACGATGAATCCGTCGCCGCTGCCGACGTAGTCGTCGTCGCCCGGGCCGAGCGCCACGACGATGCCGAAGCCGCTCAACATCCCGGGGTCGACGCCGAGTCCGCCGGCGCTTTCGAGCACGTTCGTGAAGCCGAGCGCGTTCGTCACGCCCGAGAGATCGACGGCGTTCGGGAAGGTCCCGGTCGCCGTGACGTTCACCCGCGTGATCGCGCTGCACGCCGCCGCGGGCGTCGGGTTGGCGCCGTTCACCTTCGTCGCTCCACCGACGCAGGTGACGGTCGCGTCGTCCGCGGCGTCGAGCGTGACGGCAAGGACGCCGCTCGCGACCGTCGCGGTGACGGCGGCGTCGGCTCGGGAAGGGAGCATCGAGAGGGCGAGGACGAGGACCGCCGAGACGCGGGCGCGGCGGTGCGGCGGTGGCCGGCGGGCAGAGGGTGGCACGCGGCAGAATTGCCTCGGACGGCCGCGAGTCGTCAACGAGAGTTTCGTGCCGAGGCGCGCTCCTTCCCTCGCGCACTCCCGCGCGCTACGAGCGCGGCATGACCCACGCGATCGCCATGACCGACGAGATCCGCGCCCTCCGCGCGCGGATGAAGGACTTCATCGACGGCGTCGTCTTCCCGGCGGAAGCCGAGCTCGAACGCGAGGCCGAGCACGAGCTGCACGCCGAGACCGGCCTGCCGCTCGAGCTCTACGCGGCGGCGAAAGCGCGCGGCGAGGACACGACGCAGGGGGTGCGAGGGCCGGGCACCGATCTCGCCGCGCGGCGCGCGAGCGGACGCATGGCCGAGCTCAAAGCCGAGGCGAAGCGCCGCGGGCTCTGGGCGCTCGGTCATCCGAAGTCGATCGGCGGCGGCGGGCTGCCGTTCATGGACTTCGTCTACCTGAACGAGATCATCGGACGCTCGGAGTTCGGGCAGGTCGCGGTCGGGTCGGTGAGCATGCAGGACTCGATCATGCTCGACCTCTACGCGAGCCCCGAGCAGCGCGATCGATTTCTCGCGCCGCTCGTCGCCGGTGACGTATATCCGTCCGTCGGACTCACCGAGCCGGAGGTCGCGGGCAGCGACCCGACGCTCATGCAGACGACGGCGCGGCTCGACGGCGACGAGTGGGTGATCGACGGGCACAAGTGGTTCACGACCGGCGCCTCACGCGCGGCGTTCACGACGGTCTTCGCGAAGACCGACCCCGAGGCGCCGAAGCATCTCCAGTTCAGCTCGATCATCGTGCCGACCGACACGCCCGGCTACGTCATCAAGCGCGCGGTGCCGACGATGGGCCACGCGGGCGGCCAGCATTGCGAGGTCGTCTACGATCACGTGCGGGTGCCGCGGAAGAACCTCCTCGGCAAGCGCGGCGAGGGCTTCCTGATCAGCCAGAAACGCCTCGGTCCCGGCCGCATCTTCCATTGCATGCGCTGGCTCGGCCAGGCGCAGCGCGCCTTCGAGCTCATGTGCGACCGCGCGCTGACGCGGTACGCGCACGGCTCGCTGCTCGCCGAGAAGGGCGCGATCCACACGATGATCGCCGAGTCGGCCGCCGAGATCCAGGCCGCGCGTCTCATGACGCTCGACGCGGCGCGGGTGATGGACTCGGGGTCGGAGGCGCGCGTCGAGATCAGCCTCATCAAGTTC
Source organism: Thermodesulfobacteriota bacterium (assembly GCA_036781285.1). Taxonomy (GTDB): domain Bacteria; phylum Desulfobacterota; class Binatia; order UTPRO1; family UTPRO1; genus UTPRO1. Next base: position 2,124 of record DAIQBH010000331.1, on the reverse strand, counting down.
CACGGCGCCAAGATGCTCCACGACGTCATCGACCGCGCGATCCAGGTGCACGGTGCACTCGGCGTCACCGGCGATCGGCCGCTCGAGCGCATGTATCGCGAAGCGCGCTACGGCCGCCTCTACGACGGTCCCGACGAGGTGCACCACATGGTCGTCGCCCGCAATCTCTTGAAGCACTACAAGGACCGCGCGCCCTGGTCGTGAGCGCCGACGTCGTCAGGTCTGGCCGCGCGGCGGCGTGCGGTGCGCGCCGAAGTACTTCTCGCTGCGATACCGCAGCCAGACTCGCAGCACCTGCGGGATCTTGTCCCGCTCCGCCGGCGTGAGAGTTTCGTAGAGTGCCAGCGCCTTCTCGCGCTCACCGCGACACGCCGCGTTCCGGTGCGCGTCCCAGTGCGAGCGCGCGAGCCGAATCCGTCGCGCGGTTTCCTTGACGAGCGCGGCGCCGGTCAACGCGCTCGCCGTCTTCGACTTCTTCGCGGGCACCCGACGGCGTTGCTATCACGGCTGTCATCATGACGCTGGGGGCGTGCGAGAGGGCACCACGTCGTCGAATCT
>DAIQBH010000331.1:0-1466 GCA_036781285.1 Thermodesulfobacteriota bacterium | reverse complement strand
CGAATCTACGTCAGTCTGGTGCAAGAGTCCGCGTGGCTACGGCAGCGTCGTCGGGATCCCGCCATCGATGTAGTCGAACAGCCGCGGCTTCTTTCGGAGGTTGTCTCGGAACGGCGTCCCGGACTCGCGGCGCACCAGGATCGGGATGCCGTAGTGGGCGTTGAAGAGGTGGCCCCACGCGCCTTCGAGGCGGTAGCGGTCGCCTGCGATGCGGGCGCTACCGATGCCGTGCGGCGGGGCCAGGAGACCGAGCTTGGCGACGAGGTCGTACTCGTTGCCGAAGCTCTCGATCCACGGCGCGAGGCGGACGCAAGGATCGGAGACGCGGGCGAACGGCTCCATCGACGTGGCGCAATTGGCGAAGCAATACAGCTCGAGCTTTCCGATGTCGTCGGTCGTGAGCTCCGCTGGCGGCTCGGGCGGTTGCGCGATGTCGGCATAGGTGTTCGGGTGCTTGACCTGCTCGACGATGCGCCGCGCGGCGCGCCGCTCGCCGCTCACCTTCTGCTCGCCCGGGCGTTCCTGCCGGAGGTCGTCGCTGGGGATCGGTGCAAGCCGCAACAGCTCCTCCAGCGTCTTCATGAGCACCGCGGCGACGATGGTGCCCTGGGAGTGCGCGACCACGACCACGCGGCGAACCTTCCGGTCGGATAGCGCCTTCATCAGCTCGTCGAGGTTCGCCGCGGCGGCGTCGGTGACCGCATCCCACGCCTTCCCGAACGCGCACTCGACGAGATCGAGCACCACGCCCTCGGTGGCATTGTAGAGGACGTCGACCCGCCGTCGGACCACCTTGCTCACGAGCCGGGCATTGAGCTCGGCGATGCGTGGATCGGTGCAGATACCGTTCAAGAAAAACCAGCGCTCGTCGTCACCCGGCCCGGTACGTTCCGTCGTCTTGGCGAGAGGGCCCGACGCGATCGGCGCGAACCATTGACCCGGATACGGCCAGCCGATGCCGGTCGCGCGCAGCACGGTAGCGAGCGTCTCGCCGTCGAGCCGTGCGAGCGCCTGGAGCTCGGTCTCACCGTCGGTCGTGAAGTGCGACGACAGATCGCCCGTGAGCGAGCGCGGCCACTGGAGCAGGGGAACCTGAACCGCCTGGCCGACGTTGAACCAGAGGTTGACGAAACGCGCGATGGGATGGTCCGGAAGTCCGAGCATGACGCATCATGGCACGAAGCCCGCGTCGCTTCCCGTGCGCGACCGCATCGGCTGCGCCGGAATGAGACAGCTCCATGCGGGCGGATGCCTCTGACATCTACCTTCGGCTGACGGGCATCTCGCACACTACCGTCACCGACGGCACGCCCTTCGGCGCGCCGAAGGGAAAGCTCCCGTACATCGAGCACGACGGGAAGAAGATCGGCGACTCGGGCTTCATCATCGATACCTCGAACGCACGTTCGGGCGGGACGTGAACGCGAGTCTCTCCCCCGCCGAGCGTGGCGCCGCGCTCGCGCTCC
>DAIQBH010000330.1:0-5115 GCA_036781285.1 Thermodesulfobacteriota bacterium | reverse complement strand
ATCCGATATGAGAAGTGATCCAGGCGAAGGAGATGGTGCGCGAGGCAAAGGTCGAGAACCCGGGAAACGCGAGCACCAAGAGGCTGAGCGACCTCCGGAACTATCTCTACGTCGACTACGACATCGACGTGAGCGTCGGTGGACAGGTGCTGCGCGGGATCGCCGTCGTCGGGGGCATCACGTACTATTCGGACCACGCGCTGCCCATCAACGCCGCGTTGAACCCGCGCGTCACGGACGGCGTCGGGCGGCTCGCGATCGAGCTCCCGCCCGGGACCCAGATCACCGACATTCAGCAGTACGGCATGCAGGGCATCGGAACGATGTCGGGCACCCTCGACAGCCTCCGGGCCTTCATGCTCGAGGCCGACTATCTGCCGGGAACGGCGATCACCTATACCGGTCCGCAGGTCCAGAGCGGGACGAATCCGAGCTGGGTCGCGCCGTGACCGGAGGCCCGGCGCGCGCTCGGTGAGTGCGCCGCGGCGAGTGCCAAAGTCGTCGTTCCCATGCAAGTCCCGGCCGCGGCCGACGGGCACGGGAACGCTCGACACGACAGACCCCGGTCGCTAGAGAGGCGCGATGTCCCGCTTCGCGTACGTCGCCGCCGCCAACGGCCCGTTCGTCGTGGAGACGCGCCCTACTCCGGCGCCCGGTCCCGGTGAGGTGCTGGTTCGCGTGCACGCGTGCGGGGTGTGCCACAGCGACGACTTCGTGAAGACCGGCGGCTTCCCCGGGCTTCAACTCCCTCGTGTGCCGGGGCACGAGGTGGCGGGCGTCGTCGCCGGACTCGGGGCGGGCGTCCGCGGCTGGCGCGAGGGCGATCGCGTCGGCGTGGGCTGGCACGGCGGACATTGCTTCGTCTGTGACGCGTGCCGGCGGGGCGACTTCATCGTCTGCCGCGAAGGCCGGGTCTGCGGCATCTCGTACGACGGCGGATACGCGGATCACCTCGTCGTCCCCGCCGAAGCACTCGCGCGCATTCCGGACGGGCTCTCCGACGTCGAGGCGGCGCCGCTTCTGTGCGCCGGTATCACGACGTTCAACGCCCTCCGCCACAGCCCGGCGCGCGCCGGCGATCTCGTCGCGATCCAGGGCCTCGGCGGGCTCGGCCATCTCGCCGTGCAGTTCGCGCGCAACATGGGGTTCCGCACCGTGGCGCTCGCCCGCGGCGCCGACAAGCGGGCCCTCGCGCTCGAGCTCGGCGCGCACGAGTACGTCGACACGACCAGGGAGCCGCCGGCGGCGGCACTCCAGGCGCGCGGCGGTGCCAGCGTGGTGCTCGCGACCGCGCCGAACGCCGACGCGGTGACGGCCGTCGTCGACGGGATCGCTCCCGGCGGGCAGCTGCTGCTGGTCGCGGCGGTGCTGGAGGCGCTGCCCGTCTCCGCGTTCGCGCTCATCGGCGCACGCCGCTCCATCCAAGGCTGGCCGAGCGGGACCGCCAAGGATTCGGAGGAAACGCTCGCGTTCGCCGCGGCGTTCGGCATCCGGCCCCGCGTCGAAACCTATCCGCTCGCGCGCGTCAGCGACGCGTTCGAGCGCATGCACTCCGGCAAAGCCCGGTTCCGTGCCGTGCTCACCATGCAGGACGCGACCGGCTGAGGCCGCGTCCCATTCGCCTTCGGCGGCCCCGCGGGGTCGCGCCCCTCACCAGGAGCTGACCGCATGTACATCGCCTACAGTGAAGAGCAGGAGAAGCTGCGCCGCGATCTGCGCGCGTACTACGACGAGCTGCTGACTCCGCAGATCCGCGAGGAGCTGCACCAGGGTCACGGCGTCGGGCCGACGATGCGGAAGGTCGTCCGCAAGATGGGAGCCGACGGGTGGCTCGGCATCGGCTGGCCGAAGGAGTACGGCGGCCAGGGCCGATCGCAGATCGAGCAGTTCATCTTCTTCGACGAGTCGATGCGCGCCGGCGCGCCGGTGCCGATGCTCACGATCAACACCGTCGGCCCGACGATCATGCGCCACGGCAGCGAGGACCAGAAGAATTTCTTCCTGCCGAAGATCCTGCGCGGCGAGATCCACTTCTGCATCGGCTACACCGAGCCGAATGCCGGCACCGACCTCGCCTCGCTCAAGACGCGCGCCGTTCGAGACGGCGACGAGTACGTCGTCAATGGGCAGAAGATCTTCACGAGCCTCGCGGGCGACTCCGACTACATCTGGCTCGCCGTCCGCACCAATGCCGACGTCCCCAAGCACGAGGGCATCTCGATGCTCGCGATCGACATCAAGACGCCTGGGATCAAGGTCGACCCGATGCACCTGCTCTCCGAGCACGACATCAACACGGTCTTCTTCGACGACGTGCGCGTCCCTGCGACGTCGCTCGTCGGCAAGGAAAACCAGAGCTGGCGTCTCATCACGAGCCAGCTGAATCACGAGCGGGTCACCCTATGCTCCGCGGGGCTCCTCGCGGCGGCCTACGAAGAAGTGGTGACGTGGGCACGCGCCACCGACGGACCCGACGGCGGCCGCGTGATCGACCAGGAGTGGGTGCAGATCGGCCTCGCGCGCGTCGCGGCCGGCCTCGAGTTCCTGAAGCTCATCAACTGGAAGGTCGCCTGGACGGGAACCCAGGGACGGCTCGACGTCGCCGACGCCTCCACGATCAAGGTCTTCGGCACGGAGTTCTATCTCGAGTCGTTCCGGATTCTCATGGACATCGTCGGTCCGCGCGCCTACCTGAAGCGTGGCTCGACCGACGCCATCGGCGTCGGCCGTCTCGAGATGCTCTATCGGAGCCTGCTCATCCTCACGTTCGGCGGCGGCACCAACGAAGTGCAGCGCGACCTGATCGGCATGTTCGGGCTCGGCCTGCCCCGCATGCCGCGCTTCTGATTCGCGATCGAAAGGACCTCACGTCATGGATTTTTCCTTCAGCGACGAGCAACAACAGATCGCCGATCTCGCCAAGCAGATCTTCACCGACAAGGCCTCCCACGAGCGTGTCCGCGAGATCGAGCGCGCGGGGGGCCCGCGCTTCGACCGTGACCTCTGGAGCGCAGTCGCGAAGGCCGGTCTCCTCGGCATCGCCGTTCCGCAGGCGCACGGCGGCGCCGGTCTCGGCTTCCTCGAAGCGGCGCTCATCGTCGAGCAGATGGCGCGTGCCGCGGCGCCCATCCCGCTCCTCGAGACCATCATCCTCGGCGCGCTGCCGATCGCGGAGTTCGGCACGACCGCGCAACAGGACATGTGGCTCCCGAAGATCGCCGAGGGGAAGACGATCGTGACGGCTGCCCTCACGGAGGACCAGACCGATCTCCTGCGGCCGGGCACGCTCGCGCGGAAGGACGGCTCCAGCTGGCGCCTGTCGGGCACCAAGACCTGCGTCCCGGCCGGCGAGCTCGCCGATCTGCTCCTCGTGGCGGCGACTGCCGACGGGAGGCCGGCCGTGTTCCTCGTCGAAGCGTCGACGCCCGGCCTCAAGACGGCCCCACTCGATACGACGAGCGGTCAGCCCGAGGCGCGTATCGAGCTCGACGACGTGCGCGTCGGCGGTGACGCGCTCCTCGGTGACGCCAAGAGAGGTGGTGCGATCGTCGAGTGGATGAACGAGCGCGCGACGGCGGCGCTCTGTTTCCTGGCGCTCGGAGTCTGCGAGCAGGCGCTCGCCCTGACGGCCGAGTACACGAAGAACCGGAAGCAGTTCGATCAGCCGATCGCGATGTTCCAGGCGGTTGGCCAGCGGCTCGCCGACGCGTACGTCGACGTCGAAGCGATCCGGCTGACCGCGTGGCAGGCGGGATGGCGGATCGCCGCCGGTATGCCCGCCGCGGCGCAGGTCGCGATTGCGAAGTTCTGGGCCGGGACCGGCGGCCAGCGCGTCGTCCACACGGCGCAGCATCTCCATGGCGGCATGGGCGTCGATCGCGACTACCCCCTGCACCGCTACTTCCTCTACGCGAAGCAGCTCGAGCTCACGCTCGGCGGCACGACGACCCAGCTCCGCCGCCTCGGCCGGATCATCGCGAGCGCCGCGTAGCGAGACCATGGCGGACGTCCCTCCCGGCGCCTTGCACCACGTCGACCTCACCGTCGCCGACTTCCGGCGGTCGAAGGAGTTCTACGCCGCCGTGATGCCGCTCATGGGCTTCACGCGGCTCCCGAAGGAGTTCGGGGCGGTGGCGTGGCGAGGGTCCACCATCCTGGCGATCCAGCCGGCGAGGCCGGACGAGAAGGATCGCAAGCACAGCCGGTACGCTCCCGGCCTGCACCACTTGGCCTTCCGGGCAGCATCGCGCGCCGCGGTCGACGAGCTTCACGGCGAGCTCGTGCGGCTCGGCGTGACGATCCTCGATCCGCCGGCCGCCTATCCGTACACCGAAGGCTATTACGCGGTCTTCTTCGCCGACCCGGACGGCGTGAAGCTCGAGTACGTCTACTCGCCGGCGTTGTAGTCGACCCGAGTGATCGCTCTCGCGCGTCAGTTCCGGCCTGGCTGCGCGCGCAGAGGGTCGTCGTCTGCACTAGCTCGTGGGAAGCGGGTACCGCGCGCACGCTCCGTTCAGGAGGGCGGGATACTCGGCGCGGCCCGGCTCGCGCGCCCAGCGTACGAGCTGCCGGTAGACGTCGCACTTCGCCTCGTCGGTCGCGAGCGCGGGATCGTGCGCCGGTCCCGCGAGTGCGTCCGCGGTCGTGACCGTCCCCGCTTCCATGCGCACGCCGCCGCCGGCCTCCGTGTCGAATACGAGCGACCGGCCCTCAGGCAACCCGAAGGGCTCCCAGGTCGGAACGATCCCGGTCCCGCTCCCGTTCGGATCGCCGGTCCGGGCGAACGTCGCCCAGTACCGCATCATGCTGGCCGAGAGCGCGAGGCGGCCGGGCTCGTCCGCCTCCGAAAACAGGAGCTCCGTCTGGCTTCCGAGATCCCAGTGGCCGAACACGAACGGGATCTCGAGCCCATGCGCCGCGCCGATGAGTCGCGCCACGTCGACGGTCAGGACCTTCGGCTCCTCGTCCCAATCGAAGCGGTACACCCAGACCGATGGTCCCTGCGCGGCGCGCATGAGCCCGGCCGGCTCGTCCGCCCCACGCGCCTTCCAGTGCCGGCTCAAATGACGCGCGGTCGCCCCGTACCGGATCGATTGGCGCCCGATCGGCACCACC
>DAIQBH010000329.1:0-5151 GCA_036781285.1 Thermodesulfobacteriota bacterium | reverse complement strand
GCTCGTCGCGCACCGCGCCGACCTGCGCCGTCAGCAAGGTGAGAAGACGGCGCTGCTCGCCCTCCTCCTCCTTTCGGAGGAGGAGGAGACGGTTGTTGAGATCGATCGCGAACATCGGCTCGACGAACAGGGTTTCGCCGGATGCCGACCGATCCTGCACCACGCCGGGCGTACGCGAGGCGGTGGCTGCCTTCACCGGGACGACGAAGCGGTTGTTCCGGATCGTCACGTAGCGATCCGCGATCCCGGCGGTGTCGCCGCCGTGGACCACGAGACGGCCGAGACGGTCCTCGAGATCTTGGCGGAGGTCGCGGAGCGCCGCGCGGAGCTCGGCGAGCCGGGGGCTCGCGTCGTCCCGCAAGACGCCGGCGTCGTCGAGCATGCGCGAGAGGGCGGCTTCCAGCTCCGGCAGCGCGTGCAGTCGGCGGGGCAGGTCCGCGAGTGCCGGCATCGTCGCGACCCGCGGTGCGAGGAACCGGCCGACGAGCTGTACCTGGCGGAGCACGGTGCGGATCTCCACGAGGCGGTCCCCGCCGAGCATGGCGCCTTCGTGGCTCGCGAGCGCGAGTGACTCCCGGATGTCCGGGAAGGCGGAGAGCGGCAACGGACCGGCGATCTCGAGGGCGCGCAAGAAGCTCCACTGGCGATCGAGGGCGAGCTCCGCCCGTGCGCGCGTCGCGGCCGGCGCGAGCGCCAGGCAGAGCTCCGCCCCCGGATCCGACACCGCAAGTGCGGCGAGCGCTTCCAGCACCTTCGGAAAGCCGAGTACTTCGAGATCGCGCGGACGCACGCGCCAGGGGTACTGGAGCCCTCGGAGTGTGGCAATCCGCATCGCCGCACGCCACAATGCCGCCGGTGGAGATCGCCGGCGCGACCGCGCTCGTCACCGGGGCGTCGAGCGGGATCGGCGCGAGCATCGCGCGGGCGCTCGCCGCCGACGGTGCGCGGGTCGCGCTGCTCGCGCGCCGGAGCGACCTCTTGGAAGCGCTCGCGCGCGAGCTGCCAGCCGGAGCCGCGGCCGCGTTTCCCTGCGACGTCCGGGATCCGAACGCCGTCACCGCGGCGGTGGCCGCCGTCGGGGCACGCTTCGGTCCCGTCGACGTCCTCGTGAACAACGCCGGGGTCGGCCGCTACCTGTCCTTCCTCGACACGACCCCGGAGGATGTCGCGGCCGTCTTCGAGACCAATCTGCACGCCGCGCTCGCGTTCACGCGCACCGTGCTGCCGGGGATGCTCGCGCGTCGCCGCGGGCATCTGGTGAACGTGGCATCGATCGCGTCCCGGATCGGATCACGTAATCACACGATCTATTGCGCGTCGAAGTTTGCGCTCGCGGGGTTCAGCGAGAGCCTCGTCTACGAGCTCGACGGAACGGGTGTCGGGGTCACGCTCGTGAATCCCGGGATCATCGACACGCCTTTCTTCGATCATGCGTCCTTCACATCCTTTCCGGAGAAGGCGCGGGCACGCGCGATCCCGCCCGAGCGTGTCGCAGCGGCGGTCGTGCGCGCGATCCGTCGCGACATTCCCGAAGTGACCGTACCGGCTACCTACGCGATCGGCACATTGCTGAAGACCGCCGCGCCGAGGTTCTTTCGATTGCTGATGCGACGAAACGCGTAATCGCGTACTCGCTGCTTGTCACCTCGCGTCGTCGTTGGTACGTCGCTCAGGCTCGACATGGCTCTCGGCAAACGCAAGCTTTCCATCGTCGGGCCGCGCGCGGTACCGACGACCCGCGCGACCGAGCCGTCGGCGCCCGAGGTTCGGCGCCGAACCACCAAACCGCGAGCGTCGCGTGAACCTGCCGCCGACGAGTTCGGTCTCGATCCCGAGTTTCGCGCGCGGGCGCTGCCGCTCTTCCAGGTGCTCTACGAGAAGTACTGGCGTGTCGACGCGCGCGGCGCGCGCAACGTTCCGAAGACCGGCCCCGTGATCCTGGTTTCGAACCACTCGGGCGCGCTCCCGTTCGACGCGACGATGATCGCGTGTGCGCTCGAGGAGGCGCGGTATCCACGCCCGACTCGCTTTCTCTACGACCGCTTCGTCGACGCGCTGCCCCTCGTGCCCGAGTTCTACCGAAAAGCCGGCGGCGTCGTCGCGAACCACGAGAACGCGGTCCGCCTCCTCGAGAAGGGCGAGCTCGTCGGGCTCTTCCCAGAAGGTGTGTCGGGGCTCTCGAAGCTCTACTCGGAACGCTACGTGCTCCAGCCGTTCAGCGGCGGCTTCGTCCGTCTCGCGCTTCGCTTCGGCGCGCCCGTCGTGCCGGTCGCGGTCGTGGGGGCCGAGGAGATCTATCCGCTGGTCGGTCGTTTGAAGCGCATCGGCGCGCTCCTCGGCGCGCCCTATCTGCCCGTGACGCCGTTTTTCCCGCTCCTCGGACCGCTCGGTCTGATCCCCCTGCCGACCAAGTGGCAGATCCGGTTCGGGAAGCCGATCGTTCTCGGAACCGGGAGCCCCGAACGCCTCGACGGAACCGCCGTGCGCGCGGCCGCTGAGCAGGTCCGACGCCGTGTCCAGAGCATGATCCGGGCGTTGCTCCGGGAGCGCGACTCCGTCTTCTGAGCGTGCCAGGCGACGGTCTGTCCTGGCACAGAGTGCGCGCACCGGGCACTGCGCCTTGGCAAAGCGCAACGGCAACCCTCTGGAACACCGGCAAATTGCCGAGGGCATGGCGGTTGCTCTCTCGGCCGTCGAGATGTCACGTCGCCGCGCCATCGTGCTCGTTCAGCTGGTCGCCGTCGCGGCGGCCGCTGCGGGCTTCCTGACCTTGGGGGCACTGAACGGCCCCGGTCAGGCGCTCTGCGTGCTGATCGCGCTCGCGGTCGCCGCGAGCCTCGGCGTCTTCTCGCTGGTCGCGATCGACCGCGAGCATCTGATCCGGGTCGAGGCGCGCCGCCTCAAGACCGAGATGCTCGCCAACGTTTCCCACGAGCTCCGCACCCCGCTGAACGCCATCCTCGGCTACGCGGAGATCCTCGACTCGATCGATGGCCTCGCCCCCACCGAGCGCACCGAGATGAACGCCCGCATCCTCTCGAACGCGGTGGCGCTCACGTGCTCGGTGAACAACCTCCTCGAGTACTCCTCGGTCGTCGCCGGTGAGAGCACGCTCCGCCCCGGCACGGTGTCCCTCTCCGAGCTCTTCGAGGAGATCGAGCCCTGGGTCGGCCGCATGCTCGACGACAAGCCCGTCCGCTTCGCCTGGGACGTCGACCCGAATCTCCCCGTCATCGAAACCGACCGCGGTAAGCTCCGCCAGACCCTCATCAACCTCCTTTCCAACGCCGCCAAGTTCACGTCCGAAGGCGAGATTCGGCTATCGGCGGCCTCGGGACCCTCGGGCGTCGAGATCGCCGTCGCCGACACCGGCGTCGGCATGAGCGCGGCCGAGCAGTCCGTGATCTTCGAGGACTTCCGTCAGGTCGAGGGATCCATCACGCGGCCATTCGGCGGCATGGGCCTCGGCCTCACGCTCGTGCGCCGCTTCTGCGACCTGCTCGGCGGCACCGTCGAGGTGGTCAGTGCACCCGCCAAAGGAACTCGCGTGTCACTTTGCTTGCCGGTCGCGAAGCCGCAATTCGGCCACTTCGCTGGTGACCCCATCCGTTCACCGGCCGCAGCCTGACACTCGCCACGCTTTCGTCATGTCGACTCCGAACTTCACCATCGTAACCCTGCATCCGCCCGGAGAAGCGGAGGTCCTTACGGTCGGCACGGCCGTTGCAGCCGTCGGCGGCAACGCAACCGTGAACGCTTGGTACCCGCGCCCGCAGCGGCGCGCGTCAGGAGGTCGTGATGGAGACGTCGTCGCAACTTACGCTCCTCGATCTGATCGAAGCCGTCGCCGAGGTCACCGATTCCGAAGCCGAGCAGGTGAGCGTCGTGGCCCATCTCGTCAATAGCGGGCGGGTCCGGCTGACCGGCAATTTCCGCGGCGCGCAGCTCCGCTAGGCTTTCCCGGACGAGGCGCTCGCGCCTCGCATCTCGCATGGCGCCGTGCCAGAACCGGCCGCCATGGGGGCCCCGGTTCGCATCATCGGTAGCTACGCCTCGCCGTACGTTCGCAAGGTCCTCGTCGTTCTCGATCTCAAGGACATTCCGTACGAGATCGATCCGATCATCCCCTTCATGGGGAACGACGAGTTCTCGAAGCTGAGCCCGATCCGTCGCATCCCGGTCTTGATGGATGACCGCGTGACGCTCAGCGATTCGACCGTCATCTGCGAATACCTCGACGACCGCTGGCCGGAGCCCGCGGTGCGTCCCAGCGATCCGGTCGCGCGCGCTCGCGGCCGCTGGCTCGAGGAGTTCGCCGACACCCGCATGGGCGAGGTGTTCATCTGGCAGCTCTTCAACCAACTCGCGATCAATCCGTACGTCTGGGGCATCCCGACCGACCAAGAGATCCTGGCGCGCACGCTGGACCGCGACATCCCGCACGTCCTCGACTACCTGGAGGGTGAGGTGCCCGTGGACGGCTTTCTCTTCGGCACGCTCGCGACCGCCGACGTCTCGCTCGCGACCTTCTTCCGGAACGCTGCGTTCGCCCGCTACGAGGTCGACGCGAGCCGCTGGCCCCGCACGGCGGCGTACGTCGCGCGTGTGCTCGCGACGCCGAGCTTCACCAAGCTCCGGCCTTTCGAAGAATCGATGATGCGAACGCCGCCGGCGAAGCAACGTGCGGCGCTCGCCGCGATCGGCGCGCCGCTCATGGCGACGACCTACGGGACCGACACGCCCCGGCGCGGCTTCATGAAGATTTGAGCGGCCGCCGTCCCGTCAGCATGCAGTAGCCGTACTGGTCCATGACGGCGAGGTCCCCGGTGCGGAGCCAGCCGTTCCGGCCGACGGTCGCCGCCGTGAGCTCGGGTTGCTTGTAGTACCCGCGCATCACGAGCGAGCCGCGGCAGCAGAGCTCGCCTTCTTCCCCGACCGGCACCGCGACGCCCGTTTTCGGGTGGACGATCTTCACCTCGACGTTCGGGAGCGCCCGGCCGACCGTCGTCGTCCGGAGATCGACGGAGTCCTCCGGGCGCGTCTGGGTGATGGCGGCCGTCGCTTCGGCCTGCCCGTACGCGACCGTCAGCTCCCGGAGTCGCAGGCGCTCCGTCGCCTCGGCCATGACGCCGACCGGCGCCGCTGCGCCCA
>DAIQBH010000328.1:0-5170 GCA_036781285.1 Thermodesulfobacteriota bacterium | reverse complement strand
GCGCAGGTCGAGCTCGAAACCGACGCCGACTCGAGCACGCGGCCGCTCCTCATCGAGGCGTTCCTGCGGCGCGAGTGGGGCGACGCCGGCGAGGGGTTCGGCCTCCAGGCCGGGACGATGAACGCGCCGCTCTCGCTCGAGCACTCGGGGCCGGCGTGGACGCCCGCCTACACGCTGACGCCGTCGGCGCTCGGGACGTGGCAGTGGGAAGAGATGCGCTCGACGGGGCTCGAGGGCGAGTGGTGGCGCCGCTTCGGTGATCTCCGGCTCGACCTCATCGGCGGGCTCGGCTTCGGCGCCGACAACCTCGGCGCGGTGCTCGCGCAGCGCGGCTGGGTGCTGAGTGACTACCTCGCCGGCGTGAACGTCGAGTTGCCGCTGCCGACGCGCGGCCGGACGAGCGCGGTCTTCGCCGAGCACGACGGGCGACCGGCCGTCTATCTGCGAGCGGTCCTGTCGGAACGGCGCGACACGGTCGCCCTTCACCTCGGGTACTTCGACAACCTCGCGGACCAGGATCGGAACGCGGGCTGGGCGACCCGCTTCGGCACCGTCGGCCTGCTCGCGCGGCCGCTGCCGCACGTCACCTTCGCGACCCAGTACATGGAGGGCGTGACCGACACGCGCGTGAACGACTTCGACAGCGCGTTCCGCGCGGTCTACGCGCTGCTGTCACTCGACTGGCGGCGGCACCGCCTCTCCGCGCGCTACGACTTCTTCCGCGTCGACGACGCCGACGGCGGACCGATCACGCGCGAGCACGGCTGGGCGCTAACGTTCGCGTACCTCGTCGAGATCGGGCTCCGGCACCGGCTCGGGATCGAGTACCTACGCATCACGAGCCATCGGCCGGCGACGGGGTTCGACGACCCGTCCGACGGCGGATGGCAGTTCAGCTACCGTTATCGATATTGATCGATTTCGTCTCCCCTCACGTCGCGCGCGAGGGTGCCAGAAGCCGGAGTACCGTGTCGCGGAGCGCGGCCGGTGCGAGCGGCAAGCCGACGTCGAGGGCGACCATCACGCCGAGCGCCACCAGCACGAGCAGGCTCGCGACCTGCGTCGCATCGGCGTCGGCACGTACCGAGCCGGCCGACTGACCCTCGCGCGTCGCGGCCGCGAGGCGCGCCGCGCCGCCGGCGAGTAGCGCGGAGAAGCCGGCTTCGAGCCGGGGATCGCGGGTGACGGCATCGAGCACGCGCGCGAAGGAGACGCCGGCCGGGAGCGGCAACGAAGGCCGCGCCGTGGCGCCCTCGCTCGGAGCCCCCGCGACCGCCGCCGCGAAGCGGTCGATCGTACGCTCGAGGTCGTGACCCGCATCACCTGTCGCGATGATCGTATCCATGAAGACGGTGAGCGCGTGCTCGATCACCGCCACCATCAGGTCGGAACGATCGCGGAAATGCACGTAGAACGCGCCGCGGGTGTAGCCCGCGCGGGCGCAGATGGCGTCGAGGCTCGGGGCGTCGAAGCCGTGCTCCGCGAACTCGGCGAGCGCCGCCGCGATCAGCGCCCCCCGTGTTTCCTGCTTCCCTTCTCGCCTTCTACGTGTCGGTTCGACCACGATTTTCCCGGCTTGACATACGGACCCGTATGCTGGAAAAGGGGCTCACATACGAAGTCGTATGTGAGCCATTGGAGGGAGCCCACGTCATGGATGCTATCGCGAATGCCCACGAAGACGCGCCGCGCCCGAGCGCGCTCGCGACGATGCGCATACTCTCTTTGCACTTCCTCTGCTTCGTGCTGCCGGTCGCATCGTTCGCGTTCCTCTTGACCGCGCCGCACGCCTGGTACGCGTCGCTGCCCTGGCTGCTCGTCGTGATCGGCTCGATCGCGGTCGACATGCAGAGCCCGCGCGAGCACCGCCAGCCGCTCGCGACCCTCCCCGGCTGGCCGTTCGACGGCGTCCTGTACGCGCTCTTCTTCCTCCAGCTCGCCAACGTGGCGCTCCTCGTCCGCATGGTCGCGCTGAACGGCTTCTTCACCACGGACACCCTCGTCGGCTTCCTCCTCGTCGGCATCAACTCGGGGTACTCCGGCCTCGTGGTCGCCCACGAGCTCATCCATCGCGCCTCGGCGGGCATGCAGCAGCTCGGTCGCATGATGCTGGTTTCCGTCCTCTACGAGCACTTCTACACCGAGCACATTCGTGGTCACCATGCGCGGGTCGCGACCGGGGACGACCCCGCAACCGCGCGCTTCGGCGAGGGGCCGGGCGAGTTCCTGCTTCGCACGGTGCCGGGCCAGTTCCGGAGCGCGTGGCGGCTCGAGGCCAAACGGCTCGGCGACGCCGACATGAAGTGGTGGGATCCACGCATGCTGCGGAGCCGCGTCGTGCACGGCCTCGCCCTCGAGTGGGGCATCGCGCTCGTCATTCTTCTCACGCTCGGGCTCGGGGCGTTCACGATCTTCGTCCTCCAGGCGGCGCTCGCCGTCCGCTTGCTCGAAGCGGTGAACTACTTCGAGCACTGGGGCCTCGCGCGCACGACCCGCCGCGTCCGCACGATCGACTCGTGGGACACCGACTCGTGGTTCACCCTCTACACCCTGGTCGGGCTCTCCCGGCACGCTGACCATCACGCATACGCGTCGCGGCCGTATCAGCAGCTGCGGTACTTCGAAGAGAGCCCGAAGCTCCCGTACGGGTACTTCGGCACGACCCTCTTGGTCCTCTTCGCGCGGAAGCGCATCCGCCGCTTGATGACGCAGGAGCTCGAGCGCCGGCAGCTCGGTCCGTTCGCGCCCGAAGCCGCGGCCTGAGTGTCGCTCCGGCCCAAGCATCGTTCCTCGTGGGTTGAGCGAAGCCGGCGGGCGCTGTAGTCGGCGCCATGGCCAAGCATCGCGACGCGCTCCCGCAGCTCTCCGGCGGCACCTTTCTTTCCGACGGCGGCATCGAGACCACGCTCGTCTTCCTCGAGGGGTTCGAGCTCCCCTACTTCGCCGCGTTCCATCTGCTGAAAGATACGGCGGGTGAGCTGGCCCTGCGGAAGTACTTTTCCAGCTATGCGGCGCTGGCGCGCCGCGTGGGAGTGGGATTCGTGCTCGAGAGCGCGACCTGGCGCGCGAGCGCCGACTGGGGGGCGAAGCTCGGCTACTCGGGCGACGCGATGCGCGAGGCGAACCGAAAGGCGATCGCCCTCCTGCACGAGATCCGGGAGCAGCACGAGTCGGCCGCGACACCGATGGTCGTGAGCGGCTGCATCGGCCCGCGCGGCGACGGCTACAACCCGGAGAGCTTCATGGACGCGACCGAGGCCGAGCGCTACCACGCGTTGCAGGCGACGACCTTCCGCGACGCCGACGCCGACATGGTGACGGCGATCACAATGACCTACCCGAACGAGGCGATCGGCGTGACGCGCGCCGCCGGCGCCGCCGGCATGCCGGTCGCGATCTCCTTCACCGTCGAGACCGACGGCCGGCTGCCGAACGGTCAGACGCTGCGCGAGGGCATCGAGGAGGTCGACGCCGCGACCGGCAGCGCGCCCGCCTACTACATGATCAACTGCGCCCACCCGACCCACTTCGCGGCGACGCTTCCGCCGGGCGCACCGTGGACCGCGCGCATCCGCGGCGTCCGCGCCAACGCGTCGACGAAGAGCCACGCGGAGCTGGATCAGGCGACCGAGCTCGACTTCGGCAACCCGGCCGAGCTCGCGCAGCAGTATCGCGACCTCGCCGCGCGGCTCCCGAATCTGAGCGTGCTCGGCGGCTGTTGCGGCACGGATACCCGGCACCTCGAAGCGATCGCGGCAGCGTGGACGGCGAGTCGCTGAAGAACGACTCGCTCGTGTGCGTTACTCGATTCTGAAGATCGGGTAGCCCGGAGCGATTCTCCGGAGTTCCGACTCGGGGGCGTCGGCGCCGACGCCCTGGAAGAACTGGTTCACCTCGAAGGCCCACTTCGCGAGGTAGGCGCGCAGGAGCCGTGGCTTCTCTTCGTCGCCGAGCTCGTGCGCGACGAAGGGCTCACGCCGCGCGCCGAGCCGCAGCTCGCCCCCGCCGACGGCGCGGAGGTTCCGCACCCACTGCGTCTCGCCACGCGGGGCGACGAGATAGCGCGCGCCCTCGTGCTCGAGCAGATTGACCGGCACGGTGCGCCACTCGCCGGACTTCCGTCCCTTGACTGCGAGCGTCCGCGAGCCCCACACGCTGATACCGAGCCGCGCGAGCGCCATCGGCAACAAATTGAAGATGCGCGTGCCCAGCCCGGGCGCGACGTACCGGCGTGTCGCCATGACCGCGACCGTAGCGCCGGCGCCGCGCTGCCGCCAGAGCGCGCCAGTGTTTTGCATGACGCGGATCGCCTGGTACGAGCGCACGATGCGGAGCGTGCTGGCGGTCGTCGGGATCGTCCTGCTGTGGTCGGCGAGCGCGTCCGCAGCCGAGCTCCGTGGGCGCGTCGTCGCGAGCGACGGGACCGGCGTCGCTGGCGCCGTCGTCTTTCTGCGGACCCCGATCCCACCGCTCGCCTCACCGCGGAAGGCGGCGGTGATGGACCAGATCGACAAGCAGTTCGTGCCGCGCGTCTTGCCGATCGCCGTCGGCACCGAGGTGCGCTTCCCGAACCACGATCAGATCCATCACCACGTCTATTCGTTCTCGCGCGTGAAGACGTTCGACCTGCCGCTCTCGAAGGGCGCGGAGGCGCCGCCGGTCGTCTTCGACCAACCCGGCGTCGTGAAGGTCGGCTGCAACATCCACGACTGGATGCTGGGCGTGATCCTCGTCGTACCGAGCTCGGTCTTCACCACGACCGACGACGGCGGTGCCTTCACGCTCCGCGACGTCCCCGACGGCGAGCTCTCGATCGGGGCCTGGCACGAGGCGAGCGAGACCGCGATCGAGGCCGCGACCCAGCGCCTGACCATCGGCGCCACGCCGCCGTCCGAGTTGACGTTCACGCTCGCCGTCCGGCCCGACAAAGCGCGGCCCGCCGTGCACGGAAGCCGCGGCAATCCCTGACGAGGCCGCATCGTGAAATGGTGGGCGACGAGGCGGCTCCGCACCAAGATCTTCGTCGCCATCGCCGCGCTCGTCATCGGCTTGCTCCTCGTGACGCTCTGGCTCGTGGAGCAGGCCGTGAGTCGGCAGGCCGAGCGCTCCCTCACCCGCGAGCTGATGGTGACGGGGGAAGTGTTTCAGCAGCTCCTCGCCGAGCGCGAGG
>DAIQBH010000327.1:0-5181 GCA_036781285.1 Thermodesulfobacteriota bacterium | reverse complement strand
TAGCCCGCGTCACGTCGGGCTCGCAAGGCGACTCGTATCGGGTCCGGTCGCTAGCGCTCGGTGGTGAGCTCGCACTCGACGCACGCGTGCGACTCGCCGCCGAGGTCGATCGACACTTTGGCGTCGCGCGTCGCGCCCTTCGGGATCGGGCCTGCGACCACGGCCGACTTCGCAACCACGCGCTCGTCGCGCGTCGCGAAGCAAGCGATCGTCGCGGCTTCGACTCCGCGATCTGTATTGTTCGTGTAGCGGACGGCGGCGACTACGCGATCGGGTCCGTCGGAATAGACGTTCCGGAGATCGATCGACGCGACCCGGCGCATGATGGGCACGGCTCGCGCGATGCAGTCGGTCGACATGCTCGCTTCGATCGCGTCGATCTTCTGCTGTTGCTGATCGGCACGCGCACTCCACGTCGCTTGCGCAGGGCAGCGGGGGTCGTCGGCCTTCCGGCGGAACATCGCGAGAGTCTGGATGTCGTGGAGGAAGGGCTCGCACGGCGGCCACTGGCACTTTCCGTCCGGGCCCTTCGGGCACGACTTCCAGCGCTGAGCGTCGACCGGTGCGGACCAGCCCACGACCAGCAGAGCGACCAGCAGCACCCGCACGACCACCGTCACGCTGGAGTGCGTAGCACTCGGGAGGGGAATCGCAACGCCGCCGCGCAGTCCCGCTGGCATGGATCTCGCTCTCCCGTGCTCGCGAAGGAGGATCCACCATGGCCAGATACGGCAAGAAGGCGTCGGAGAAGGTCGAGAAGGCGATGCACGAGCGGAAACGCGGCACGTTGAAGTCGGGTCGCTCCGGCAAGAAGGTGACGAGCAAGAAGCAGGCGATCGCGATCGGTCTCTCCGAGGCGCGCCGCGAGGGCGGCAAGGTTCCGAAGCCGAAAGCCGCGAAGCCGAAAGCGAAGACCGGCAGCACGAAGCGCAGCAGCACGCGGGCGAAGAGCGGCGGCAGCAAGAAGCGCTCGAGCTCGTCGAAGTCACGCAAGGCCAGCTGAGCAAGCTCGGCTCTCGGCCGCCCACCACGTCGCCCGCCCCGCGACCCCCGGACGCGGGGCGGGCCCCCGGCGCCCTTTTCAGGCCACCCTCCGAACAGTAAGGTCCGCGCCGCGCTTTCTACAAAGCGGCGCGGAGAGGAGGAGACATGGCGCGCCTTCTGCGGACCGTCGTCAACGTCACGGTCGCCGCGGTGGTACTGCTCGCGGTCGTCGCGGGCTTCGTCTTCTTCGCCGGCAGCGACCCGACGCCGATCGCGCAGGGCTTCGGTCTCGGACGCGTGCCCGCGTTCGAGGGCCGGCCGGCGGTGGCGCAGCCGCTCGACGTGCCGCCGGTCGCGCAGCATCCGTTCATGGCGCGGAACGGCTGGAACAACATGCACGGCGACGGGTTCGCGAGCGACACGCACCCGGAGAGCGGGCCACTCGGGAACGATCCGGAAGTGATCTCGACCGCCCGCGGGCTCCTCGGCGGCGAGTGCGCGTCGGTGACGTTCGATCGCAAGGGCCGGATCGTCACCGTGTGCACGACCGCCCTGAAGATGCTGCTCCTCGTGCTCGACCCGAAGACGCTCCGCGAGCTCGCCGCCTACGAGATGCCGCCGCGGCCGTCGATGAAGTCGCTGTCGATCCGCACGATCACGACCGACACCTCCGGCGGCGCGTACTTCTACCTCGACGAGCAGGACCGGGCGGTCGTCGGCACGGCGGCGCATCGCATCGAGGTGATCGCGCACGACGAGCCGGGCTTCCGGTTGGAGCGGTCGTACGACCTCGCGTCGACCGTGGCGTCCAACGGACGCGCCGATGGCGCGAACGGCCGCGACGACGCGATCGTGACGGTGCTCCCCGATTGGAGCGGGCGCTGGTACTGGTTCATCACCCGGCTCGGCATGGTCGGCACGGTCGACCGCGAGAGCGGCACCGTCGCGACCCATCAGCTCGAGGGCGAGCGCATCCAGAACTCGTTCGCCGTCGGACCCGAGGGCGCGTTCATCGTTTCCGACCACGCGCTCTATGCCTTCGTGGCCGACCCGGGGACCGGCGCGCCGACGATCGCCTGGCGCCAGCTCTACGACCGCGGCACGCGCCGGAAGCTCGGGCAGATCGACCATGGCTCGGGCACGACCCCGACGCTCCTCGGCGACGAGTGGGTCGCGATCGCCGACAACGCCGAGCCGCGCCTGAACGTCTTGATCTACCGCCGTGGGCCCGAGGTGCGGAACGAGGAGCGCCTCGTCTGCAAGATCGCGCTGTTCGAAGACGGCGCCTCCGCGACCGACAACAGCTTCATCGGCATCGGCCGCTCGCTCGTGATCGAGAACAATTCCGGTTACGACATCTTCCCGACCATGATGTTCGGGAAGACGTCCGTCGGCGGGGTCGCGCGCGTCGATCTCGACGAAGGCGGCGCGGGGTGCCGCGTCGTCTGGGAGAGCAAGGAGATCTCGCAGACGACGGTTCCGAAGCTCTCGCTCGGAAATGGCCTCGTCTATCTCTACACCAAGCGCCCCGACGCGCCGTGGTGGACCGACGCGTACTATCTGACGGCCGTCGACTTCCGGACCGGTGAGACGGTCTATCGCGCGCGCACCGGGGTCGGGCTCGGGTACGACAACCACTGGGCGCCGGTCACGATCGGGCCGGACGGCACGGCGTACGTCGGGACGCTGCGCGGGTTGCTGGCCGTCAGGGACCGTCGCTGAGGGCGTGTGTCGTCTCGTCGAGGGCGTCGAGACGGCGGAGGTCCCACGCGAGGCCGAGCTCCGTGAAGATGCGCGTCGCTTCCGCCCGGTCGTCGGTGGTGGCGACGCGCGCCGGCGCCCCGCGCGCGGTGCCCGCGATCTCGGCGTGGAGACGCGCGAGCTCGGGACGCATGCCGAGCCGGGTCGCCTCGGCGATGCCCTGCCGCCAGGCGGCGATCGCGCGTTCCGGCCGGCCGCGGAGCCAGAGCAGGCGGCCGGTGGAGCGGAACAGCTCCGGTCGTTCCGCTGCGACCCGCGCCGCGCTCCGCACGGCCGCGCGCCGGCTCGCGCGGCAACGCCGGCGCGCGAGCCCCTGGGCGCGGACGTTGCCGGCGGCGAGCGCGTCGGCGAGCGCGCGCACGTCGAACGCGAACCGCGCGGTGACGTACGGCGCGCGGTGGTACGCCGGCACGCGGCCGAGCCCCGCGAGCACCCGCTCGGCCTCGGCGAGCGAGGAGGCGGCGCCCGCGACGTCGTCGGCGATCAAGCGCAGCTTCGCCTGCCACCCCAGCGCCAGCAGGTTGAACAGCTTCTCGACGCGGCTCACGTAGTAGCGATCGACCGCGACCCGCGCCGCCTCGAGCGCGCGTTCCTCGATCAGGAGCAGCGCGCGATTGCCGTCCTCGTTCGACTTGGCGAAGTCGGAGCCGTACGCGTCCGCGATGCGCGCGAGCCGGTCGATCTGTGCGCGCGCGTCGGCGAAGTGGCCGCGGCGAATCTGCCGGTCGGCGCAGAGGCTGAGGTAGGTGCTCACTTCCCAGAGCAGCCCGTGCCGAAGTCCCTGCTCGACGAGGTCGGGGTCGAGCCGATGGTCGTCGCTCCAATCCCCCGCGAGGTAGGAGTGCACGAATTGCATCGAGCGATAGGTGACCTGATCGCGGACGCTGCCGTCGCGCGCGAGCCTGCGCGCCACATCGAGCAGCCGCGACGCGACCCCGAACGACAACCCAGAGAAGCTGAAGAGGGCGGCGCTGCCGGCGTACATGCCGCACGCGCCCTCGATGGTCGCCGGGTCGCACTGGTTCAGCCGTCGCACGCTCGCGATGGAGTCGAAGAAGAAGCGGGTCGTGTCGGTCGTCGTCTGCGCTTTCGCGCGATGGTACCGCACCTCCATCGCTTCGCGGCGTGACGAGGACACGCGCGCCGCCCGTCGCATCGCCGGCCGCAGGTAGAGGTCCCAGAGCACCGCCGCCATGTCGCCGGCGAAGTGGCAGGCCATGCCGGCCCGGCCGCGCGGCACACGCTCGCCCAGGTGCTCGAGCGCGGTGTCGAAGTGGGGCACGGCCTCGGAGAGGTTTCCTTGATTGAGGAGGGCGATGCCGATGCTCTTCTCGAGGCGGGCCTTCTTCGCGGCGTCACCCCCTTCGCCGTGGAGCGCGGCGTAGAGCTGCGACGCCTCCCGGAAGTACTCGAGCGCCTCGTGCGATGCCGCCGATCGTACCGCCTCGTCGCCCGCGCGAAACACGTAATCCTCGGCCTTCTCCAGGTGCTCGGCGCGGCTGTAGTGATACGCGAGCCGGCCGTAGAAGTCCGAGAGCCGATCGGCGTAGAGCGTCTCGATCGTCCGCGCGACGCTGAGGTGCAGCTCCTTGCGCGTGCGTTGCAGCAGCGACTCGTAGAGCGCTTCCTGCGCGAGCGCGTGGCCGAACTGATAGGCGCGCTCCGCGTCGGTGCCGCGCTCGACGATCAGCTGCCGCTGCTCGAGGTCCGCGAGCGCGCGGTCGAGGAGCTCCGTATCGTCCACGATCGCGGCGATCAGCTCGTGCTGGAAGATGCGGCCGATTACCGACGCCACCTGGAGCACGCGCCGCGACTCGGGCGCCAGGCGGTCGACGCGTCCCATGATCACTTCCTGGATCGTGCCGGGCACGATCGCCGACCGGACGCGTTCGGTGACGACGAGCCCACCGTCGTGGCGCTCGATCGCGCCGTCGTCGACGAGGGAGCGGATCACCTGCTCGATGAAGAACGGATTGCCCTCCGCCTTCCGGAGAAACGTGCCGAGCGTCGCCCAGGGCAGCTCGTACAGGCCGGTCAGGTTCCTCACGAGGACGTCGCACTCCTTGAGCGTCAGCGGCGCGAGCGCGATCTCCGTGTACTCCGACTCCCGACGCCCGCGGAGCAGATCGAGAAAGACGCGGGCCGGGCCGTCGAAGTCGGGTCGGAACGACAGGACGAACAGCACGCGCGTCTCGACCGCGAGGGAGAGCAGCGTGTCGAGCAGGTTGACCGAGGAGCGGTCGGCCCAATGCAGGTCCTCCAGCACGAGGACGACCGGCGCGTGGCCCGCGAGCGCGACGAGAAGGTCGCGCATGGCCTTAAAGATCAGCCGTTCACGCGCCTCGCCTTCGATGGTGGCGAGATCGACGCCGTGCCACTCGCTCGCGCGCACACCCATGAGGGTCGCGAGAAACGGCGCGAGGTCGTCGTGCTGAT
>DAIQBH010000326.1:0-5187 GCA_036781285.1 Thermodesulfobacteriota bacterium | reverse complement strand
CCCGGCTCGTCGACGAGCTCCGCGCGGCGAGCACGCTCAAGTCCGAGTTCATCGGTACGATGTCGCACGAGCTGCGCTCGCCGCTGAACGCGATCATCGGCTACACCGAGCTGCTCCACGACGAGGCCCTCGACGACGCCAAGAAGGACCCGAGCGCGCAGGACCGCGTCGAGACGCTCGACCGCATCCGGTTCTACGCGCTCCAGCAGCTCAAGATGATCCAGGCGACGCTCGACGTCAGCCGGCTCGAGTCGGGTCGCCTGCCGCTCCAGGAGGCGCCCGTCGACCTGCGTGGGTTCCTGAGCGAGCTCCGCGCCGGCATCCCGGAGTACTGGCACAAGGCCGCCGTCGCGTTGCAGTGGTCCGTCGCCGACGCGATGCCGACCGTCGTCCTCGACACGGCCAAGCTCACGACCATCGTCCGGAACCTCGTGCAGAACGCCCTCAAGTTCACGGACGCGGGCGAGGTCGCCGTCCGCGCCCGCTTCGAGCCGGCAAATCTCACCTTCCCGGTCGACACGCCGGACCAGCTCGTCATCACCGTCTCCGACACCGGCATCGGCATCCCGCAGGAGCAGCTCGGCGTCGTCTTCGAGATGTTCCGGCAGGCCGACGGTTCCGACAGCCGGCGCCACGGCGGCGTCGGGCTCGGGCTCTACATCGTGTCGCGGCTCACGCAGGCGCTCGGCGGCAGCGTGCGCGTCGAGAGCCAGCCGGGCGAGGGCAGCACCTTCACCGTCACCGTGCCCGTACAGATCGTGGCGGAGGCGGGCGCGGTACGCGAAGCAGGCTAGGCCGAAGAGGGCGCACACGTCGAAGACCACGTGCAAGCAGAACGTGCTCGGCGCCTCGCTGCCGGCCGGACTGCGCAGCTGATCGCAGGCGTCAGCGCAGTCGCGTGATGCGGACCGGCGCCCGCTGCGGAAAGCGGTGGAGCGCGCGCGCGAGCCCGCGGTCGAACTCCGCCTGCATGGCACCGCGCATCGCCCACTCGGCGGGCGTGCTCATGGCCCGCCGCCACGCCGCGAGGCCGGCGCGCCGCACCTCGGCGCGATGGCGGTCGGGCGTCTCCCAGTCGAGCCCGTCGCACTCGACGTAGCGGAGCGGCGCGCCGAGAGCGGGGAGCAGCCCGACCCACTCGCCGTACATCGTCGAGCCGCGCGCCCGCGAGCGGGCGAGCAGGCGCGCGGTCGCGGCGCGATCGAGCACGAACGACGGCACGAGGAAGTCGACGCGTCCGGCAAGGCCGAGCCGGCGCGCGAACGCGGCGTTGGCCTCTGCCTCGGTTGCGACGAGCGCCTCGTGATGGCTCGCGTGCGCCCGCGGCGTCCGGCCGACCAAGACCGCGCGATGGCGGCGTGCGCGCCGAAGGAGCGCCCTGAGCTCGTCCGGCCGCCGCGCGATCCAGTGCAGCGCGCGATCGAAGTCGAGATAGTGGACGTGCGACGTCCCGCGCGCGAGCGCGCGGTGGATCGCGAGCCGGTAGAGCGGCCCGCGCGTATTCGTCGCCGGGACGCCGGCGTCGGCGCCGTGCGCGGCGAGGAGCGCGCGCAGGCCCGGGTCGGTCGGCGGGCTCGCGGCGACGCTCACCGTCGCGTAGAGCGCCTGGAGGCGCGGGAGCCATCGTTCGACGTCGCCGCGGAGCGCGCCCGGCGGATCGTGCAGCGTGGCGGCGAGCGCCACATCCATGCGGACGCGGCTGACCGCGACGCGCGCGCGGCTCATCGGAGGAAGAAGCGGACGGCCGGGTTCTCGGTCTCGTCGGCGCACCGGAACCCGAGCTGGCCGAGTGCCGCGGCGAGCGCCGCGTGCTCGTCCGCCGGCACCTCGAACCCGCAGAGCACGCGGCCGTATGCCGCGCCGTTGTTGCGGTAGTGGAAGAGCGAGATGTTCCAACGGCTGCCGAGGCTCGTCAGGAACTGCATCAGCGCGCCGGGCCGCTCCGGGAACTCGAAGCTGTAGAGCACCTCGTTCGCGACCGCCGGGCTCCGCCCGCCCACCATGTGGCGAACGTGGGTCTTCGCGAGGTCGTCGCCGCCGAGGTCCGTGCACGCGTAGCCGCGCGCGGTGAGCGTTCCCGCGATCTCCATCGCCTCCTCGCGCCCCGACACCTCGAGACCGACGAAGATGTGCGCCTCGGTGCGCGTCGCGAGTCGGTAGTTGAACTCGGTGACGCTGCGCTCGCCGATCGCGCGGCAGAACTCGAGGAACGCGCCCGGCCGCTCCGGGATCGTGACGGCGAGGATCGCCTCGCGGTGCTCGCCGATCTCGGCGCGCTCGGTCACGTAGCCGAGGCGGGTGAAGTTCATGTTGGCGCCCGAGGCGATCACGACCACGGCGCCCGGCGCGATGGTGCCCTCCTCGACCGCGCGCTTGCAGCCCGCGAGCGCGACGGCGCCCGACGGCTCCAGCACCGTCCGCGTCTCCTCGAAGAAGTCCTTGATCGCGGCGCAAATCTCGTCGGTCGTGACCGTGAGGGTGGCGTCGAGATGGCGCCGGCAGAGCGCGAACGTGTGCTCGCCCACCTGCCGGACCGCGACGCCGTCCGCGAATCGCCCGACGTGGTCGAGCACGACGCGTTCCCCGGCCGCGAGCGCGCGCGTCATCGCGTCCGAGTCGTCCGGCTCGACCCCCACGATCCGCACCTCGGGGCGGAGCTCCTTCACGACGCTCGCGAGCCCGGCCGCGAGGCCACCGCCGCCGATCGGGACGAAGATGCTGCCGAGCTCGCGCGGGGCTTGGCGCAGGATCTCGAGGCCCACGGTCCCCTGTCCCGCGATGACGTCGAGGTCGTCGAACGGCGGCACGACCGTCATGCCCGACTCGGCGGCCACCGCGGCCGCGTGTGCAGCGGCGGCCGCATAGTCGTCGCCGACGAGCTCGACCTCGACACCGTAGGCGCGGACCGCGGCGACTTTGATCGCCGGCGTGGTGCGCGGCATGACGATCCAGCAGCGGACGCCGAGCCGGGTCGCGGCGTACGCGACACCCTGCGCGTGGTTACCGGCGGACGCCGCGATGACACCAGCGGCACGTTCCCGGTCGCCGAGCTGCGCGATCCGGTTGTACGCGCCGCGCAGCTTGAACGAGAAGATCGGCGTCAGATCCTCGCGCTTCAGCAGCACCGGCCGGCCGAGCCGCGCCGAGAGCCGCGGCGCCGGATCGAGCGGAGTCGGCTCGGGCAGCACCTCCGCCACCCGCGCGTTCACGACCCGCTTCAGCATCTCGTACATGGCCTCGAAGCTAACCTATTCTCGCCGGCACCGCGCCGGGCAAAGCGCGGTCAGGGGATCGTCACGGCGACGCGGATCACGTTCGGCGCGCCGCCCGCGCGCTCGGGCAGCGTGCCCTCGGGGTTCACGGTAACGACCAGCGTGTACGCGCCCGGTGCAATGCCGGTCACGTCGACCCACTGGCCGTCGAGCTCGGCGCCGTAGCGGTCGCCCCACCCGACGCTGATGCCCTGGAAGTCGCAGTCGTAGCGGCGCGGCCGGTCGCCGAGATAGCGGCGCGAGTCGGTCATGCAGAAGCTCTGCTTGTGGCCGTGGCCGACCACGCGGCCGGCGCGGTCGACGAGCGTGTAGTCCGCGAAGCCGAGGAAGTGATGGTGGCCGTGGCACGGGCTCAGCTCGAAGTCCTCGGGCGCGAACGGCGGCTCCGGATCGTCCGGGTCGCCGACGACGAGGTCCTCGGTGCCGCGATTCACGACGACCGTATCGAAACGAAGCAATCGCCGCCGGCCCGGCGCCGCGACCGCGCCCTCGACGACCGCGCAGTCGTCGGCCGCGAAGTCCTCCTCCGAGAGTTGCAGCGTCGACTCCGTCGCGACGCGGTCGACCTGGAGATCGACACCCGTCGCGATCTCCTCGTCGTCGCTTCCGCACCCGAGCACGAACACGAGCGCGAGCACCGCCGATGTCGTACGTCGACGCACGGAACGAGGCCGTTAGCACGCATCTCGCGGTTTGACGACCGGCGTCGCGAACGCTTAGATGCCCGCAGAACCAGCGCCGCGTCAGGCGGCACGAACACGCGGTCGCGCGGAGCGGCCCGGAGATGGGGACGCACGTTCCCGCGGTGGAGGTAGGGATGCGGAGGATGCTCGGTTTGTTTTTGGTTGCCGTCGCGTTGACGATCGGCACGGCGCACGCGGGCCTTCCGGACGATTTCGTCCTGGACACCCCGCAGACGGTCGGCGATCAGATCGTCTTCTATTACGACACGCGCGCGGACTTCACGACGTTCCTGACGATTCGGAACACCGGCGACAGCGAGCTCACGGTGAGCGTCCTGTTCTACGGGCCGACGTTCAGCACCCCGTTCTCGAAGGCCGTCACGCTGCCGGGCGGCGCGCTCACGATCATCGACGTCGGCACGCTCCGCGGCAGCGGCCTACCGGCCCAACCAGGGATCGCGTTCGCGACGGCCGTCGACGGCGGCGGGCGACCCGTCACGTCGCGCGCCCTCACCGGCAACTTCACGATCGCGAATCTCCTCACGGGATCGGCGTTCGGCGGGCCCGGCGTGGCGCGCGGCAGCCTGACCGACGGCGGCAACGTGCCGATCCTCGGCTCGGTCATCGACGGCGATCGCGCGATCCTGAAGCTCATCCGTCCGAGCTCGGCGCTCCTCGCGGCCTATTACGACCCCGCGACGCTCGCTCCCGTCGAGAACGGCGGCAATCAACTGATCTTCCTGACCTTCGAGGACCGCTACGACCCGACGTGGACGGCCGTCATCGGCTCGACGACGTGGGACGTGACGACGACGCGCAGCAACGGCGCCGGCATCGACACGTCGACGTTCACGGCGAACGGCGTGACCGTCACCGATCTCGCGTCGGTCGCAGGACCAGGCGTCAACGGCGCGGCGGGCAGCATGGAGTTCCGCGCCTCCAACGCCAACCTCGACCTCTCGCGTCTCATCTATTTCACCGAGTCGCTCGGCACGTTCGGAACGGGCTACTTGCTTCCACCGATCGTCACCGACGAATGACGCGGCGGCTCACGTCGGCAGGTCCAACGTAACACCCACGTCGTAGACCAGGCGGCCACCCTCGACACGCGCGAAGTCCGGGAGCGCGTGTTGCCTGGTGTGGCCGCCGGAATCGATGTGGAGCACCGTCCATCCCTGGACGGTGAGGCGATCGGCGATGTGTCCGTCGGTGACGAGCTCGCCGAGCATCTG
>DAIQBH010000325.1:0-5188 GCA_036781285.1 Thermodesulfobacteriota bacterium | reverse complement strand
ACGCATCCGGCGCAGCTCTATTTCGTGGTGGCGGCCGTGCTCAGCGCGGGCATCGCGTTGGCGGCCGGACGTCGGAAGCACTACGACGGCCAGGTGTTCTGGGCGGGACTGGCCGCGTTGTGCGCCACGACGCTGCTCGTCGAGCCGTTTCGCGCGCCCGAGAACCATCGCGTGGTCTGGGCGGGGATTCCCCAGCTCGTGTGGACGGAGGCGGCCGTCGCGCTCTTCGCCGTCGTCGGTCTCGCCGTCGGCGGATGGCGTCATCGCGTCGCGAGCCGTGGCGTGGCGGCCGGTCCGATCGTGACGGAAGCGGCGGAGCGATGAGGACGACGTCGCGATCGCGCTTCGCGGCCGCGGTGCTGCTGCTGGCCCTCGCGCCGGCCGGTGCGCGCGCCGGCATCGAGCTCCCTACGGACGCGCCGCCCGACAGCCCGGAGATCGGCTCGGCGGAGCGGCAAGCGCTGATCGACTTTCAGCGCGATCCGGTCGCGAACGGCCAGGCGCTCCTGGAGCTCAACGCGGGTTCCGCGCGGCGACTGCCGCTCATCACGCTGCTTGCGGCGGCAGACGTCCACTTGCGTGCGGGCCGCACGCGCACGGCGACCCGCTTCTTCCGCGAGGCCGCGCGCCGCGAGGCGGGGCCGCCGTGGAACACGTTCGCGCAACTCGGGCTCGGGTGGACCGCGCTCGCGCGGCGCGACTATGCGGCGGCGGCCAAGTACTACCGCGGGATCGACGACGCCGGGCCGATCGGTGGGATTGCCCGCGTCATGGATGCCTGGGTCCTGGGACTTCGCGGCCGGTACGCCGAGGCCATCGCGCGCTTCGATGCGGCGCTCGCGAACGACCTCACCCCCAACGTGCGGCAAGCGGCGCTGCTCGGGGCAGCGTACGCGCGCCATTGGAAGGGCGATTTCCAGGACGCCGCGACGGCGTTCGACCACCTCGTCTCTCCGCCGTCGGTCTTGAGCGATGATGCGCGGTACGGTGCCGCGTGGTCGCGCGTGCGCGCGGGCGAGCTCGAGGCGGCGATCCCCGCGCTCGTCGCGCTCGCGGGTGAGGCGCCCGCCGTTGGCGAGCCGACGCGGATCTCGGACGCCGCGGTGTGGCTCACGCCGTCGACGATCGCACGTGGAGGGCGCGAGAGTGGCGCGCGCATCAGCGGCTTTGCCGGGCCCGACGCGCGCATGGTGGCCATGTTCGACGGGGATGGGGCGGCGCTCGCGCGCGCGGCCCTCGGGCTCCTCGATCGCCGCGGAAAGCTCGAAGCCCGCGTGCCGGTCGATCTGGCGCCCGCGGCACCGCCGGTGCGCGTCGGGAACGACGGTGCCGCGAGGCCGGTCGACGCCCCCCGCGCCGTCGTCGCCGAGCCGCGTCCGGAGACGGGCGCGGAGCCGGCGTCACGCGCGCCGGTGTCGCGTGCGCCGTGGATCGTAGTCGCGATCCTGGTGCTCGTGATGGTGCTGGTGCTGCTGCGGCGCGGCGACGCCGGAGCGAGCACGTTCCGGCGCTGATCGGTCCTACGCGAGAGATCCCTCGTTCGCCCCAGACGGGCCAAGCCCGTCCGGGGCCCCACACCCGGCTCGCTCCCGTTCGGCCGCACGCCGAGATCGTCGGCTTGGGTCGGTCCCCTACGCGGCGAGGCCGACCGAACGGCTGCGCTGCGCCTGAAAGGCGCGGAGATGGTGCACAGCTGCCGCGCTCGCCGGCGGCGCGACTCGGGCCGAGCGGCACGTGGCCGCGAAGTCGTCGATGCTGCCGCGTGTGGGGGCCAGCTCGTTCGGGTCGCGGGCCGTATCGTAGATCTCGACGTCGTCGCCGCGGACGATGACCTTGTGGTCGCGGGCGATGGCGGCCACGAGATTCTGTCGATGGCGCGGCTGCGCGTCGCGCGCCGCGGCGTAGTGGAAATGCTCTGCGACCGCGATCGGGTGGGCGGCGCGATACGCCGGATCGAGGATCGTGCCGCGCGCCTCCCCGTTCCGCGCGGCAGCGGAGAGGATGCCGAAGAGGTCGCGGGTGCTGACGACGTCGTCCACGGTTTCGATCGGGCGCTCGGGGTGCCGGATCATCAGCGGCACGTGGACGTTCTCCTCGTGCACGGAGGCGTCGTGCAGATAGAGGCCGTGCTCGCCGAACGCCTCGCCGTGGTCCGACGTCACGATCAGGAGGGTGTCGTCGAGAAGCCCGGAGCTGCTGGCGGCGGCGTAGAACGCGGCGAGCTTGGCGTCCATGAGCTCGATCGCGCGGTGGTAGCGCGCGAGCAGCATGCGTCGTGCCGGCGCCGCGAGCGAGAAGCCGTCGCGCAGATAGGCGTGCGCCCCGAGCTTCGGCAGCACGAACGGCATGGCCAAGGTCTCGGGCCAGGTGCGGGGATCGCGCAGCGGGCGGAAGATCGAATGCTCGACGGGTGGATACGGCGCGTGCACGTCGTAGAGGTTGCAGAAGAAGAAGAAGGGCTGCCGCCGGTCACGGCACCGCACCATCGCGTGCAGCAGGTAGTCGAGCGCTTCGCGGTCCGCCGGGACCGTGGCCTGCGCGAACGTACGGACGAACGCGCGGTTCTGGCGCTGGAGCGGATGGAAGAATCCGCTCGTCAGGATCTGGCGCCGGAAGCGCGGTTTCGAGAGGGCGAGCATCAGGCTGAGGGGGTTCAAGCCGCTGCGGCTCGACAGCACGGTCGCGTTGCGCTGGAACCCCCGCGTGATGCCCGGCATCGAGCCGTCGAAGATCGAGTTCCGTGTGACGATCTCGGTGTGGTAGCCGGCCGCCGACAGGATCTCCGCCGCCGTCGGCCGCGTTCCGACGTAGCCCATGGTCTGGAAGTGGGCGCCATGCTCCGACGGCAAGAGGCCGGTGAACATGCTGCAATG
Organism: Thermodesulfobacteriota bacterium; assembly: GCA_036781285.1. Taxonomy (GTDB): domain Bacteria; phylum Desulfobacterota; class Binatia; order UTPRO1; family UTPRO1; genus UTPRO1. The sequence goes on along the minus strand of DAIQBH010000325.1, from coordinate 2,315 downwards.
GGCGGGGAGCGTCCAGCATTCGGCGGCGTACGCTCGGGTGAACCGGGTGGAGCTGCGGGCGAGGCCCGCGAGAAACGGCGTGTGTGGCAACGTCGGATCGGCGCCGTCGGACAGCGCGCTCGCGCGGAGCGAATCGATCACCAGCAAGAGGACGTTCACATCGTCACCGACGCCTTGGTCCGTTCACCCGACGGTGCTCGTCGTGGCAGCTGCGTGGTTACGGTCGTGGACGGTTGTTCCGGCTGAAGGGTGCGAGTGTCAATTCCGAACGGCGTCGGAACGACGCGCGCACACGAAAAGTCGTAGCGGATTGATACAGGCGGCGGCTTCCGTCGGCGCGGAGCCGCTCGTATGCTCCCGCCGCGCGCCGCCGGCGCGGGAAGGAGCCGTCGCATGTACAGTCACGTCACCCTCGGCACGAACGATTTCGCGCGGGCCGAGAAGTTCTACGACGCCGTCATGGCCGTTCTCGGCCATCCCGTGATGTTCAAGGCGCCGATCGCGCTCGCCTACGGCACGCCGACGGGCGCGAAGCTGTTCATCCTGTCGCCCTTCGACGGCAACAAGATCGAGGCCGTCTGTCACCGCAAGGAGGGGTAGCCCGCGCGCCGCCCGGTCGGGTGTAACGAATCGCCGCCGTCGTACGTTCTCCGGACGAGCCCATGCCGAGCCAGCACGAGATCGAGCAGGCCTTCGCGGCGCGCCGGCAGATGCTCTGGGGGCTCGGCTACCGTCTGACCGGCGTCGCTGCCGACGCCGACGACATCGTGCAGGAGACCTTTTTGCGGGCGCTCGAGCGGCCGCCGGCGACGCTCGATGCGGGCTGGCACGGCTGGCTCGTCCGGGTCGCGACCAATCTCGGTCTCGATCGCCTGCGGGCTCGCCGGCGCCGGGCGTACGTCGGGCCGTGGTTGCCGTCGCCGATCGAGCTCGCGGGCCCGGATGGGGAGAACGGCGCGGCGAGCGAAGCCGTCGACGCCGACTACGAGCGGAGGGAGAGCCTGGCGTACGCTTTCGTTCTCGCGCTCGAGGTCCTGACGCCGCGGGCGCGCGCGGTCCTGATCCTGCGTGAGGTCTTCGAGTATTCGGCCAGCGAGGTTGCGGTGCTTCTCGACACCACGGAGGCGAACGTGCGCGTGCTGCATCACCGTGCGGCGCGGCGTCTCGCCGACGCTCGTCCTGCGCCGAGGTCGCTTCGCGACCTCGCAGAGCCGACCCGGCACGCGCTTCAGGCGTTCGTGAGCTGCATGGCGCGCCAGGACGTCGCGGGGCTCGAGGCGTTGCTGACGGCGTCGGCCCGGACGGTGACCGACGGCGGCGGGCGGTACACCGCGCTGCGCGCCCCGCTCGTCGGCGCGGCGCGAGTTGCGCGCTTCCACCTCGAGACGGGCCGCCGGCGCATGCCCATTTCGACGACGGAGATCCGCTGGATCAACGGCCTGCCGGCGCTCGTGATCGCGACCCGCCCGCTCCGGACCCAAATGGCGCCGGCCCTCGTGCTGCGCTGCGAGCTCGACGGCGACGATCGGATCAGCGAGCTGCACGCGATCCTGGCGCCGCGGAAGCTGAGCGCGGTGCGCTTCGGTGCGCCGCCCGCGCCAGACGTTCGATCAGCGCTTCGATCCTCGTCTTGAGGGCGGTTCGCGAGGGGACGTACCGCTCGCGCATCGGCGGGAAGCCGTTCCACGGCTCGACCGCTGCGAGCGCCGCCCGCGCGTCGTCCGGAAGCTCGGTGTCGATCGCGACGACGAGCGCGGCGTCATGGGCGTCGGTGGCGGAGACGACTTGCGGGCGAAAGTCGCCGAGGCGAAAGCCGTCGAGGGCGAGCGCGACCCGCATCCGGAGGGGCACCGCGGTGAAGCTCGGTACGGCCGCGCGCGCGACGGCGCGCTCCCCGAGGCCGCGCGCGGCCGCGAGGCGGTTGAAATACGCGGCCGACCATACGCTCATGGCGACGCCGTTTCGGCACACGAACACGATAGGTGCCGGGTGGGGCGCCTCGACGATCGGCTCGGCGCGGAGCAGGAGCACGCCGGCCACGCCGAGCGCGGCCGCGGCCGCGAGGAAGGCGCACCTCACGTGGTGACGTGTCGTACGGCGGTCGCCGTCGCGACGGAGCTCTGCCGCCACGGCAGCGCGAGCAACGCCGCGAACGACCCGACGTCGGCGGGATCCACCTCGTCGAGCCCATAGCGCACGGACGGGGCGCGCGCCGTCGGCACGAAGGTGCCGAGCGCGCGGTCGTGGAGCGCGAAGAGGTTACCGTAGTTGGAGTCGGTCTCGTGCTGGACGCGCGAGTGATGGATCTTGTGCAT
>DAIQBH010000324.1:0-5214 GCA_036781285.1 Thermodesulfobacteriota bacterium | reverse complement strand
CGATCGACAAGATAGGCCGCCAGCACGAGTGCCAGCTGGCTTCTTCCCGTTCCTCTTCTGCACGGTCTAGGTCGCGATCGCCGCGGCGCAGCTCTGGGCGCTCGCTGCGACCCGGCGTGCGGGCGTCATGGACACCGATCGTCTGAAACGGGTCAACGCGGCCGTCGCGGCTTCCTCCCGACACGCTCCTCGCTTTCGCACAAGACGCACGTCCTCGCGTCGTCGTTCCGCGGCCGGTTCCCCGCCGAGCTCCGCTGGTTCGTCGCGGGCGACGCGGCATGGGTGCTCGCCACCGTCGCCGCGATCGCAGGCCGAGCCTACCGCGCGGCGAACCCGATCGGGCGCGCGCCCACGCCCTCGCCGCGGAGGTAGCGCTCGAGGAGGTCGTGGAAGTGCACGACCCCACCCTCCTGCACCGGGTTCAACGTGACCCCGGGGAAGCCGTGCGACTTCACGCCGAGGTTCACGGCCTCGATGTTCGAGAAGTCCTCCTCGAGGAACTCGCATTGCCCGTGGAACGCCGCGAAGCCGTCGAAGATCTCCTGCTCCGCGGGCGGCTCCTTGCCCGGCGCGAAGCGCCCGAGCGACCAGATGTCGACGATGCAGCGGTCGGGGTCGGTGCGGTGCGGCCGCATGCGGTACCAGAGCGCACCGTCGAAGGTCGGGAGCACGATGCTGTTGGGGAAGACGTGCCAGTCGAGCCCGGCGGCCGCCCAGGTCTCGAGCGTCAGCCCTTCCGGCCACGCGATGCCGCGCTTCTCCATCTCCTCGCGGTGATAGTCGAAGAGCTTCGTCATGACGGTGTCGACGCTCGCGTCGTCGGGCAACGCCCGCAGCCGCTCGTACGCCGCCATCCCGGGCTCGAGCGTCATCGCGCCGATCGAGCGGCCGAGGTGGGTGAAGTTGGCCCACATGTTCTCTTGCAGGCTGCGGGGAGTCACCCACGTGCCGTCCGCCGTCTTGTACTCGGTGAACGGTCCGGGTTCTCCATAGATCATCGAGTGCGGGCCGAAGACGAGCGCCGGGACGCGCGCGTTCCGGTAGTTGATGCCCGTCAGGTGCGTCGCGCCGGCGTGGTAGGCCTCGATGAACGCGCCGACGAGGATCTTCCAATTGGCGGGCGCGATGATCGTCTTCCACCAGAGCGGCCGCATCGTCTCGGGTGAGAACGGATCGATGAAGCGCGGGACGTCGCCGAGCCACTCGAGCAGCGGCTCCGCCGCCGGATCCTGATGGATCCAGATCCACCCTCCCCAACGCGCAACCTGCACGCGCGGCAGGCCGAGCTTCGCCTTGTCGAAGGCCGGGCAGCCGCGGAAATCGTCCTCGAAGTGGACGTGGACGAGCTCGCCCGTCGGCGCGTACTGCCAGCCGTGGAAGCGGCAGTGGATCATCTTGCCGATCCGCCCCCGCGGCCCGTCGCAGAGCTTACGGCCGCGGTGCTGGCAGACGTTGTACATGGCGGCTACGTCGTCCGGGCCGGTGCCGGTGCGCACGATCAGGATCGAGTCGTCGCAGATGTCGTAGACGACGTAGTCGCCGGGGGCCTTCAGCTCGGCCTCGCGGCAGGCCATCTGCCACACGCGCGGCCACAGGCGCTCGCGTTCGAGCGCGTCGACGTTGGGATCGCGAAAGATGTCCACGGGATGACTCTTCCCGCGCCCGTCGGCGCGAAATCAACCGCGTTCGAGGGCGTTTCGCCGGGTGCTCCGGATCGCCCCGCCCCTCGCCGGTACTGCTTTTCACCCATCTCCGGCGGTACCGATCCACGTCTTTTCCCCGCGTCATCGTCATTCGGCGGGAGCGGCTACGCCGGGCGCCGATGCTACCGAATGGTGCCCCCGGAAGGAGACCCTCGTGACGCATCGAACCGTCGCCACGCGCTTCGCCCTCGCCCTCGCTACGCTCGTCTGTTGGATCGCCGGATCGGCGACGCTCGCTGCGGCAGCCGGTTTCCCGGCCACGCTCGCGAACACCGATCGCGGCGGCCACTACTGGTTCCGCTTCTGCGAAGGTCAGCCCGACGAGACACCGCTGCCGCCCGATCCGCGCTCGCTCGTGACGCCGACGACCGACAAAGCCGTCGTGTTCAACGTCTCCTGGTACTCGTGCCTGAACCGGCAGCCGGCCGACTGCGGCGAGCTGCGCGCGCTCCGCGACGCCGGCGGCACCCTGCTGCGAGGCAACGGCGAGCAAGGCGCCGGCTGGCAGTTCAGCGGCGATCACCCGTCGAGCTCGTGGGCGATCCCGGCGAGCCAGTACAACATGCTCTGGCTGCGCTGGGGCCTGCTCGCGCGCCCGGCCAACTTCGACGAGCTCGTCGCGGAACGCTACGGCACGCCGCTCAGCGGCGACCGCAATCCGTATCCGCTCCCCGGCGAAAACCCGAACCTCACGAACGGCGGCTCGGGGCAGCTGCCGATGGCGCTCACGCAGACGCGGAACGCGGACGGCACCTGGACGGGCAACATCGGCATCACGTGCTCGATCTGCCACAGCGGCGAGGTCGGCAGCTCAACCGACGGCCCCGGCCTCGGCCCGCTGTTCGGCAACAACGGCCTCGCCGACGTCAACCTGATGCTCACCGAGGTCGGGAGCGCCAGCAACGGCTTCACGCTGATGAGCCTGAACCGCGTGCGCGGCAGCGGCAACATCACCAACTTCCAGCTCTTCGGCCTTCTCACGCTCTTCGACTTCGAGACGACGATCCCCGGCGCGGTCCTGAACCCCGGGCTCTGGACCTCGGCCAATACCGGCAGCGAGGACCCGCCGAACTGGTGGAACCTCGGCCACCGTCCCGCCAAGTTCTACGACGCCGGCATGAGCAGCGACTCCACGCGGATCGAGCTCTCCTGGTACATGCCGGGCGCCGCAACGCCGAACTTCCAGGAGGGCTACGACTGGATCCTCGACCACGAGTACGCGGCCAACACGTGGATGCTGAGCGTCCGCTCCCCGGCGTACCCGCTGCCGATCGACGTCCGGCTCGCGAAGAAGGGCGCGACGTACTTCCACAAGCTGAACCTGTGGGCGAAGAAGCGGGCCAACCCGGTCCCGCCGCCGCCCCAGCTCGGCAACGGCTCCTGCGCGAGCTGTCACGGCGCGTACGCGCCGCGCTACGCGAAGAGCAAGCGCTTCCTCGCCGACCCGGTCCTCCGCGGCATCGCCGCGAACGTCACGCCGATCGACGTCATCGATACCGACCCCGCCCGCATGCTCGGCAACAGCGAGGCCGTCGAGGGCGCGGCCGAGGCGAGCTGGTTCGCGTACAACGGCCAGGACGGCTGCGCCGAGAAGTACAACCTCATCGGCTACCTCGCGCAGCCGCTCTACGGCGTGTGGGCGTCGGCGCCCTACTTCCACAACGGCTCGGTCCCCGACGTGTGGGGCGTGCTGAAGTCGTCCGAGCGTCCGCTCTTCTGGCGACGCGTGTCGAAGCCGGCGCAGCCGGGCGTCGTCATGGGGTACGACACGGATCTCGCGCGCGCGTACGACCCCGCGCGCATCGGCTGGAGGTACGACGCCCTCGCGTGCGGCGACGCCGGCGTCACGCCCTATCTCGAATGCGACCCGGCCGACCCGTTCGCGACGCCGCTCGTCGAGTCGTGGCTCGGCATCCTCTTCGCGAACGGCTCGCTCTCCTGGAACATCCTCGGCACGACCCTCGCGCCGTCCCTCACGAACGCCCAGATCGAAGACCGGAAGATCTACAACACCCGCATGTACAGCCAGTCGAACACCGGCCACGAGTTCACGGACGTGCTGACCGACAAGGAACGCGTCGCGATCATCGAGTATTTGAAGACGCTCTAATCCTTCACGCACCGCGCGGCGATCCGCGGTGCCGCACTGTCCAGCGGGGTCGAGGAGCATCCCGGGACGATCTGGAACGTGTGCGTGTCGCGCCAGAGGTTCAGCCACGCGTTCAGGGGCGCCGCGATCAAATAGAGCGCGAGGACGGCCTGGAAGCGCCGGCCCACGGCAAGGCGCCGCGATTCGAGGAGAAGCATCGCGATCGGGAGGCTCCAGAAGACGAGGCAGAGCATCATCACGAAGCTCACCGCGAAGGCGTCGCGCATCCCGACGACATAGAAGAGATAGGGCGCCGGCACGAGGAAGGCGAAGGCCGTCGGCAGGCCCGGCCGTCGCACGGCGGCGAGGCCCGCGGCGACGAAGGCGGGCAGCAGGCCGGTCACGAAGAGCCGGGCCACGACGACCATCCACGGCGAATAGCCGTGCTGGCGCTTCGCGCTGCCGAAGAACCCGGCGAGGCTCGCGCCGCCGTCGACGAGGGTCACGCAGACGAACGGAATCGCGAAGGCGACGGACGCCGCGACGAGGCTCGCCCAGTCCCGCCGCGTCGCCAGAAAGAGTCCGAAGCCGCCGAAGACGATCAGGACCCAGAACTTGAAGAGGAAGGCGCATCCCATGAGCACCCCGGCGCCGGCGGCCGTCGCCACGGACCGCCCGGCGATCCACGTCAGGGCGCCGAGCGCGAACAGCAGGCTGGCCATCATGTCGTCCGGCTCGCTCGCGACGACGTTCCGGATCGTTCCCGTGTAGAACGCCGTGAGCGCGAGCGCGACGAGGGTCACGCGCCGATCGAAGAGGCGCCGCCCGATCGCCGCCTGGACGGCGAAGATCCCGGCGAACGCCGCGACGTTGAACGCCTTGATCCCGGCGAGCCCGAACGTCTCGACGAGACGAATCCACAGCAGCGGACCGACGAACGTCTTGCTGTTGTCGACGTGCGTCCGGATGCCGATGACCCCGCTCTCGACGCCGGCGCCGAAGCCCACCGAGCGCATCACGTCGGTGTAGGCGCGGTTGCCGAGGTAGGCGATGAACGCGAGCTGCGTCAGCACGGCGGCGGCGAGGACGACGGCGGCGATCGCTCTCCACCGCGTCCCGTCGTCGTCGGCGGCAGGACGGTCGCCCGACGATCGCTCCCGCATCGCGAGTGCCGGGGTCACCGCGTGCCGGCGAGAAACGCGGTCGCGGCCGTGATCTCCGGCGTCACCGCTCCCGGGCTGAACGTGCCGAGACGGCGTTCGAGGAGCGCGCGGGCATCGCGCCCTCGGCCGTGACTCCGCCAGAGCCGGGCGAGCGCCAGCGCGGCGGCGAGCTCGTACGTCCGCGCGCCGCCGCGTGAAGCGACGTCGATCGCGCGCATGAAGCACGCCTCCGCTTCGGCCTCGCGCGGGTCCGGCCCGA
>DAIQBH010000323.1:0-5354 GCA_036781285.1 Thermodesulfobacteriota bacterium | reverse complement strand
CGTCCGGAACGACGCGAGCCAGCAGGTCGTGCTCCAGGGCGCGGTCGATGCCGAGATCGGTTTGAACCTGGCCTTCGCGGCGGGGGCGCTCGTGTTCGACCTCTCCGAGCCGCCCGCGGAGGACATCGGGGTCGCCGTGCTCCTGAATCCGCTCGGGGTGAACGAGGCCGCGCTCGAGGTGGACGTGCTGCCGCCGCTCGTGGCCGCGCTCCTGCCGTCGGTCGCGGGGTCACTCGCGAGCTTCCCGCTGCCGGAGTTCCTCGGGCTCACGCTCTCGGGCGTCGAGATATCGCGGAGCGGCCAATTCATCGTCCTCTACGCAAACCTGTGAGTACCTGATCGTCGGATTGCGCCTTGCCGCGCGTGCGGACGGTGCGGGCGAGTCGCGGGTGCCTCCGGGGAGCGGTCAGCTCCCGGTCGACCGCAAGACATGGTGGCTCCGGCGGGCTTTACGGGCCGGCACCAGCGACCCCGCGACCGTAGGAGGCACCCGCGACTCGCCCGCACCGTCCATGCAGCGTCCGATCGCTGCGCTCCGGATGGTGGTCGCGTTCGTCGCGGCATCGACGTTCGTTCGAACGTGCTCCATAGTCGCTGGATGCCTTCGCGGTTGCCGATCGACGAGGTGTTGCCTGATGTCGTGGCGGTGCTCGGGCGTTCGAATCGGGTGGTGTTGCGGGCGGCGCCGGGGGCCGGGAAGACGACGCGGGTGCCGTCGGCGTTGCTGGACGCCGGCGTTGCGGGCGCTCGTGACGTGCTCGTGATCGAGCCGCGGCGGGTGGCGGCGCGGGCGGCGGCGGAGTTCGTGGCGCGCGAGCGGGGCGGGCGGGTCGGCGGTGACGTGGGGTATCGGGTGCGGTTCGCGCGTGCGGGTGGAGAGGCGACGCGGCTCTGGTTCCTCACCGAAGGGGTGTTCGCGCGCGACTTCGTGCGCGACCCGTTTCTCGAGCGTGTCGGCGTCGTGGTGCTCGACGAGTTCCACGAGCGGCATTTGCAGAGTGACGTCGCGCTCGCGGTCGTGCGCGAGCTCCAGGACACGGTGCGGCCCGAGCTGCGCCTCGTCGTGATGTCGGCGACGGTCGACACGGCGGCGGTCGCGGCGCACCTGCCCGGTGCCGGGGTCGTTACGTCGGAAGGGCGCGCGCATCCGGTCGCGATCGAGTACGACGACGTCGGGTACGGGCTTCGGGTCGAGGATCGCGTGCTCGCGGCCGTGCGCCGGGTGATCGCGGAGCCGGGGGACGTGCTCGTGTTCCTACCAGGCGCCGCGGAGATCCGCCGCACCGCGCGGGCCCTGGCGCCGCTGGCCGCGCAGTCCGGGATCGACGTCTGCACGCTGCACGGGTCGCAGCCGCTCGACGAACAGGCGCGGGCGCTGCGCGCCGGTCCGCGGCGGCGCGTCGTGCTCGCGACCAACGTCGCCGAGACGGCGCTCACCGTCGAGGGTGTGACGGCCGTCGTCGATTCCGGGCTCGCCCGCGTCGCGCGCTTCGACGTTCGGACCGGACTCGATCGCCTGCGCCTCGCGGGCATCAGCCGCTCGTCGGCGACCCAGCGCGCGGGGCGTGCCGGACGCCTCGGACCGGGGCGCTGCGTGCGGCTCTGGTCGCGCGCCGAGGAGGCGGGGCGGCGCGAGCACGAGCTCCCCGAGGTGCTGCGGGTGGATCTGTCGCGGACGCTGCTCGAGCTCGCGGCGTGGAGTCTCCGCGACCCGACGACGCTCGCGTGGCTCGATGCGCCCCCGACCGCGGCGCTCGATCGGGCGCGGCGCTTGCTCCACGACCTCGGTGCGCTGACGGGCGACGGCTGGACGCCGACACCGCTCGGCAGGCGCCTCCTCGCGAAGCCGATCGCGCCGCGGCTCGCCCGCATGCTCTGCGAGGCCGAGGACCGCGGCGTGTCGGCGGCGGGCGCGCTCGTCGCCGCGCTCGCGAGCGAGCGCGACCTGCGCCGGCAGGACGGCGTGCGTCCGACCTCGGCGCCGTCGGACCTGCTGCTCCGCGCCGAGCTCTTCGTCGCGGCGGCGCGCGCGGGGTTCTCTGCCGACGCCTGCCGCCGACTCGGCGTCGATCCACACGCGGCGCGCGCGGTCGAGCGTGCCCGCAGGCAGCTCGCGCGTACCCGGTCGGGGGATCGCGATCGCGCGGTCGCCGACGAGCTTTCGGCAGAGGGCGTGCTCCACGCGGTGCTCGCCGGGTTCCCCGATCGCGTCTGCCGGCGGCGCGAACCGGGAAGCCCGCGCGCCGTCATGGTCGGGGGTACCGGGGTCGTGCTCGCGCCCGAAAGCGCGGTGCGCGACGCCGAGCTCTTCGTGGCCGTCGACGTCGAGGGCGGCGAGCGCGGCACCGAGGCGCGGGTTCGGCTCGCGAGCGGCATCGAGGCCGACTGGCTCGCCGCGACGTTCCCGGACGCCGTCACGACGACGCGTACCGTCGAGTGCGACCCCGAGGCCGAGCGCATCGTCGCGCGGACGGTCGTGCGCTACCACGACCTCGTGCTCGACGAGCAGGCGCGGGCGGCGGCGCCGGCCGAGGTCGCGGCGCTCCTGGCGGAGGCCGCTGCCGACGATCCGTTCGGGCTCCTCGGCCCGCGCGAGGACGTCGACGCGCTCAGGGCGAGGCTCGCATTCCTGCGTCACTGGATGCCGGAGCTCGATTTGCCCGAGCCTGCGCGGATCGCCGCCGACGCCATCGCGGCGGTGGCCGCTGGCGCTCGGACCATCCGCGAGGTCCGCCGCGCCGACGTCCCGACCGTCATGACGGGCTTTCTCACGCACGTGCAGCGAACGGCGCTCGAGTCGCAGGCGCCGACGCACTGGACGCTGCCGAGCGGCCGCCGCGTGCCCGTGACCTACGCGCCAGACCGTCCGCCCCTCGTCGCCGCGCGGATCCAGGAGCTCTTCGGGCTCGCGGCGTCGCCGCGGCTCGCGGGCGAGCGGGTCGCCGTGCTCTTCGAGCTCCTCGCGCCGAGCGCGCGCCCGATGCAGGTCACGGACGACCTCGCGAGCTTCTGGCGCACGACGTACGCGCAGGTGCGCGCCGAGCTTCGCGGCCGCTATCCGCGGCACGCCTGGCCCGACGATCCGCTGCGCGCGGAGCCGACGTCGCGAGCCAAACCACGCCGCTGATCGCATCCACAGCGCGCCGCTGTCGCGGCGCGGCCGCCGCCGTGAGTAGTGGGCCTACGCCGCGCGCGCCGGGCGCAGCGACGACACCGCGAGAAACGCGCGCGCCATGGCCGGCACGAAGCGCGGGCGGAGGAGCTCCGGCGCGTAGCGCGCGAAGCGGCGCGTGTTCTCGTCGAGGCAGCGCGCGACGAAGCTCCGCACCGAAAAGTCGCCGGTCACGGCGGAGGCGCCGCTTGCGGTGAAGCCGTCCTTCGAGGCGCCGTTGCCGACGTTCCCCGCGACGTTGCCCGCCGAGCGCGCACGGTCGTACGCGGCGCCTGCGAACGAGGCGAGGCAGCGCAACCGGTGGAGCGGCCGGAGGAGTGGCGGCCGTTGCCCGCGCTTGTAGGCGACCCAGTTCACGAGGAAGAGGATGTGTCGCACCTCCTCCTGGACGATCGGCTCGAGCACGTCGAGGAGCGCATGCGGCAGGAACTCGCCGTCGCGCGCGAGCGCCACCATGCCGAAGGCGAAGAACGAGTCGATGCACTCGCCGTAGCCCGTGCGCATGAACGCGGCCTCGAGATCGTGCGGCAGCGGCTGCTCCGGACCGGGGTCGGCGTCGATCGCGTACCGTCGCATGAGCGTATCGAGGAGCGCGGCGTGGCGGGTCTCCTCGAACCCCTGGAGCGCGACCGCCTCACGGAGAAGCGGGGGCGTCTCCCATGCGGCGTAGGCGGTGACCTTGGCGCCCGTGCGCCGCTCGGTGCGGATGGCCTCGTCCCAGAAGGGGAGGGCGCGAAGCTTCGCGACGCTTGCCTCGTCGAGATCCGGCCACGGGAGTTTCTCGGGCTCGAACGGATCGTGGGTGTCGATGAATTCGCGGCAGAGCAGCGTGAGGTGAGCGTCGGACCCTATGCGCATCGGGGCACGCTTGTGGCGGCTTCGTGGTTTCGCGTCAAGCGCATGTGGCCGGTGGTGGGGCACTTCGAATCGCTGCGGCGGTGCGTCGCGCGCGGAGTGTGGGGACGGCTCCCGTCGCCTGCGGCGGCGTCGCGTGTGGTCGGCGTGGCGCGTGCGCGCAGGCTCACAATCCGGTTTGGGTTCGTGGGCGCACGGGGCTCGTTCTGCGATCGGCGTCTTGCGGACGCGCTTGCGCGGGGATTCGTCAGCGGGCTGCGTCGATCGCTGCCAGGCAGAGCTGGGCGCAGTGGTCGAACTGTCGGCGGCAGGCGCTCGGGTCGGCGTCGTGGCCGAGCTCGTGGCAGGACTGGAGGGGGCCGTCGTCGTCGACGACTTCGTGGCAGAGGCTGCCGAGGGCGCGGCAGAAGGGGTCGCCGTCGTCGTCGAGGCAGAGGTCGATGCAGCCGGGGAACTCCGCGGCGCAGGTGCTCGGCACGCCGTCGTGACCGAGCTCGTGACACGCTTGGCCGGCGTCGCTCTCCGCGTCGTGGCAGAGCTTGCCGACGACGGCGCACTGAAGCTCCGCCGACGGCCTCGCCACCGGCTCGCTGTTGTCGTTGTCGCCGCAGCTCCACATCCCGATGCACGCGGCGAGCGCGAGCACCGTCATCATCGTTCGATCCGATCCGCTCACATCATCCTCCTCGGGACGTCATGAAGTGCCGCTCATAAGCCGCATGTGGCCGGGGGCCGCAATGCAGCAAATTGTCGCACTCCGTGGACGCCGCGCGCGCGATCGTTTGCCTCGGCCCCTCGGCTTCGTCATCGTGCCGCGATGCTGCCTGCCGCGCTCGAGGCGACCGGCGAGGCCGCGGGGGACGATCTTCGTCGCGGCATCGCGATCCTCGTCGGCTCGTCGCTGATCTTCGCCGTCATGGCGGTGTGCGTCCGGTTCGCGGCGCGCGAGATGCCGGCATTGCAGATCGCCTGGGTGCGGTTTGCCGGTTCGTTCCTCTTGCTGCTCGCACTCGGACGGCGGTCGCGCCTGCGTCCGCGTCCCGGGAATCTGGGGCGCGTCATCCAACGGGCGCTCTTCGGCGTCGCGGCCATCGTCTGCTACTTCGTCGCGATCGAGCGGGTCGGAGCGGGGCTCGCGACGCTCTTGCACTGCATCTACCCGGTGCCGACCGCGGTGATCGCGGTGCTCGTCTTGAGGGAGCCGGCGTCGCGCTGGCTCGCCGCCGCGATCGTGCTGAACGTGATCGGCCTCGTGCTCGTGGTCGGTCCGGAGACGACGCTCGGATCGGCGGACTTTGCCGGAGTCGCCGCCGGAATGCTCGGAGCG
>DAIQBH010000322.1:0-5370 GCA_036781285.1 Thermodesulfobacteriota bacterium | reverse complement strand
AGCGGAGGGGGTGGGATTCGAACCCACGAGGGCTTTCACCCTGCCGGTTTTCAAGACCGGTGCCTTCAACCGCTCGGCCACCCCTCCGTGGGGCGGACCCTAACCGATCTCGACCGGACGCGCACCAGCGCAGCTCGGACTGGCCGCGGTGAGGATGGAGGGCTAGGCCGTCAGGCCGCGGATGCGCGCCGCGCGTCGACGCGGCACTGATCGCAGTCCGGTCTCGGGGCGACGGCGATCGCCTTGCCCTTCGCGTCGCGCGGGCCGAGCCAGAAGGCGAGGCGGGCCTTGAGGGCGCTGTAGTCGCTGATGGGCTTCGCGATGAACTCCTGGAAGCCGGCGCGCACCGCGTTCGCCTCGGCGTTCGGGCTCGCGTCGACGCTGAGCGCGACGATCGGCACCTCCCTGCCGCCGGCGCGGCGGCGGATCGCGCTCGCGGCCTGCCAGCCGTCGAGCTGCGGCATGTGCAGGTCGAGCAGCACGAGATCGGGATGGCGTTCCTCGAATGCGGCGACGGCCTGCTCGCCGTCGCACGCCTCGAGCACGTCGACGAACGGAAACTCCGAGGTCACGAAGCGACGTACGAGGAGTCTATTGAGCGGCAGATCGTCCGCGAACAGCAACGTGCGGCGAGCGTGCATCGGGCACTCGTCGGGGTTCGCTTCGCCGGCGGCCGTGCCCGGCGGCGGGCCGATCACCGTCCACGCGTCGCCCGTCTCGAGGGCCGTCTCCTGCTCGATCGGCAGCACGACGGTGAAGATCGACCCCTGCCCGAGCACGCTCTCGACCTGCACCTCCCCGCCGAGCTGGGTCGCGAGGCTCCGCACGATGTAGAGGCCGATCCCTGCCCCGCCGAACGAGCGCGTCTCCGAGCTGTCGGCTTGCCGGAACATGTCGAACACGTGCGGCAACGCGTCCCGCGCGATGCCGATCCCGGTATCGCGGACCGTCAGGCGACACCGATCGCCGACCCGCTCCGCACCGACGACGATCTCGCCCTTCGCCGTGAACTTGAGGGCGTTCCCGAGCAGGTTCTTGAGCACGATCTTGAGCTTCCGCCGGTCGCTCTCGAGCGTGACGTCGGTCGGATCCGACCAGCGCACGACCACGTCCGGCGACGTCGGCAGCGCGGCGAAGTCGTCCTGAAGATCACGCCAGAGATCGGCGAGCGCGACCGGCGCGAACTGCGCCACGTCACCGCCGGCGGTCAGGCGATTCAGATTCAACGTGCCGTCGATCAGCTCGAGCAGCTCCCGGCTCGCCTTCCGGACCTGCGCGAGCAGCGGCGCCTGCTCCTCGGGCCCGACGGCATCATGCAACATGTCGGTGTATCCGATGATGATGTTGAGCGGCGTCCGCAGCTCATGCGACATCGTCGAGACGAACTCGGACTTGAGTGCGCTGGCACGTGACAGCTCCTCGACGACGCGGGCGTTCATGAGCGCGGTCGACGCGAGCTGCGCGATCCCTGCCGCGACGCGCTCGTCGCTGCCGTGGATCTCCGCGCCCCGATCGCGATGCCCGATCATCTGAAAGCCGGCGACGCGCTCCCCTTCCACGATCGGCGCGAGCACGGCGGACCGGATACCGAGGCGTCGCATGACGTCGTCGACCGCGCCGTAGCGAGCGCTCGGCGCGCTCACGTGCACCGCTTCGCGGTCGACGAGATCGGCGACGAGCGATGCGACGGCGGGCTCCGGCAACACGACCGTCGCGAGCGCGTCACGCGCCGAGGCCGGCAACCCGTGCGACGCGACGGGCCGGAAGCCGTGCTCGTCGGCTCGCCGGAGCCAGCAGATGCCGTGATCGCACCGCAGTGCCTGCGCCCCGAGCTCGCACGCGCTCGCCAGCACGGCGTCCACACCCGAGCACGCCATGAGCTCGCGGCCGACGTGCGCCAGCACCGTCGACATCTGCATCTCTTCGAAGAGCGCGCGCTCGCCGTACTCGCGCCCGAGCGCCACGGCGAGAATGCGGGCGACCCCGCGCACGAACGCGAGCTCCGCGTCGACGAACCGGCGCGGCTCGTTCGTCGCGACCAGAATCGATCCGTAGGGGCGGCCGCGCGGCACGATCGCGAGCGCGAGCCCGGCCTTCACGTCATGCGCCCCGAGGAACGCAACCTCCCCGAGCGGCACCGGGGAATTCGCGGCGCCCAGCATGACGGGATCGAGTCCCTGCAATGCCGTGACCGCCGCGGGCAGCCGCGAAAGGTCGATTCCGAGCCGCCCGACGACGCCGACCCGCCATCCGCTGCCGGCCACGATCGCCAGCCGCGGCGACTCCGCATCCCACGCGAGCACTGCGGTCTGCGGGACATCGAGAATCCGGGCGACCAGCGTCGTCGCTTCGGCGAGCAGATCCTTGCTCTCCGCGCCTTCCAGCGCACGCTGCGCGAGGCCGGCGATCGCTTCCTGGCGACGTGCCTCCGCGACGGCTTCCGAGCGACCGGAGCGCCAGCCGAGGCGATCACGCCACGCGGCAAAGGGCCCGCGATGATGAGACGGGTCCGTCATGGCGACGGTGGTCAGTCGGCCGAGAGCAAATCGTCCGCGAGAATCGCCCGGAGGCGCACGAGCGCCTGCGAGTGCAGCTGCGACACGCGCGACTCGCTGAGCCCGAGCGAGTCGGCGACCTCACGCATCGTGCGGTCGCTCTTGTAGTACATCGCGACCGCGGCGTGCTCCTTCTCCGGAAGACGGCGGATCGCAGCATTCACGAGACGCGCGCGCTCGCGGCCGAGGATGGCGCGGAGCGGGTCGCTCGCGTGATCGGGCATGTGGCGGTCGACCTCGTACGGCCGATCGTCGGAGGTGCGGAGGTCCTCGACGGAAACCGTCCCGAACTCGGTCTCGGACGTCATCGTACGGAGCTTGCCGAGATCGATCTTGAGGGCGTTCGCGACCTCGGCCTCGGACGGCGTACGGCCGAGCATCGCCTCGAGGCGCGTCCGCGTACGCTCGAGCAGCACGGCCTTCCGGCGCGCGGTCCGCGACAGCAGATCCCGCTCGCGCAGGTTGTCCATGATGACGCCACGGACGCGGAAGCGCGCGTACGTCCGGAACGACGCGTGCTTGTCCGGACGGAACCGCCGGTATGCGTCGAGCAGGCCCTCCATCCCCCAGCTCACGAGCTCGTCGATCTCCACGTGCGGCGGCTTCCGGCACGCGACCTGATGCGCGACGTCACGGACGAGTGGCAGATGCCGGCGCAGCACCGCGTCCGCGTTCGCGCCCGGGTGCGCGTGCATCTCGGCGATACCGGAACGCGTTCGTGACTGGATTTTGAGGGCGGCTTCCATGCATCGACCTTTCGCGTAGGGAGTGGATGGTCGACCGCATGGATCGCAAGATTCGCGCCATGCGCGGCGCACGCCGGGCTCGTCGCCGCACGCCGAAAGACGCCATGCGCATGCGCAGCGCGCGCGCGCGACGCGACTGCGCCCGCGCAGGCACTCGTCACGCCGAAGGTCGTGGAGTCGCGGAGGATTACGCGCCGACGGCGAGACGCGCGCGCGGCCGCTCCGCGTCGCTTGTCATGCGAGATGCCCGCGGGTCCGCGCACCGTGCGCCGACGACGGCGCCGTACGAATCGGAACGCCGCCGTACCGCCGCCGTCCGTGCAAGCGGTGTTCCGCCGTCATCCGGCACGAGAATGACGGTGGGTCGCGGGGTCAGACGTCGTGCGGCAGTCCCAGGATGCGCTCGGCGATCACGTTCTTCTGGATGTTGGGCGTCCCGCCCCCGATCACGAAGGGCGGCCAGGACAGCATGATCTTCTGCCAGCGGCCGTTGTCGACGGCATGCGGCGACTTCTTCGCGAGCGCCCCGTAGGTGCCCTCGATGTCGCGGGCGAGACGCCCCGACTCGATCTCGATCCGAGCCCGGATGAGCTTGTTGATGGAGGTTTCGGCACCGAGCGGCTCGCCACGGAGCTGCTTGGTCACGAAGCGGAGGCCGTTCAGGCGCATGGCCTCGACCTGGGTTTCCATGCGGGCGATGCGCTGGCGGATCGCCGGATCCTCGATCGCCGGGCGGCCACGGCGCTTGCAGCGCTTGGCGAGGTCGCGGATGCCTTCGAGCCGGTGCTTCAACGCCCAGACGTCGGCGATCGAGCTCCGCTCGTTCGCGAGCGCGTCCTTCGTGACGTCCCAACCCTGCCCTTCGGATCCCAGCCGATTCGCGACCGGCACCCGCACGTCCTCGAAGAAGACCTCGGCGAACATGGCGCCGCCGTTCATCTCTTTGATCGGTTTCACGGTGAGGCCCGGCGTGTTCATCGGGACCATGAGACAGGTGATGCCGAGGTGCTTCGGCGCGTTCGGGTCGGTGCGGACGAGGAGGATCATCCACTGCGCCCACATCGCGAGGCTCGTCCAGATCTTCTGCCCGTTCACGACGTAGTCGTCGCCGTCACGGACGGCCTTGCACTGGAGTGCGGCCAAGTCGCTGCCGGCGCCGGGCTCGGAGTAGCCGGTGCACCAGTGGAGCTCGCCGCGGAGGATCGGACCGATGTGCTGGTCCTGTTGCTCCTTCGTCCCGTACTTGATGAGCGCGGGGCCCACCCAGGCGAGCCCCATGTAGCTGATCCCGAGCATGGGCGCCTTCACGCGCGCCATCTCCTCTTTCAGGATCATCTGCTCGGCGATCGTACCGCCACCGCCCCCGACCTCGCGCGGCCAATTGAAGCCGACCCAGCGCTTCTCGTAGAGGTCCTTGTTCCATTTGAAGAGCATCGGGAGGTCGTTCATCCCCTCCTCGGCGTCCATGCCGTCCTGCCCCGAGCGCTTCGGCAGATGGTCCTTGATGAACGCGCGCACCTCGGCGCGGAACGCTTCCTCTTCTTTGCTGTAGCCGAAGTCCATGGATCGCCCCCTCTCTGTATCCGCTGCTCGCTATCGCTGCTCGAGCACGGTCATCACGCGCTCGTAGTGCTCGTCGGGGGCGCCGAGCCAGACGTGGCTCTGCCGGCCGCGCTTGTAGAAGAGGTGCGCGTGGCACTCCCAGGTGTAGCCGATGGCACCGTGGATCTGGACGCACTCCTCGCCGGCCTGATCGATGGCCTCGCTCGCGAGCGCCTTCGCCATCGCGGCGTACATCGGCACCTGCTCCGGTGCGGAGTCCAGTGCCCACGCGCCGTAGTAGACGAGCGAGCGCGCCGACTCGACGTCGCAGAGCATCTCGGCGCAGCGGTGCTTCACGCCCTGGAAGCGCCCGATCGGCGACCCGAACTGCTGGCGCACCTTCGCGTACTCGACGGCCATGCGGAGCGCGGCGTCGGCGGCGCCGACCATCTCGGCGGCGTGCGTGATCGTCTGGCGATCGAGGAGGCGCGCGAGCACCGGCCAGGCGCCCCCGACGGCACCGAGCC
>DAIQBH010000321.1:0-5383 GCA_036781285.1 Thermodesulfobacteriota bacterium | reverse complement strand
ACCGTCCGGCCGCGGCAGGCGCGTCGGCGTCCGACGCGAGATACGTCGCGACGATTTTCCGCGCGAACGTCCGTGCGTCGGCAGCGTCGTACGGCGCGCCTTCGTCGAGCTTCCCCGCGTACTCGAAGAGCGGCACGAAGAGCTGCGCCTGATCGGCCGCGGCCCGCATCGTGAAGGTCGGATGCCGGCGCACGACGTCGTCCCAGGCCGCGCGCACCTCGGCCCAGAACGGCTCGGTGCGTTCCTGATAGCGGCGGCCGGCCGAGTCGTCGAAGCCGACGACGCGCTCGAAGCGGTTGAACCCGAGCTCCTTCGCGACGACCGGGTCCGTCGCCGCGGGACGCCCCGCGGCGGCGAGCGCCGTCTTGAGGTTGCTCTCCTCGTAGATCCAGCCGGTCGGCGTGATCGTCACCTGATTGGTGCCGACGAGGACGTCGTAGTCCTTCCGCACCGACCACTCACGGCGCGGCAGCGGACGCCACGTCGTGCCGCTCCGCCAGGTCGAGACGTTCCCGAAGTGCTCCCACCGTCCAGCGGCCTCGTAGCGGGGCGAATCGTCGACTTGGAAGACCGCCTGCGTCCACGTTCCGCGGCGCGCCGCGCGCGGGGTCCGCTCGCGGCCCCAGGTGAGCCGCCCGCGGTACGTCAGCATTTCGTCGTCTTCGTAACGCCAGTCCTGCCGCCAGTGCTTGGTCACGAACGGTCCCGTGACCTTGCCGTCGTGCTGCATGAACATCACGAGCAGGTGCTGGAGGCTGATGAAGCGCGGCTCGTCGCGCACGACGGCGACGTACTCGGTGCCCCACGACTGATACGGACGATCGGGATGGAAGTCGGCGCGGAAGCCCGCCACCTCGAGAAAGTCGAAGCTCGTGCGGAAGGTGCCCGCCATCGCGAGGATCGCGCGGCGATCACGCTCGAGCGCCGAGAGGCCCGGCTCGTGCAGCCGCGTCCATGCCGGCCCCGGCATCGTCTCGAGCGTCACTGCCGGTCCGTGCGACGTCCCCCCGCGCGGCGCGAGGCTCTGATCGTCGACCCCATAGCGCCAGGCGAAGGTGAACTGCCGGTCCTTCTTTCCCGCCCCGGCCTTGTCGGGCGCCGGTGCCTTCATGGGACCGCACGCGGTCACCACCGTCACGAGGAGCGCGAGGAGCAAACGCAGCATGCCGCGATGGTGCCGTCGGACGTCGGTCATTGCAACGCGGGCGGGTCCGAGAGCCGATCGTGTGAAGCCACCGACGGTCGTGCAATGCGCGCCCGCCGAAACTCGTTGCGACACGATCGGTCAGCCGTTAGGACGGCCTCGGACGCATCGGAACGGGCGGCCGGCCGTCATGCATTTGCTCCTCCGCCCACGCACACGAGGGAGACAGCCATGAAAACGTCAGGCGTGAAGCGCAGCGTGCAGGTGGGAGCGTTCCTCGGGATCTTCGGCGCGGGCTATCTCTGCGGGACGGTCAGCGAGCGGCAGGCGATCGCCGACATGAAGGACCTCGGCGGGGCTGTCGGGGGAGCGGTCGTCGGTGAGGCCGCCGGCTCGGGCGGCGCGATCGGTCAAGCAGCGAAGCTCGGCACCGCCATCACCGACATGGAAAGCCAGGTGAGCGGCCTCCAGAAGAACCTGGAGACGCTCAAAATGATCAAGAGCGCGCTCGGGGGCTGACGGCCTCCGCCGCGGCGAGCTCCCGCAACACGGCTGCGATCTCGTCGGCGAGATCGGCGAGGGCGGCGCTCAAGGCGTTGACGCCCCCCTCGACCGACGCGGCCGCGGCTTGCCGCTCGTGCTGCGACTGCCGGATGCGCACGACCTTCCGCGCCTTGTCCCGCACGGCCCAGCGCACGGTGGCCTCCGCCTTGCCGTCGGCGCTGGCCTCGAACCGGACGACGACGACCTCGACGCTGTAGTGCGGCGTCGGGGTCGTCGCGTTCACGACCCCGGAGACGCGCTCGCTGCCGAGCGCCCTCCCGAGATTCTCGATGAGCACGCGGGTGAAGTTCTGTACGAGCGGTTCGGCCCAGCGCTCGGTGAGCGCGTACTTGAGCTCGGACGGGCTGACGCGCACCGCGACCTCGTTCCGATCGAGGTAGGCGGGGAACGTCACGGGGCCGACGACCACGCTGAGATCCGACGTGCTCGAGCTCGCCGTCGTGCCCGCCGGGCGCGCCGCCAGCGTATAGAAGCGCGACGGATCGTGACGCGGCGAGAGGAACGAGCACCCGCCGATCAACACGGCGAGCACGGTGAACCCGACCAGCGCGATCCTCATGGCGTCGTGACCTCCCGGCCCCGCACGAGGGCGCTCGGATTGCGTTCGAGATAATCGGCGAGGAGTCGAATCGACCGCGCCGTGCCGCGCAGCTCTTCCAACACGCCGACGAGCTGCCCCGTGAGCGGCGAGCCGGCGGCGGCGAGGCCCTGGATGCTCTCGAGCGTCTCGCGCGCCTGCTCGACGGCGGCCGTCGAGCGGTCCGAGGTCTGCTGGAGGCTCTTCAAGAGCGGCCCGGTGCGTTCGTCGAGATGACCCGCGAGCTGCTGCACGCTCGCGAGGGTCGCATGCATCGCGGTGAGCGTCTCGGGCAGCGACGCGAGCGCCTTCTGGAGACCCGGGTTGTTCACGGCCGCGTTCAGCCCGTCGATCGCGTTTCGCAACGACTTCCCGAAGCCCTCGAAGTCGACCTCCTTCAAGTTCGAGATGATCTCGGCCGCCGCTTGCTGCGCTTGCTCGAGCGTGGTCGGGATCGTCGGGATCTCGTTCAGCTCGGCCTCTTCCGGGGCGACGTACGTGATCGGCGTCCCGGGGTGGTAGTCGAGCTGCACGAAGAGCAGGCCCGTCACGATGCTCTGCGAGTTCAGCTGGGCGCGGAGCCCGCGTTCGACGGCGGCCTTCAACAGGCGCCGATCGCGCGGCCACTGGTCGGCGCCGTGCGCGACGATCTTCTCGTTGTCGATCTCGATCCAGACGGGGATGCGCGCTTCTTCGCCGATGTCGAGCTGAATGCTCGTCACGGCGCCGATCTCGACGCCCTTGAACTTCACCGGCGAGCCGACGTTCAGCCCGTCCACCGACCCGGTGAAGTACATGACGAACGGCGTCGTGTCGGCGAACAGCCGCCCCGAGCCGAACACCACGATGCCGACGACGGCGAGCGCGATCGCGCCCACCACGAACGCCCCGATGAGTACCGGATTGGCCTTCCTACCCATGCGCCCCGCTCCCCTCATGCTGCGCGTCGTCTTCGCCGCGCGTCAAGAAGCGGCGGACCTTGGGGTCGGTCTTCGGATCCTCGAGCATGGCCTGCGGCGACCCCCTGGCGATGATCGTCTTGCTCTCGATGTCCAGGAACACGCTGTTGGTCGCGATCGCGAAGATGCTCGGCAGCTCGTGCGTCACGACCACGATCGTCGTCCCGAGGCTCTCCCGGAGCTCGAGGATCAGATCGTCCAGCTGGCGCGAGCTGATGGGATCGAGGCCGGCCGACGGCTCGTCGAAGAAGAGGATGTCGGGATCGAGGGCCATGGCGCGGGCGATGCCCGCGCGCTTCCACATGCCGCCGCTGATTTCGGCCGGGAAGAAGTCCTCGAACCCCTTGAGGCCGACGAGCGCCAGCTTGAGCGTCGCGACCTCGCGGATCTCGGCCTCGCTGAGCGTCGTGTACTCGCCGAGCGGCAGCCCGACGTTTTCGGCGAGCGTCATCGAGCTGAAGAGCGCGCCGCCCTGGTACATGACCCCGAAGCGCTGGAGCAGCTTCTGCCGGCCCGCCTCGTCGGCGTGCGTGAAGCTTTCGCCGTCGTACTTCACGTCGCCCGTCGTGGGCTCGTTCAGGCCGATCATGTTGCGGAGGAGCGTGCTCTTTCCGGAGCCGCTGGCGCCCATGATGATGAAGACGTCGCCGTGGTTCACCGTGAAGCTCAGATCCCGCATGATGACGCGTTCGCCGTAGGCGATCGTGAGGTCCTCGACGGTGATATGGGCTTTCGGATCGTCCATGGGCGCGCTCATATGCCGAGGATGTAGAAGGCGACCGCGAAGATGCCGCACGCCACGATGATGGCGACGATGCCGGTGACGACGGCGGACGTCGCGGCGTCGCCGACCGCCGACGAGCTGCTGCCGGACTGCAATCCGCGGAGGCAGCCGGCGAACGCGACCAGCACGCCGTACACCGACGCCTTCACGACGCCGCCGGTGAGGTCCGAGATCGCGACCGCGTTGAACGTCTGGTTGAAATACGTGATCGGCGGCAGATGGAGCATCCCGATGCCGATCAGCGAGCCGCCGAGGATGCCGAGCGCGTCCGAGTAGAGACAGAGGAGCGGCATCATCAGACAGAGCGCCAGCAGCCGGGGCAGCACGAGGAAGTCGAGCGCCGAGAACCCCATCGTGGTGAGCGCGTCGATCTCCTGCGTGACCTTCATCGTGCCAAGCTGCGCGGCGTAGGCGGCGCCCGTGCGACCGGCCATCACGATCGCCGTCATGACCGCCCCCATCTCGCGGACGACGGCGATGCCGACGAGGTCCGCGACGTAGATCGTGGCCCCGAAGCGCTCGAGCTGCACCGCGCCGACGAACGCGAAGATGGTGCCGACGAGGAAGCTGATGAGCGTCACGATCGGCAGCGCGTCGGCGCCGGCCTGCTGGACGAGCAGCCAGAAATCGCGGGCCCGGAAGCGCGCCTGTCCGCGCGCGAGGCGCCCGAAGGCGAGCGTGATGTGGCCGACGAACTCCAGCATCGCGCGCGCGTCCTCCCAGGCGTCGAGGGTCGCGACGCCCACGCGCGCGAGCCACGAGCCGGGCCGCTCGACGTCGCGGGCGTCCTTCTGTCCCGGCACGCGCGCCGCGAGCGCGAGCAGGCGCCGCAGGCCCTCGGGCAGCGTCGCCTCGTCGAGCGGGATCTTGCGTTCGCGGGCGAGGTCCCCGACCCGGATCACGAAGCTCATGAGGCCGCTGTCCCACGGCCCGAGGTCCGCGAGGTCGAAGGCCACGGCTTTCGGTTTGGGGCTCGTGGCGATGGCCTTTTCGACGTCGTCGATCGGCGGGACGCCCGTATCGAGGGTCCACGCACCGGCGAGACGGACGACCAGCGTTCCGTCGCCGGACCGGCTCACCGCGATATCGCCCCGTTTCCGCGCCGCTTCGGCCATCCCTCGTGCGAGTCAGCTACCACACCGTTCGGGCGACGTCGCCACGCGCGCGTTCGACGGGTCCGACGACTCCTCGCACGTTTCGACTCCCCGGGAGCCCCGTGCTACCGACAGGCCCCATGGCGATTTCCGAGCGGTGGCGCGCAGTGATCGCGGCTGCGCTGGCGTCCGGCATGGCGATGACGGGGTCGGCGTTCGCGGCCGGGTGGGCGATGCACGAGCTCGAGACGCCGCTCGGCG
>DAIQBH010000320.1:0-5384 GCA_036781285.1 Thermodesulfobacteriota bacterium | reverse complement strand
GCGGCGGTCTTGTCCATCGGGGATCTCCTGGAAAAGCCCGCAAGCTGGCACGAAGCCGGGCCGACCGCAATTTTCGCCAAGTCGCCGCGCGCCCCGGAGCGCTACGAGGGCCGCGAAAGGAGGATGCTCATGGCATCGATTCAGCGAGAGGTTCGGATCGCCTGTCCCGCCGCGCGCGCCTGGGACGCGCTCCGCGACGTGGGGGCGCTCCACACCCGGCTCGTCCCGGGATTCGTCACCGACACCAGGCTCGAAGGCGGCGACCGCATCGTCACCTTCGGCAACGGGATGGTCGCGCGCGAGCGCATCGTCACCGTGGACGACGCCGCCCGCCGCGTCGTCTGGTCCGTCGTCGGCGCGCCCTTCACGCATCACAACGCGTCGGCGCAGGTGTTCCCCGAGGGTGACAACGGCTGCCGTTTCGTGTGGATCGCCGACCTGCTACCGAACGACATCGCCGGCAACATCGCGGCGATGATCGACCAGGGGATCGGCGTCATCAAGGCGACGCTCGAGCGATCTCCATGAGGGACTTCCCATGAGCGAAACGAAGAGCGGCTTCCTGGTGCTCGCGGACATCTCGGGCTTCACGGCTTTTCTCACCGCGACCGAGCTCGAGCACGGCCCGCCGATCATCAAGGAGCTGCTGGAGGCCGTCATCGGCAAGATCGCGCCGCCGCTCGAGATCCACGGCATCGAGGGCGACGCGATCTTCGCCGTCGGCCCGGACGGCACGGTGCTGCCGCCGGCGAGCCTCCGCGAGATCCTGCGTGCGGGCTTCGAGGGCTTCCGCGCCAAGCAACGGGAGCTCGCCGCCGACGAGAGCTGCAACTGCCGCTGCTGCCGCGGCGTCGGCTCGCTCCGGTTGAAGGCGGTCGGGCACTACGGGCCGTTCGTCGAATACGCGGTCGGCGGCCGTTCCCAGCTCGCGGGCCCCGCGGTCATCCTCGCGCACCGCATGCTGAAGAACGGCGTCACCGCCGAGGACTACGCGCTCCTCACCCGCCCCGCGCTCGACCGCATGGACCTCGACCCGATGGAGCTCGGACTCGCGCCGCACACGGAGACGTACGAGCACTTCGGCGAGGTCGAGTGCTACATCGAGTCGGTCGCCTGAGCAGGGCTCGGCGTCACGGACACGTCGCCGTCACCGGGACGTCCGTGCTCGCGCCGGTGGTGTCGAGCGTACCGGCGGCCGAAAGGCCGATGCATCCCGGGGGCGCGGCGCGGATCTTGCCGCGCACGGTGAGGTCGCCGGAGGTCGCGCGCGCCTCGATCGTCCCGTTCTTGCGCGCTTCGAAGATCCCGTCGAGCAGGAAGAGGGTCCCGATGCCGCTCTGCTCGAAGCGCAGGTCCCCACCCGCAACGCGGCCGTCGGCATCGAAGCGCGCGCGCGCGATCGTGATCGTCTTCGCGAAGACGTCGGCCCGACCGCCGACGCCGAGCGTCCCGTTGCCGACGAGCGCGACCTTCGTCTCGAGCGTCAGCGCGCCCGCGGGCGCATCGATGGTCAGCGAGCCGCCGTTGCCGCGCACCCCGGACGCGCTCAGGGCGCTCGAGCGCGCGACCCGGACGTCGCCGCTCGCGCTCGCGAGCGTGATCGCTCCGCCGTCGACCTTGCCGCCGGCCCTGGCGTCACCGCCGGCGAGATCGACGAGCTGGGAGCCCGACAGCGTCACCGTACCGCCGCTCCCGCTGCGCGAGCGCGCCTCGGCGTCCTTCACGAGGGTGATCCGTTTGGCATGGATGTCGATCGTCCCGGCCGTTCCCGTCGTCGCCCGCACGTCGAGCTTCTCGCGCGGCTCCACGGTGCCGTTCGGCGCGTCGATCAGGATCTGGCCGCCGGTCGGACCGCCCGCGTAGAGGGCGTCGGACAGAAAGACACCGGCCGACGCGCTCGCGAGCTGGATCGTGCCGCCGACGGTGACGTCGCTCGTCGCGAGCTGCTTGTCGGTCACAGCGACGCCGGTCTCGCCCGTCACCATGAGAAGACCGCCCGGACCGCCGAATCCCTGCACCCGGACGTCGCGATCGAGCGACACGAAGCGCGTGCTGCTGCCGATCGTCACCGTGCCGCCGGGATTCCCTTCGGCATGGATGCGGCCTTCGATCGTGACGTCCCCGTCGCCGTCGATGAAGACGACACCGCCGGCGGCGTTCACCGCCTGCACGTCGATCAACGCCGTCTGATCGGTGAAGATCGTGCCGCCGGCGTCGAGCGCGACGCTGCCACCGATCGCCGTCACGTTGCTGCCCGCCGGCTTGGCGATCAGGCTGTCCTCGACGTGGATGTTCCCCGACGCCTGCACGCTGATGCTGCCGGTCGCGACGGTGCCCGCGACGTCGATGTCGCCGCGGAGCTCCACGTCGCCCGCGGTCGCGATCAGCGTGACGTCCGCGCCGCTGCCGGCGCCGTTCCCGACGTGACGGCCGTCGATCGGACCGTGCTGCACGATGCTCGCCGCCGTCAGCGACATCGTTCCGCCGTCGGGCACCCGCACGATGGCGGCGATCACGAGAGCGCGCGCGCCGAAATCCACC
This sequence comes from Thermodesulfobacteriota bacterium, assembly GCA_036781285.1. Lineage (GTDB taxonomy): Bacteria > Desulfobacterota > Binatia > UTPRO1 > UTPRO1 > UTPRO1. The sequence continues at coordinate 2,843 of DAIQBH010000320.1, read as the reverse complement.
GTGCACGGCGAAAGGACGTCGACGTTCGCGGTGATCGTGCAGGGATCACCGGTGCAGAGATCGTCCGGATTCGCGCACGACACCTGCGCGAGGGCCACGGACGGAAGGACGAGCGCACTCAACACCGCAAGCGCCACCAGTCGAACGACACGCATGGGAAGTCTCCTCGCGGCCAGGGCGGCCGGACGGCAACGTTGGAGCCTGGTTCGCGACTAACGCGGTCGGCGCGGACGGGTCAAGGCGAATCGTCGCGGTACGCCGCGAGGACGCGCTCGGCGTCGCGATCGTACGCGCGCCGCACGTCCTCCCCCGACCCGAGCCGCCGGCGCGACGCGAGCTTCGCCTGCACGACCACGCGGTAGACGGCCATCAACAGCGCGAGATGCGTGCCGCGCCAGCCGTCGCGCCAGCCGCCGTGCCAGAGATAGCGGGTGGCCCATTCGCGGGCCGCGGCCGCGAGCCCGCGGCCCGCGCCGCCGCTTTCGCCGCGCGCGTGCGCCTGGTCGGCCTCCACGGTCGTGTAGCGCGCGAGCCGGGCGACGAAGTCGTCGACGTCGGTGTAATTGAAGTGCACGAGCATCTCGCCGGGCACGACGTCGAGCTCGACGACGCGCGCTCCGGGGCGCGGCGCGATCGGCCCGTGGATGCGCGTCGGGATCGCGACGGCGGCGGGCTTGAAGAAGCGCAGCTGGCGGTCACGCTCCGGCCCCCAGCCGGTATGCGGGAGCGGCGCGCCGAGGAGATGGTTCAGGCGCGGGATGCGGACCGCGTCGGCCGCGTCGGCGGCGGCGATCGCCCGCAGGCGGCGGCTGAGGCCGAGCGGCACGAGCTCGTCGGCATCGAGCACGAGCACCCACGGCTCGCGCGCGGCTGCGACCGCGAACGCGCGGGCCGCCTCGACGCAGCCCGCCCGCGGATGCGTGAGGACGCGGGCGCCGTGCGCGCGCGCGATCGCGATCGTGTCGTCGGCGCTGTCCATGTCGACGACCACGATCTCCGCGGCCCAGGACGCGACCGACCGCAGCGCGAACGCGAGCACGCGCGTCGCTTTCAATGAGACGACGACCACCGAGATCGGCGCCGGCGTCATGCGCGGGCGGGCGACGAGTCCGCGCGAACGAGCAACGGCGCCGTGAGCGCGCCGAGACGCACGCGCTGCCGGCCGTCGGGGTCGAAGTTCTCCGGATCGAGCCAGCGGTCGAAGGCGGCCGACAGCGCGGGCCAGTCCCGATCGGTCGCCGCGAACCATGCCGTGTCACGGTTCCGGCCTTTCACGACGACCGCATGGCGGAACACGCCTTCGAACGAGAGCCCGAGCCGGAGCGCGGCGGCGCGCGACGGCGCATTCAGCGCGTCGCACTTCCACTCGTAACGGCGATAGCCGAGCGCGAACGCGTTTCGCATCATGAGGATCATGGCCTCGGTCGCGGCCGCCGTCCGTTGGAGGAGCGCCGAGAAGCGCAGGTGGCCGACCGCGATCGAGCCGGCGGCCGGATCGATGCGGAGATAGCTCGCGACGCCGACCGGCCGGCCGCTCGCGGGGTCGACGATCGCGAAGAAGAGCGGATCGTCGCCGCCGGTGATCGCGTCCATCCATGCGCGATAGCCCGCGAGATCGGCGAACGGGCCGTACGGCAGGTAGGTCCAACCGCGGGCATCGCGGTCGAGCCCATAGGCCGCGAAGAGCGGCTCGGCATGACGCGCCGGCTCGAGCGGCTCGACGCGGCACCACCGTCCCGCGATCGGCTCGCGCGGCGGTCGCGGCGGTCGACGCCACCCCGGCATCGGGAACCCGACGGGCTGCCCCAGCTCGTTCACATGCGGATCTTCCGCCATCTGCCCTCCTCCGTATCTCGACGGCCGGTGCGGATCCCGATCGCCCCGGCTTGCCCAACGGCGGCGGGCCACGCTATCAGCCGGCCGCATATGCGTACGAACCCTCTTGCGTGGTCCCGCCCAGCGCGCGTGTTGCCCGTCGTACTCGCGCTCCTCGCCGCTGCCTGCTCGAAGCCGCCGATGCCGGGCGATCTCCAGATCGCGGACATCACGACCGGCCGGACGCTCGCACCGGACGGCACGATCGTCGAAGACACCCGTACGAACATGTACTGGACGACCGACACGTTCTACGTCTCGGTGAAGACCGAAGGCTCGGCGCAGAACGTCGTCATGAAGGCGCGCTGGAGCGGCCCGGAGGGCGCGAAGGCCGAGGCCAGCAAGACGATCTCGCCGAGCGGCACCACGGTCACCGCGTTCGAGGCGGCCCCGCCGCAGGACAAGGGCGGGCGCTGGCCCGCCGGTGACTACAAGGTCGAGATCCTGGTGAACGACGGGGTCCAGGGTACGCGCGACCTGAACGCGCGCTGACGGACGTCGCCGTCCGGCGCACCGCCCGATTCTCCGGGTGGTGGGCGCGCTCGTCACGCGCTGCCGCGCGGGCTGCCGCGCTTTGTAGACGGCCACCGGTAGCTTCTACAGGCGCCGGCCGCGCGACCGCGGCGTTGCGCGGCCGCGCGTGGCACGGACCTCGCAGCGCCGCGCCCCATGACCACTCGCATCGGCTACGCATTGTCGAGCGAAGAGCACGGGCCGGACGCGCTCGTCACGAACGCCGTCCGCGCCGAGCGCGCCGGCTTCGCCTTCGCGACCATCTCCGACCACTTCCATCCCTGGATCGACGCCCAGGGTCAGAGCCCATTCGTCTGGACCGTGCTCGGCGCGCTCGCTCGAGCGACCGAACGCTTGGAGATCGGCACCACCGTCACCTGCCCGATCATCCGCACGCACCCTGTGATCGTCGCGCACGCGGCCGCGACGGTCGCGGCGATGATGCCCGGACGGTT
>DAIQBH010000319.1:0-5476 GCA_036781285.1 Thermodesulfobacteriota bacterium | reverse complement strand
CCGCTCGACGCCCTTCTGCGCGGCGACGCGCGCCTCGATCTGCCGGAGGAGCGGCAGCACGTTGCCGATCGGGAAGCGGCCCGTGCTCGATTTCGCGAACGCGATGCCGCGCAGGATCTTTTCCTCGCTCTTCGCCCCGAAGCGCGGCAGGCCGCGAATGCGTCCCGCCGCCGCCGCGGCTTCGAGGGTCGCGAGATCGGTGACGCCGAGCTCCTGATAGAGGACGCGGACCGCCTTCGGCCCGACGCCTTCGACGGTCGTGAGGGCCGCGACGTCGACCGGCGTCTTCGCGAAGAGCTCCTCGCGGTAGGTCATCTGGCCGGTCGCGAGCAGCTCGCCGATTTTCTCGGCGATGCTCTTCCCGATGCCGGGAATCGTCGCGAGCGCCTTGACCCCGCCGGAGGCGAACAGCGCCGCGCACGATTGCTCCGCGACCTCGACGGACTCCGCCGCCTTCTCGTAAGCGCGCGGCTTGAAGGGCTCGTCCTCCATCGCGAGGAAGAGCGCGATCTCGCGCAGCACGGCGGCGACGTCGGCGTTCCGGAGCGGAGCGGTCATGGCCTCAATGAAAGATGGTGGTGACGTCGAAGAAGAGCAACTGCTCGTCCTCGCACGCGTCGCACTCGAGGCGAACGAAGCGGAAGCGGCGGTTCTCGATGGAGCGCGCCCCCTCGCCGATCGTGTGGACGCCCGCGCCGCAATGGCAGCGCCGCTTCGCGACCGTCGCGTCGATCGCGTCGAACGACGTGACCGGCAACGCCTCGGCGAGCGAGGTGCCGGGGCCGCGTTTGAGGCCGGCGCGGACGCGCCGGTTGCGCATCCCGCGCATCACCCAGACGACGGACGCCACGAGGACGACGCCCGCGAAGATCAGCCCTTCCATCGCCCGGCGGCCCGGCTCAGGTGGGTAGGCGTCCCGGCCGGAAGAGGACCTTCTTGTCGGTGACGACGAGCTGCTCGTTGAGCACGAGCTGGAGCGCCTGCGAGAGCACCTTGCCCTCGAGTGCCTGGCCGCGCTCCTTCACTTCCTCGAGCGAGTCCTCGCCGACCCGGATGTGGAAGACGTCCTGGAGGATCACGGGGCCCTGGTCGAGCTGCTCGGTGACGAAGTGCGCGGTACACCCCGAGACCCGCACGCCCTCCTCGAACGCCTGCTTGTAGGCGTTCGCACCCGGGTAATACGGCAACAGCGACGGGTGGATGTTGATGATGCGGCTCGGATAGGCGCGGACGACGTCGGCCGTCAGCACCTGCATGTAGCGCGCGAGCACGACGAAGTCGGCGCGCGCCTCCCGGAGCTTGGCGAGCAGGAACGCCTCGTGCGCGGGCTTGTCGGTCGACGGGCACGACTCGAACGGCAGGCCGGCACGTTCGGCGATCGGCCGCAGCACGTCGTGGTTCGACAGCACGGTCACCAGGTCGCCGTTCAGGAGGCCCGCCGCGCGGTCGGCAACGAGCTGCTCCAGGCAGTGCGGCTCCTTGCTCACCAGCACCGCGACCCGCTTGCGTTCGCGTGCGCTGTGCAGGCGCACGCTCACGTCCATGTGCATCTCCTCGCCGATCTTCTTGAGGCCGAGGATCATCTCGTCGAGCGACTGCGAGAGGTCGGTCAGGTCGACCCGCATCGTCATGATGAAGAGGCCTTCCATCACGCGTTGCTCGATGTCCTCGATGTTGATGTTGCAGCCGGCGAGGTACGTAGAAACCCGCGCGACGACGCCTTTCTGGTCGCGGCCGACGACGGAGACGATGGCGAGATTCTTTTCGATGCCCATGGAGAGTGCCGTTCGCGGTACCGCAGAAGGCGCGTGAATTCAACGCGCTGCGGATGGCCGCGCCAGCGAGGATGCGATGGCGGACGAGTCAGCGCGCGCCTCCCGGGGGTGGTTCGCCGCCAACTTTCGTCTTGAATAGCGCCGGCCCGCGCTTTACTTTTTGCCGTGCGCAGCTCCCGCTGCGCGAAGGAGGACCCACCTCATGGCCTCGAAGCAAGCGGACGTCCTGGTTGGCCGTCGCTACCTTTCGCGCGGCTACCTCGACCAAGCGCTCGAGCTCTTCACCCGGAACGCCGACATCGTCGCCGTCGTCGATTGGAGTCTCCTTCGCGACAAGCTACTCGACCGTGGGCGCATCCAGGACATGGTCCGCGTGTGCGAGCTCGGTCACGTGCCGATTCCGAGCGAGCAGCTCGTCGTGCGCGGCGACAAGGCGCTCAAGACCAAGGACATCGATCTCGCGATCGATCTCTTCGAGCTCGCAGGCGCCGACCGTGAGCGATGGGAGAAGGTGGTCGACGTCCTCATCGAGATGCCGGACCGCAAACGCCAGGCGGTCGCGATCGCGGACAAGTATCTCGTCGATCACGACGAGGTGCCGGCGGTCGCCCGGCCCGGGCCGATTCCGCTGAAGAAGGCCGGGCAAGCGAAAGCCGCGCAATGAGCGCGCGTGCCAACGCCATACGCTGACGCGCGGGCGCTTGCGTCGCCGGCCGATTCGTAATTCCTTGCGCCGGTGACTTCGAGTCGCGTCCGTCCGATCGTCGAGCGGATGCACGCGTACGTCCCCGGCGAGCAGCCGCAGGGCGGCCGCGTCGTCAAGCTCAACACCAACGAAAACCCGTATCCGCCAGCGCCCGCCGTCGTCGCGGCCGTCCAGGCGGCAGCGACCGCGGACCTTCGGCTCTATCCGGAGCCGAGTGCGAAGCCGCTCCGTGAAGAGGCGGCACGTCGCTACCGCGTTCGCCCCGAGCAGGTGCTCGCCGGGAACGGCTCGGACGAGCTTCTCACGATGCTGATGCGGGCGTTGGTCGGACCGGACGACATCGTCGTCTATCCCGAGCCGACCTACTCGCTCTACGACACGCTGGTCACGATCCAGGAAGGGCGATCGCTCACGATCCCGTTCCCCGCGGACTTCGCGTTGCCGCCGGCGCTCTTCGCGGCCGAGGGGCGGCTCATGATGATCTGCAACCCGAACGCGCCCTCGGGGAGCCTGACGCCCATCGCGACCATCGCGGAGCTCGCGAGCGCGTTCGACGGCGTGGTCGTCGTCGACGAGGCGTACGTCGACTTCGCGCCCGAGGGCTCGACGGCACTCCCCCTCTTGGGGAGCCACGACAACGTCGTGGTGCTGCGGACGTTCTCGAAGTCGTTCTCGCTCGCCGGCATGCGAATCGGGCTCGCGTTCGGACACCCGGATCTCCTGGCCGAGATCGCCAAGGTGAAGGACTCGTACAACCTCAGCCGGGTCGCGATCGCGGCCGGCACGGCGGCGCTCCAGGCGATCGATTGGATGTACGCGAACGTCGCCCGGGTCGTCGCGACCCGGGCCCGCCTCGGCGAGCGGCTCTCGGCGCTCGGATACGACGTCCTGCCGTCGGCGACCAACTTCGTCCTCGCGCGCCGTCCGGGCGAGGATCAGGCGCCCGTCCAGAAGGCGCTCCGCGACCAGGGCATTCTCGTGCGTCATTTCGCGACCGACCGCCTGCGCGATGCGCTCCGCGTCTCGGTCGGCACCGAGGAGGAGATCGACCAGCTCCTCGCCGCGCTCGCGACCCTCCGCGGCTGACCGCGCCGAGCGGTCGCGCTCCGGTCCGACGCGACCCAGATTCTCCGCCGGGACGGGACGCGCACGCTTCGTTCGCGGTGTTACAACGCGAGCAATGGCACTCGCGCGTTCCGTGCTCGCCTGGATCTTCGTCATGGCCGCCGGGACGGCACTCGGCGCGCTCGGCGTCGCCGCGTGGCGTGAGCACTGGATCGTACCGTGGAACTGGACCGCGGTGCTCGCGGTCGCGATCCTCGCGCTCGCGATCGTCGCCGTGCTGCCGATCTGGCGCGAGGAGCGGCGACGCCGCCGCCAAGCGGAGCTCTTGCGCTTCCGTCTCTGGATTCATTTCTCGAAGCTGCGATGGCTGCTCGCGCACCTCAACGAGCAGGATCCCGCGCGACTCTTCCTCACGCCCGGAGTCGGGGGCGAGGAGCTCTACGGGATCGAGGTCATGCTCGCGCAAGCGCAGGTGCTCGAAATCGACGAGTACGAGTGGGTGATCTTCACCGTGAACGCCGCGCTGCCGCTCTTCGGTCGGCCGCTGCGCGATCTCGAATCGCAGGCGACGCGCCTTCGCTGGATGGTCGACGCGACCCTCGCGAAGCTGAGCCGCCGCGACGCGGATCGCGCCGACCCGGCGCCGGCCTGAGGGACCGACGGGCGTCAGCGCGTGTAGACGTAGCGCGGTGTCGCGACCCGGATGGTCGCGGTCGCGGGGTCGAGCGTCGTCCGCTGGATCAGGATCCCGACGCTCGCGACGTCGGGTCGCGCCGCGAGGAGCATGCGACCGACGTCCTCGGGGTCGCGGAGCGTGCCGAGCGCGGCGCGCTCGACGCGGAAGCGGTCGAGATCGCGGCGGACCCACACTGGCAGGGTGGCCTCGTCGATCATGATGGTGCCGCCGCTCGCGATCGTCCCGACGGCGGCGACGAGCACGGGCAGGTTCGGCGTCGCGTACATCGCGAACCCGCCGAGCTTCCAGGGGTCGATGCCGTAGCGCGCGACGAGGGCGCGATGTGCCAGGGGCCAGAGGGCGACGGCCGCCAGTAGCGCGACGATCGCGGTGCGTTTCACGGTCACCAGAGATGCCACCCGCGCACGAGCGCGCTTCCGGGAAGGATGCCGAGCGCTGCGAGCGCCACCAAGCCCAGCACCGCGAGCGACGTCACCGCGACGGCTTTCGCGAGCGGCGCCGGGGCGAAGAGAGCGAGCAGGTTGAGAAACAGGATCGCGAATCCGGCTTCCCGCGCGCCGAGCTGGAGCGTCGCGATGAAGGCCATCGCGGCGACGGACGCGAGCGTGCGGGTGCGGGCGGCGAGCATGCCGGCCGGCAGCGCGAGCTCCGCGATCCACACGAGGTTCGACATCAGCACGAAGGGCAGGTTCGCGACCCGGTACGGTCCGGACCCGCCGCGGAACGCATCGTAGCTTCCGAGCCGCGCGATCTCGTCGGCCGGCAGCACCCACGCGAACAGGTCCGCGAAGCGGTCGCCGCGTCCGACCATGAACGCGAGGAAATCGCCGTGCCAGTAGTGGCCGTAGGCGAGCTTCTGGCAGCCGGTCACGAAGAGCACGATCGCGGTCAGCCAGCGGAGCCCGGCGAGCACGAGCGCGTCGGATTCGCCGGCAGGGTCGGCGAAGGCGAGCAGCGCGGTCGCCCACACTTCCAGAAAGAAGTGATTCGGAGTGAGCGGGAAGGTGAGGGCGAGCTGCGCGAGCAAGGCCGGCAGGGCGACGCGGCTCGCGACGGTCTCGAGTCGCGGCGCCCACGCGAGCCCGCATGCCGCGACGAGCAGGACGAGGGTCGCGGCGAGGACGCTCGGGTCGAGTGGGGCGTCGAGGGTCGTCCACACGACCGTCCGCGCGACGCCCGAGGCGGCGAGCGCGCGCCGGAACCAGCGCAGTCGTTCGCCCGACCCGGTGCTCG
>DAIQBH010000318.1:0-5483 GCA_036781285.1 Thermodesulfobacteriota bacterium | reverse complement strand
GCCTTCCGCCGCCGGAGCACCGTCGAGAGCAGGCCGCTCGCGAACGCCGCCACGATCCCGCCCTGGATGAGCCCGCGGACGACCGGCATCGGATACACGACGCGGAGCTCCGGGGCCGTCAGCAGCGCCGGGAAGTGGAGACACAGCACCGCGCCCACCGCGAGCGCACCGAGGAAGACGCCGAGCACGCCGCTCGCCCAGCCCGTTCCCAGCGTCATCGGCGCGTCGTCGCCGAACGCGCGCGCGAGCCGTCGCTCGATCGTCGCCACTTCGGCTTCGAACGCTAACGGGCGCGCGTCACGGCGGCTAGACGCGTTCGACCCGTGCGGCGCGTCACACGCGAGGTCGCCCGCCGCCGTCGCGCGCGATCGGAATGAACGCCGCGACCTCCGTGCCCGCGCCGAGCGTCGACGTGATCTCGAGGCGGCCGCCGAGGAGCGACACGCGATCTTCCATGCCGAGGATGCCGAGGCTGACGCCGCGGAGCGCACGCTGGCGCGCCTGGCCGACGTCCATGCCGACGCCGTCGTCGCGGACCGAGATGGAGATGCCGTCGTCGCCGAGCCGCGCGTGCACGATCACGTGCCGCGCTTTGGCGTGCCGCATGACGTTGGTCACGGCTTCCTGGACGACGCGGAAGCATGCGATCTCGACCTCGGGCGCGAAGCGTCCATCGAGCCCTTCGGCATGCACGTGCCCGTTGAAGCGCGCCCGCTGGCCCTGGCGATCGACGAACCAGCGGAGCGCGGCGGGAAGGCCGAGGTCGTCGAGGAGCGACGGCCGGAGCCCGAGCGAGAGCTCGCGAACCTGCTCCAGCAGGTGCTCGACGAGCGCGACGCTGTCGTCGAGGGTCGCCGTGTCGCCGCGCTCCCGGGCGTTCGCGAGGTTGAGCTTCAACGCGGTGAGCGATTGCCCGATCTCGTCGTGGAGCTCGCCCGCGATCGTGCGCCGCTCCCACTCCTGCGCCATCAGCAACTGGCGCGACAATGCCTCCAGCCGCACTGCGTACTCGCGCACGGTCCGCTCCGCGCGCTGGCGCGCCGTGATGTCGCGGATGGCCGCGGTGACGAGCGTCTCGGTCGGAGTGCGAAGCGGGCTCAAGCTGATCTCGACCGGGAACTCGGAGCCGTCACGCCGCCGGCCGTGCAGCGGCAGCCCCGCCCCCATCGGCCGGAGCCGCGGCTCGCCCAGGAACGCCGTGCGATGCGCGACGTGCGCGTCCCGCCGCGCCTCGGGGATCAGCGTCTCGATGTTCTGCCCGACGAGCTCCACGCGCGGGATTCCGAAGAGCGCCTCGGTCTGCGCATTGGCGAACGTGATGCGGCCCGTGGCGTCGCTGATCACCATGCCGTCGGGCGCCGATTCGAGGAGCGTCCGATAGCGCTCCTCCGCCTGCCGCCGGCGATCGACCTCGGCGGCGAGCGCCACGTTCGCGCCCTCGAGCGTCGCCCGGCTCGGCAATGCCAGTGCCGCGGGCAGGACGCGGACGAGCGCGATCGCGGTCGCGACCGAGACGATCGCCGTCAGCGCCTTCACGGTGCCCTCGATGCCGTACGCCGGCTGCCACACCGTCCAGATCGCGAGCACGTGCGTCGTCCCGCATGCGAAGATGAACGCGATGAACGCCGCGACGACCCAGGGTACGCCGAGATCGGGGCGCTGGCGCGAGAAGCGCGCGAGGGTCGCCGGGATCGAGTAGTACGCGAGCGCGATCAATGCGTCCGCTCCGACGTTCAGCCAGAGCACGAACGGATTCCATCGGTAGCAATGGCCGTGCGGCATGAATCCGGTGCCGACGAGGGCCGCCCACAGTTCGCCCATCACCCGCCTCCCACCGATGGAATCCAGCGGAGCTATCGCACGGCCATCGCGTTCGGGAATCCCTCGATCGGGTGAGGGAGAATGGACCAAGGGTCGGCGCTTAGGGGTTATTTCGGAGCGAGGCGATGGTGCTGGGCGCGTTCGATGTGTTCCACGGAGCGGCGAACGGGGATCGGTCAGCGTTCGATGACTAGCTTCACGGCGGGTTCGGCCATTGCGTGCGCGGCGTCCGACCAGCTCGCGCGTCTCGTTGCGATGACGTCGCCGTGGAGCTTGCCGGCGGCGATGGCGGCGGCGACGGCGGGGATCTCGTGGCGGGCGTGGCAGCGGCCGGTGTGGAAGTGGATGCCCTTCGTGTACATGCGGCCGAGCGGGACCGGGGTCGAGTCGCCGAAGTAATAGACCGGCGAGACACAGACGCCTTCGTAGTCGGTCGAGCGGATCGCGAGGCTCAAGCCGGCGGGATCGACGGCGCTGTCGATCGTGATGTCGTACGGGCCGCGCTTGCCGCCGAAGCCCGACTCGATCGGGGTCGCGCCGAGGCGCTCGGCAACCGCGAGCACCTCGGGATTCGGCGAGAGCACGTCGACCCGGCTCGCCCCGAGTGCCAGCGCGGCGTCGGCGGCGTAGAGACCGATGCTCGGCGTGATGCCGATCACGACGAGCACCGACGCGCCCGGACGCGCGGCGAGATGCGGGGCCACGCACCGCCAGCCGTCGGTCGCGTTGTCGGCGGCGGCCGCGAGGGCCCACGACGGCACGTCGGCCGGCGCGGGCACGAGCATCGCGTCGGCGAAGGGCACGCGGATGAGGTCCGAAAGCGCTCCGCCCCACTCCCTCGCTTGCAGCGGCAGGCCGAACGCGGAGAGGAACGGCACGGCCTCGCAGCTGCCGGTGTGGCCCGCCCGGCAACGCCGGCACGCGCCGCACGAGATCTGGAACGGTACGATCACGCGGTCGCCGACGCGGACTCCGGTGACGGCGTCGCCGACGTCGCGCACCTCGCCGACGCACTCGTGCCCGAGCGCGAACGGCCGCGGCGGCGGCAAGAGGCCCGTGACGTACGGCAGGTCGATGTCGCACCGGCTGACCGCGAGCGGCCGCACGAGCGCGTCCCCCGGACCCTCGATGCGGGGCGCGGGGACGTCCCGCCACTCGATCTTCCCTCGTTCGACGAGCGTGAGTTGTTCCATGGCGCGGAACCGTAGGGTCGCCGCGCGGGACGGGCAAACGACTTTTTCTCCACGGCCGTTGCGTCGGAGGCAACGCTCTTCGCTGACGCGCTCGACCCATCCACGCGGGCGTGCCCCCCGTGCCAGCGCGTGGTCATCGGGTCGTGCGGCATATCGCGCTCGCGTGCGTCTTCTCACGCACCCGCACGCGTGTACGCCGCGCGGAACGTCGCCCGTGCGCGGGGAGGCACTGGCATGGGCGCTGCTTCGGCGGTGCGGTCGAGGACGACGATTCCCGGGAGGACGGTACGATGGACCGAACGTCAACGAACGGCGGCGCGGCGCGGCAGCACCGCCGCGACGCCCGTCGCGACCACGCAGAGCCAGGCGAACGCGTCGCCGACGGCGGCGTACGCGGTCGGCAGCTGGAGCAGCGGAGCCTCCACGACCTCGACGCCGTGGACGATGCCGTCGGTCGCGAACGGTTGGCGTCCGTCGGGAAGCACCATGGTCGTGACACCGCGATTCGCCGCGCGCACCAGCGTCCGGCGGAGCTCGACCGCCCGCAGCAGCGCGAACCGCACGTGCTGCTCGGGACCGGCGCCGGCCGCGAACCAGGAATCGTTGCTGAGGTTCACCAGCAGCTCCGCGCCCGCACGGACCGTCGCGCGCGCGAGGTCGGGAAAGATCGCCTCGTAGCAAATGAGCGGACCGAGCCGCCGGCCGGCGACCGGCAGCACGGTCGCCGCGTCGCCCGCGACGAAGGAGCGCGCATCGGCCGCACCCGCGCCGCGGAGACTCGGCATGGTCTCGGCGAACGGCAACAGACGGCGTTTGTCGTACGCGCCCCGCACGGCGCCGTCGGCGATCACGAGCGCCGAGGCGCGGAGCGTCCCCCCGGCGCTCGCAGCGACGGCGCGCGGCGCCCCGACGAGGTACGGCGTCGTTCCCGCGTGCGCCGCGATGCGCGCGACGAGCGCGGGGTTGTCCTCGAGGAGGACGTTCACCGCGTTCTCCGGCCAGACGACGAGCTCCACGCCGCCGGCCGGCGGGCTGAGCGCCACGTAGCGGTCGAGCGCCGCCGCGGCGACGGCACCGCCCTGGCGGCGGGCGTTCTCGAGCTCGGCGTGCACGAGCGCGACCCGAAGCGTCGGCGCGGCCGCGATGGAACGGTCCACGTCCGCACGCCGCCACCCGCCGTAGCCGGCGGCCACGCACAGCACGACGGCGGCGACGGCGAGCGCCGGCCGCGCCGCGCGCGCGTTGCCCGTCGCGACGCTCGTCCAGGCGCACGCGAGACCGGCGTTGATCACCGCCACGACGAACGAGACGAGATACACGCCGCCGAGGTCCGCGACCTGCGCCACCGCGCCGTCGGGCGGGAGCGCCGCCCCGAGCGGCGCCCACGGCATCGCGTACGGGAGGCGGCCGCGGCCGTACTCGACGGCCGTCCACGCCGAGGCGATCAGCAGGACGCGCGCGGCCGGACGGACGGAGGAAGCCCGGCCGACCACGAGCGCGCAAAGCGCGAGCGGCAGGCAGCCGCATGTCTGCGACGCGAGTGGCAAGACACCGACGCGCACCCCGAGCGCCGCTCCGAAAAAATCCGTCAGCGCCGGCCATAGCCATCCCGTGACCAGACCGAGCGCGGCCGTCGAGCCGAACAGCCATCCCGTCAGGGCCGCGGCGCCCGACCCGGCGCCGTCGAGCGCGAGCAGCAGCGGCACCAGCGCGACCCACGCCAGCGCTCCGGCGTCCCACGGCGGGAAGACGGCGACTTGGAAAGTGGCGGCGAGACCTGCGAGTATCGTCCGTCGCCGCGCCGCACGCCCCATCATGCCGGAGCCCGCGCTCGGCCGCCCTCGGCCTCGCCCGTCACTCGCCATCCTGGCGCTCCTCCCCGTGATCGCGCTCGTCATGCTGGCGTGCACCTTCAACGCCGTGGCGCGGGTCGGGCGAGTCCATCCCGGCTTCTTCCTCTGGCAGAACGGCTTCGTCCCCGCGATCGGCGTGATCGACGACGACGCCGCGCGCGCCGGTCTCCGGTATCACTCGCGCCTCGTCGCCGTCGACGGCCGGCCCGTGGCCGACCGCGCCGCCGTCGAGTCCCTGGTGCGCGCGCAGCCGATCGGCACCGTGTTCCGCTACACGCTCGAGAAGGACGGCGCCTCGTACGACGTCCACTTGCGCTCGGCCCCGCTCCGCGTCTGGCCGTTCGTCCTCACGCTCGGCAACTACCTCGTGAACGCGCTCGCGCTGCTCGCACTCGGGGTCGCCATCATCTTCCTCGAGCCGAGCAGCCGGCCGGGCCGCGCGTTCTTTTTCTTCTGCGCCAACTACGGGCTCTATCTCGCCACGTCCGCCGACCTGATGGGTCCGAGCTGGTTCCAGCCCCTCTATTTCTTCCTGGTGACGCTCTGTCCCGTGACGGCGCTGCAAGCGGCGCTCGACTTCCCCGCCGTCCCGCCGGAGATCGGGCGGCTGCGACGA
>DAIQBH010000317.1:0-5491 GCA_036781285.1 Thermodesulfobacteriota bacterium | reverse complement strand
TTCCGCCGCAGGCTTCCGATCCCAGCGACTTCTGGGTGGGCATCAACAACGGCAGCGCGTCGGTGCTGACCTTCACGGCGTCGGAGTCGCTCGCCCTCCAGGATCGCACGGGCGACGGCGACTCCGGCGACGTCACGCTGACCGTGCGCAACCGGACGACCGGCGAGACGCAGCCGCTCGGCGCCGCCGCCGGCACGAGCGCGCTCGGACAGCCGAGCTGCGGGCTCACCGGGACGCCGGTGTCGCGGTCGGTCGTGCAGGTACCGGTGCCGCCGTTCACGGTGACGGCGCTCGCGACCGAGCACGACGTGGTCGCGTTCCTCGAGAGCGAGAACGGCTCGGGCTTCTGCGACCAGAACGGCGACAGCGATTTCAGCGACGGCATCGTCCGCGTCTTCACGGTGCCCGGCAACGAGCGGACGGCGGCGCTCACCCCCCCGCGGGCCGCGGATCCGGCCCTCCGCGTGAACGGGCAGAGCCTCGTGGTTTCGGACGGGACGGTCTTCTTCCGCACGTCGGAAGCCGCGATGGCGAAGCGCGGCCTCGAGCGCGTGAGCGTCGCGACCGGTCTCCCCGGCGACGAGGCAAACCAGGGCTCGTTCGACGCCGAGATCTCGGAAACCGGGCGGTGGGTCGTCTTCTCGAGCTTCGCCGACAACTTGATCGGGCCCGCCGCGGACGGCAACTTCTCCGGCGACGTCTTCGTCCGCGATCGCGTGGCAGGCACCACGACGCGCGTGAGCGTCGACCCGGCGGGGAACGAGGTGCTGGCACCCGACACGAGCGGGATCGTCGGCCTCTACGGCTCGATCTCCGCCGACGGACGGTGGGTGGCCTACATGGGCTACACGAACAACATCGTGCCGGGCGACACGAACGTCTGCTTCGGCCCATCGCCGTGCACCGACATCATGCTGCACGATCGCGACACCGACGAGGACGGGATCTTCGACGAGCCCGGCGCGACCACGGTGACGCGCATCAGCCTCGGACCGGGCGGCGTGCAGGCGAACGACAACTCGGAGAGGCCGGTCATCTCGGCGAACGGCAAGTTCGTCGTGTTCGAGAGCTACGCGACCAATCTCGTTGCCGGCGACACGAACGGCCAACCGGACATCTTCGTCCGCGACGTCGAGGCCGGGGTCACCGAGCGGGTCAGCATCGCCAACAACGGCGAGGAGAACGTCGGCATCCAGTCGGAGCCGCGCGTCTACGACATCTCCGACGACGGGCGCTACGTCGCCTTCGACCTTCGCACCACCAATCTTCCGGATGGCGGGGAGCTCAGCCATCAAGGGCCGATGATCGACGTCTTCGTGCGGGATCGCCTGACGAGCACCACGCACCAGATCACGTGGTGGTACCCCCTCCTCGAGTCGCAGTTCGCCATGCACCCGCGCCTTTCGGGAGACGGCCGTTGGATCGCGTTCACCGACCAGCCCGACTTCAGCGGCCAGGTCGACGTCCGCGTCCGCGACTGGATCGATGGCACCGAGCCCGAGCTCGTGAACGTGCCGGTGGGCGCGCCGATCGGACCGCCCTACCTCTGCCAGCTGCCGGACGTCTCCAACGACGGCCGCTTCGTGACCTTCTGGAGCAACGGCGCGCACCTGATCGACGACGTCGACGACAACGGCGAGTACGATCTCTTCCTGCGCGACCGCACCGCGGGCACGCTCGAGCGGTTGACGGTCCAGGCGGACGGCGGCGGCGGCAGCGGCGACTTCGGCCTCACCGGCTTCTCGACGATGACGCAGGACGCGAGCGAGGTGCTGTTCGTCTCGAGCGCGATCAATCTCCTCGGCCCGGCCGTTGACAGCAACAGCGCCCCGGACGCCTTCATCCGCGGCGTCGACGCGGCCGATCCGAGCGGCGTCGACGCATTGCTGTTCGCGGACGGCAGCCTCGACGACACCGTGCTCGAAGCCTTCGATGCGGCGGCGGCGAGCGTGACGACGCTCTGCCCCGCGGCCGAGGTCGCGGCACTCGGCGGCGCGGCGGCGTTCCTCCGTCCCGAGTCGGCGGCCGGCACCGGCGCCTGTCCCGGCGGGTCGTTGAACGGCGACGTCGACGTGGCCGACGAGGTCGTGCAGTACTGGCCCGGCAGCGGACCGGTGCAGAACCTCGGGAAGGCCGCGACCGCGCTCGCGCTGACGGCGACGCACGTCGCGGCCATCGTGAGCGAGGCAGGCGAGGGCGGCGGCAGCCTGAACGGCGATGCCGATGCGACCGACGGCGTCCTCGCGGTCCGCTCGACCGGCGGCGGCGCCTGGACGAACGTCGGACAGGCGGCCGAGCATCTCGTCGCGTGCGGGTCGGTCTTCGCCTTTCTCACGCCGGAAGCCGACCAGGACGCGACGTCACTGAACGGCGACGCCGACGCCGACGATCGGGTCGTGCAGATCTACGTGCCGGCAACCGGCGTGCTGATCAACGTCGGTCAGGCTGCCTACGAGCTCAACTGCAACGACCGGATCGTCGCGTTCCGCACGGGCGAAGACGAGCAGGGTATGACCAACCTGCTGGAGTCGGGCGACGTCAACGACCATCCCGTCCCCGTCATGCAGGGATACGACCTGTCGCGACCGGAGTGTCTCACCGTCGGCCATCCGGTGGACTGCCTCGCCAACAGCAAGCAGGCGGCCTCGACCTGCTTCCTCGAAGCCTGCGACCCGCGCGTGCCGTATCAGATCCTCGGAACACGCGTGAAATTCATCACGCAGGAGTGCGACCAGCGCGGGAGCTGGGGCATCTACTGCGAGGGCTTCGGTGGAGGCAGCGACATCAACGGCAACGGCCGCGACGGCGAGCTGATCCTCCAGGTCTTCGACGTCCATACGCGGACGGTGCAGGTGCTCGGAATCGCGGAGGGAGCTCCAAGCGGCGGCGACGGACCCGAAGAGGAGCACGGCACCGTGCTCATCACGTCCGGCCGCTGCATCGAGACGATCGGCGGGTCGTGTGCCACGAACGACGGCTGCGGCAGCGGCGAGTTCTGCGACGCGGGGCTCTGCAAGCGCGAGCACCGCACCTGTCTCACGGACGCCGATTGTCCGCCCGGCATCCCGTGCGACGACTCGGGCGACGACGGAGTCACCGTCGCCGCGAGCCCCGACACCGACCGAGACGGCGTGCCCGATCACGTCGACAACTGCCCGACCGCCGCGAACGCCGAGCAGCTCGACGACGACGAAGACGGCGTCGGCGACGCCTGCGACCTGGCGACGTGCGGTGACCTCGTGCGCACGTACGACGAGGTGTGCGAATTCAACGACGACACGCTCTGCCCCGGATCGTGCGTCGGTTGCCGGTGCGCCGTCTGCGCCAACCTCGTTGCCGACCCGAAGGCGAAGGTGCAAGTGAAGGGGAAGAAGGAGGCGGGGCAGCTGACCGCCAGCGCCGTGATCCCGCTCGGGGCGTACACCGACGAGCCGGTCACGATCGCGCTCGCCGACGGCGACTCTCCGCTGATCGTGCGCGAGGCGTTGAGTGAGGTGCCGCCGGTCGGCAAGGCGCCGTTCAAGAAGTGGGTCCGGAAGACGAAAGCCAAGAGCGGCGTCGTGCAGGTCCAGCTCCAGAAGACGAAGACGCCGGGCGCGTTCAAGCTCGGCATCAAGGCGAAGCGCTGGTTCACGGCGGCGGCGGCGAATCAGCCGGCGGAATCCTCGGATCTCACGGTCACGATCGGCACGCAGTGCTTCCGCCTCGCGGTCACGAAGAAGACCGACTGACGGCCCCGCTGCGGCCCGTGCCGCGGTCGCCGGCTACCCGCTCCGCGCCGCTACCGAGATCGCCAGCACTCCGAATAGATCCCACGCGCCGTGCGCGATCATCGCGTCGAGGACCCGCCGGCGCCAGAGGAAGATACCGGCGAACACGAGCCCGAGGACGGCCGTGACCACGACGGCGGCGTCGCCCTGGTAGCGATGCCCGAGGCCGAACACCACGCTGTCGACCGCCACCGCCGCGACCAGGCCGCCGCGTCCGAATACGCGCTCGAAGCGCGTCAGGCAAAAGGCGCGCATCAACTCTTCGAGGTAGCCGCCGCCGACCACGGCCATCACCATCAGCCAGAAGGGCCCGTTCGGCTCGCGCGCGAGCGCCGTGAAGACCGACGTCTCGTCGCCCGCTCCGTCGGGTGACGAGCCGCCGCCGACCAGCGCGCCCGCGACGAGCCCGAGCGGCAACCCGATGGCGATCATGCGCAGTGACGCGCTCCAGCTCCATGGAGCAGCCGTCGTTGGCTGAAACCCGAGGTCGCCGAAGCGTTCGCCGCTGCCCCGCAGAAGCGCGGCGAAGAGTATCGTCGCGCCGACGGCTACCGCGCAGACGTAGAGCGCGATCGCGCGCACGCCCTCGACGGTTTCGACGGGTGTCATGGAGACCGCCGAGAGCGCGGTGATCGTCCAATAGGCCGCGATCAGCGAGATCGAGGCGAGGAGGACGAAGCGCTGCATCAGACGATTCGCTCGAAGGGCAGGGCGCCTGTTGAGGCCAACGGAGCGGGCGACATAGACAGCGCCGGGGCGGCATTCGAGTGCGTTTCCGGCGCCTTGACCGTCCAGGACCTCCTGTCTATGACCGCCCGATGCGCTTTTACGAGTACGAGGCCAAAGCTCTTTTCGCCAAGCACAAGACCCCCCTCTTGAAGGGCCGCGTCGCCAAGAGCGCCGGCGAAGCGAAGCAGATCGCCGCCGAGATCGGCGGCCGCGTCGTCCTGAAGTCGCAGGTCCTGACCGGCGGCCGCATGAAGGCGGGCGGTGTGAAGTTCGCCGACACGCCCGAGCAGGCCGAGCAGCACGCCGAGGCGATCCTCAAGCTCGTGATCAACGGCCAGTCCGCGCGCGGCGTTCTCGTCGAGGAGTGCGCGCCGGTCAAGAAGGAGTACTTCGCCGCGATCACATGGGACGGCCGCCGGAAGCTCCCCGTCGTGATCTTCAGCGACATGGGCGGCATCGACATCGAGGAGGTGGCCGAGAAGCATCCCGAGCACGTTTCGCGCACGCACTTCTCGACGCTCGTGCCGTTCGCGCCCTACATCGCGAAGCAGGCGATCTCGGCGACCGGCGTCACCGGCGACGATCTCAACAAGCTGACCCCGATCGTCGCGACCCTGATCGAGATTTTTCTCAAGTACGACCTCACGCTCGCCGAGATCAATCCGCTCGGGAAGACCGAGGACGGCAAGTTCCTCGTGCTCGACGGCCACATCGACATGGAAGGCGATGCGCGCGACAAGTACGCGCCGCTCCTCGCCGAGCTCGGCATCGGGAAGGAAGAGACGCGCGAGGCGCGCCCGCCGACGCCGTTCGAGATCGCCGGCGCCGAGGTCGATGCGTCGGATCACCGCGGCGTCGCCGGCAACGTGAAGGAGTTCGACGGCGACTTGGGGCTCGTGATCGGCGCCGGCGGCGGCTCGTTGACGCTGTTCGACGCCATCCGCAAGCACGGCGGCAAGCCCGCCAACTACTGCGAGATCGGCGGCAACCCG
>DAIQBH010000316.1:0-5505 GCA_036781285.1 Thermodesulfobacteriota bacterium | reverse complement strand
TACCCCTGCGCGGCGAGCCCGGACGTGGTGCGGCCGGCGGCGTAGAGGCCCGCGACGACGCCGCCGTCGGGCGTGAGCACGCGGCCGTCCGTGTCGGTGTGGAGGCCGCCGAGCGTGAAGACGGTGTAGAGCGCGGCCTCGGTGCGATAGTCGAGCGCCGCGAACGGCGGCTTCAGGAGCGGCGTCAGATGGTCGGCGGCCTTGTGGAAGAGGGGATCCTCTCCGCGGGCGGCGTGCTCGTTGTAGTATGCGACGGTGTGCTGGAGGTTGCCCGGCGGACAGCCGAGCACGCGCTCGAGGTCCTCGATCGAGTCCTCCACGCCGGCGAGCTCGGTCGGCGGGAACGGGCGCTCGAAGATCGCGTCGTCGAGGATCAGGAACACCTCGCCGTTCTGGCCGAGGAGCGCGCGCTCGCCGACGACGGTCTGGTAGGCGTCCTCGTTCACGAAGCGCTGGCCCTGGCGGTTCACGAAGATGCCGCGGAGGAGGCCCTTGGGGACGGTGAACGGCAGCACGATGCAGCCGACGTCCATGCGGATCGCGTCGCCGCCCGCACCGAGGCCCATGCGGATGCCGCGGCCGTCGTCGCCGTCGCTCGCCGCGCGGAAGCGGCACTTGCGCAGGAGCGGCGCGTACCGTTCGACCATCGCCCGGTTGTTGATGAAGCCGCCGGCCGCGAGGATGACGCCGCGGCGCGCGCCGATCGCGCGCTCCTCGCCGTCGATCTTGGCGACGACGCCGACCACGCGGCGTACGTCGTCGACGACGAGCGTCTCGACGAGCACGTCGCTCTGGACGCGCACGGGGGTCGCTTCGACCGCCGCGACGAGCGCGCGCATCAGGCGGCCGCCGGCCTCGATGCCGTCCTGCTGGACCGTGTGGCCGCGCGGGGCGGGCCGGGCGAGGTCGCGATAGGGCCACGCGAGCTCGCTCCCGGAGTAGCTGAGGCAGTCGTCGGTCGGCGTGTACGATCCCTCGCCGTAGTACGACTCCTTGAAAGGCACGCCCCGCGCGACGAGCCAGTCGAAATGGGCGACGCTCTCGTCGCAGAAGAGGCGGATCTTCGCCTCGTCGGCGCCCGGACCGCAGGCGGCGAGGAGGTACTTGCACATCTCCTCGGGTGAATCCTCGAAGCCGCAGGCCTTTTGAATCGCCGTGCCGCCGCCGAGATAGATTTGGCCGGTCGACAGCGCGGTCGTACCGCCGCCGCCGCCCATGCGCTCGAGCAGGACGACGTCGGCACCCGCCGCGCTCGCCTCCAGCGCGGCGCATGCCCCGGCGCCGCCGAAGCCGACGATCACGACGTCGGCCTCGTCGTGCCAGGCGGGGACGTCGCGGCGGGCGCGTACGGCGGCGGCCGTCCCGAGATCACGACGTGGTCGAGCTTCAGCCATCGAGGCCTCCAAGCACTTCGTCGGTGTCGGCGCCGAACGGACGAGCCCGGTCGTCGTGTGGCCTCGCCCGTGGCGCGGCCACGGGAGCGGCGGAGCCCTCGGCGAGCACGTCCCAGCCGTCGTCACTCGTACGGACGGTCGCCGGCCCGACGGCAGGCCCGAACGCCGCGGCATGGGCGGCGACGTCGCGGAGAGCCAGAGCGACCAGCGTCCCGCCGCCGCGCCGGTGCGCTGCCAGCGCGGCGACCGCGGCATGTAAGCCCGTCAGGGGATCGGCGATCGCGTCGCCGCAGAAGAGGGGCGTGGCGCTGCCGGCGAGCGCGCCCGTGGCCGCGCTGAGGCCGGCGGCCGTCGCCGCGTCGTCGCCGAACCCGATCCAATTGCCCGCGCGTCCGCTGCGCCCGTAGGCGGTGATGCTGATCCACGTGAGGCCCGGACGGGCCCGCACCAGCGCGGCCGGATCGATACCGAGCTGGTGCGCGGCCCGCGGCCGGGCGCTCTCGATCACGATGTCCGCGCGCGCGATCAATCGATGGAGCGCGGCACGGCCCGCGACCGTCGCGAAGTCGAGCGCGACGCTCTCCTTGCCGGCGTGGAGCAGGTCGAAGAACGCGGCCGGGCCGCGACGAGCCCCGTCCGGCCGCCGGATGCTCTCGACCTTCACGACCCGGGCACCCGCGAGCTGGAGGAGCGATCCCGCGAGCGGGCCGGCCCAGAGGGCGGAGAGGTCGAGCACGAGCGGGGACGTCGTGGGCGCCACGCCGCGCCCCCGCGCGGCGACGCGGCACCACGGCGGGGTGACGGACGGACCCGTCGTCGGGGCGACCGCGAGACCCAGCAGCCGCCCGCGCGTCACGAGCGACGCGACGGTGCGCCCAGGGACCTCATCCGCGATCGCGTCCCACGGATCCGCGGCGATCGGCCGTTCGAGCCACGCCGGAACCGTCGCGAGGTCGTCGGGACGGGGGAGATTGACCGCGATCCAGCCGTCGCGCGCGCGGACGAGCCGGCAGTGGCCTCCGGCCGATATCGTCCCGCGGCGGGTGAGACCGAGAATCGCCGCGCGCTCACCGAGGAGCGCGCCGCCGTCGAGACCGGCGAGCCTGCGTTGCGCGCGGGCGTCGTCGAGGAGCGCGGCGAGCGCGCGCACGGCGCCGCGCGCGCAGGCGACGACGTGGCCCGGAGCGAGCGCCGGGGCGCCGCCGGCGCGACCCGTGAGAGCCATCGAGCCCGAGCCGGCCCACGCGAGCGCGGGATGGGGATCGGGTCTGCCGCGGTCGAGCGCGGCATCGATGCCGAGCGTCCGGAGCAGGTGCGCGGCGTAGTCGTACGCGACCCGGGCCGGGTCGCCGAGGGGGCGGCCGGGCGCCCTCCGCTTGCTCGTCCCCTCAGACTTGGAGTAGGCTCTAAGCATCGAGTCGGCTCTAGACTCGTTCAGATCCGTTTCGCAATCAAGCGCATGCGCCCCTTCGCGAGAACCTCCCGATGACGCGACCCGCTCGTCTGGGCGGCGACCGGCAGGCCGCCCCGGCCAGTAGCGACGCGTTCACGTCCTCGGAGAGCGGCCGGGTCCGCGCGACCGACGGGCTTGCGACCGGGCGGCGCCTGCGGTTGAGATTCCACGAGCCGGCGGGCGTCCCGCTGCCGCGCTGGACGCCCGCGAACTAGCCCGAGGAGACCGCCCATGGATTTCGAGTTTTCCGCCGCCGAGCAGGAGTTCGTCGCCAAGGTCGATGCCTTCATCGAGGCGCATCGCGACCCCGAGGTGATGGACGTGACGCGCGAGAACATGGCGCAGATCTGCGACACCCCGAAGCGCCGCGCCTTCATGAAGAAGGTCGGCGAGGCCGGGTGGCTCGGGATGAGCTGGCCGCAGGAGTACGGCGGCTCGGACATCGGCGGGCTCTACGAGTACCTCCTGAACGAGCGCCTCTCGGCCGTCGGCGCGCCGCAGATCGGGAAGGGTGTCGGCATCGTCGGCAAGACGATCATGCGGCACGGCAGCGAGAAGCTGAAGCGCGAGTTCCTTCCGAAGATCCTCAACAACGAGGTGGAGTTCGCGGTCGGCTACAGTGAGCCGCAAGCCGGCTCGGATGCGGCGGCGATGGCACTCAAGGCGACGCGCGACGGGGACGGCTGGCGCCTGAACGGCCAGAAGATCTTCACGACCTCGGCCCATTTCGCGGAGTGGTACTGGGTCGGCGCGCGCACGGACCCCGACGCCCCGAAGCACAAGGGCATCAGCCTCTTTCTCGTGCCGATGAACAGCCCGGGCATCACGGTGACCCCGATGCCGACGATCGGCGACGAGATCACCAACATGGTCTTTCTCGACGACGTGTACATCGGGAACGACTACATGGTCGGCGAGCGCGGCAAAGGCTTCAACTACATCTCGGAAGCGCTCGACCTCGAGCGCTTCACGATGTTCACGTTCTCGCCGATCGAGCAGCGGCTCGAGATCCTCCTCGATTTCGTGAACACGGAGGAGCGCGACGGCGTCCCGCTGCGCGAGGATCCCGTGATCCGGCAGAAGGTCGCGCAGCTCGCGACGGAGGCCGAGGTCGCGCGCGTGCTCGGGCTGCGCTTCGTCGCCGCGTCCATGGCGGGCGGTGCGCCGCCGACGTCCGAGGCGTCCGAGTACAAGCTCTACGCGACGGAATTCTCGCGCCGGCTCGCGAACGCGTCGATGGACATCGGCGGCCCGGGCTCGCAGCTCCGCGTCCGCACCGAAGGCGCGCCGATGGACGGCCGCGCCGAGTCGACGTACCGCTACACCGTCATCGACACGATCGGCGGCGGCGCGTCCGAGATCCAGAAGAACATCATCGCGCGCCGGAAGCTCGGGCTCCCGAAGAACTTCTAGGGGCGGATGGCGGCCGGTTTCCTCGATGGCGTGACGGTGCTCGACCTCTCGACGGTCGGACCCGCGTCGCGTTGCTCGCGCATCCTCGCCGACTACGGCGCGACCGTCGTGAAGGTCGGGCCGACGCCGGCCAAGGCGGGCGTACAAATCCAGCCTCCGTTCTTCACCTACAGCGCGGGGCGCGGCACCAAGCGCGTCCAGATCGACCTGAAGGCGCCGGCGGGGAAAGCCGCGTTCCTGAAGCTCGCGACGAAGGCGCAGGTCGTGATCGAGAGCTTTCGTCCGGGCGTCGTGGCGCGGCTCGGCATCGGCTACGACGACGTCCGCGCCGTCAATCGCGGGATCGTCTACTGTTCCACGAGCGGCTACGGCCAGGACGGTCCGCAGTCGACCTGGGCGGGACACGACCTGAACTACCTCGCCGACGGCGGCTTCCTGGCGATGACGACGCCGCGTGCGGACGGTGGCCCGGCGCTGCCGGGCGCGACGATCGCCGACGCGGCGGCCGGCGGGATGCACGCGGCGATCGCGATCCTCGCGGCGCTGTCGAAAGCGCGCGCGACCGGCGTGGGCGCGTACCTCGACGTCGCGGTCGCCGAAGGCGTGCTCGCGCTCATGGGGCTCACGATCGACGAGCACCTGGTGACGGGGCGTGTTCCGGCGCCGGCCGGCGATCTCTTGACTGGACGCTATGCGTGCTACGACGTCTACCCGACCCGCGACGGCAAGTGGCTGAGCGTCGCCGCGATCGAGCCGGCGTTCTGGGCGAACCTCTGCCGGTTGCTCGACCTCCCGCGGTGGACGAAGCATCAAATGGACGACGCCGTGCAGGACGAGATCCGCGCCGACGTCCGCCGTGTGTTCGCGACCCGGGATCGCGACGACTGGGTCGCGGCGCTCGCGGGCAACGACACGTGCGTCGCGCCGGTCCGCACGGTCGACGAGCTGCCCGGCATGGCGCAGCACGCCGCCCGCCGTGCCTTCGTCGACGCCGAGCACCCGACGCACGGCCGCTTCCGCCAGCTCGCGCCCGTGCTCGCCGGCACCGACCGGAGCGCCGCGCTCCAGCGCGTGCCCGACGCGGCCGTCACCGATACCGACACGTTGCTCGCGACCGCCGGTCTCACGAGCGCGGAGATCGCCGACCTCCGCCGCGACGGTGTGGTCGCATGAAGAAGGCGAAAGGAGGCCCATCGGAGCATCGGCGGCGCAGCCGCCGAGCGCACGGGGGCGAAATGGCATGGA
>DAIQBH010000315.1:0-5594 GCA_036781285.1 Thermodesulfobacteriota bacterium | reverse complement strand
GGGCATGAGCAGCTTCGCGGACCTCGGCGACCGCTTCACGGACGGCGGCGAGCTCGATGCGACCGCGCAGGCGGGGAGCATCACCATCAACGGCGACATCAACCTCTCCGGGCAGAACGCGGGGACGGGCGGGTATTGCGATTTCACGGCCGGAACCAACCTGACCGTCACGCGCAACGTCAACGTCAGCGGCGGCGGCGGCGACGGCGGCGAGTTCGCCGCGACCGTCGGCGACAACATCACGATTCTGAACGGCGGCATCAACGCCGACAGCACGGTCGGCGGCGGCTTCGGCGGGTACATCTCGCTCGACGCCGGCGAGGACTTCATCGGCGGCGTGGTGCCGGGCGGCACGCTCGACGTGAACGCGGCGTCGCTGCTCATGCGCGGCAGCGCGACGGATACGTTCGGCGGCGACGGCGGCGAGCTCGACGTGTTGTCCATGGGCCGCATCCGCTTCTTCGGCTCGGGCATGGTGATCCGCGTCGACGCCGCCACCAATTTCGACGGGTCGGGCGGCGCCATCACGATCGACTCCGGCGACTCCAACCCGAACACGCTCGGCCCGCTCGACGGCGACCTCGAGATCGGCGGCACCATCTCCATGCGCAGCGGTGGGATCGGCGGTGACGGCGGCTCGATCGACCTGAGCGCGGGCCGTGATCTGGTGTTCACGGCCGACGCCGACGTCAGCGGTACCGACGCGGGCGGCGACGTGATCGGGACGGCCGGACGCACCACGACCCTGAACGGTGTCGTGACGAGCCGCGGGACGAGCGCCGAAGGGGAGGGTGGCTTCATCGACTTCGAAGCCGGGCTCGCGTCGGACGAGGGCGCGCTCGGGAACCTGATCATTCAGCGCAACATCGTCGCGACGAGCGGAACGTCGCACGGCAGCGGACAGAGCATCACGCTCGTCGGGTGCGGGCTCAGCGTCGCGCCGGGCGTCAAGATCGACGGCACGGGCGGCGTGAACCCCACCAGCAACTTCCTCGGCGGCCATGACATCGAGCTGATCTCGCGCCGCCCCATGCAGCTCGGATCGACCTCGCAGTACGTGGCGCCGCCGGGCGGCAGCGTCACGACGACACATCCGCCGGGGGCGAATCCCGTGATCGGGTCCAGCGTCGTCTTCAATCCTCCGCGGACGGACAATCCGATCGCGAGCGGGCCGTATCCGAGCTGTCCGGTCTGCGGCGATGGCGTTCGGCAGGCCGGTGAGATGTGCGACAAGGGCCTGGCGGCCGACGGCGCCTGCTGCAACGCGACGTGCACCGCTTTCCTGTGCCTCACCCCGACGCCGACGCCCACTCTCAGCGCGACCCGGACGCCGACGCCGACGCGCAGCGCGACACCGACGCGGACGCGCACGCCCACGCCGGGCGCGCCGACGGGCCCGACGACCACGCCCACGCCGACCGAGATCTCGACCGCCGCGACCGCGACCCTGACTGCGACGCCGACATCGACCGCCGGTACGCCGACGGCCACGGCGACGCCGACCAGGACCGCGACCGTCACGACGACGCCGACCGTCACCCGCACGCCGTCGGCAACCCCGACTCCCACCGCGACGGCGACGCCGGCCGGAGCCGTGGTCGACCACTACAAGTGCTACAAGGCGAAGAAGATCGCCGGCGGCCCGGCGTTCGTCGAGCGGACGGTCACGTTGGCCGACGAGGTCGAGACCAAGGTCACGCGCCTCATCAAGACCACCGAGTACTGCAACGCGGTCGACAAGGACGGGAACGGGATCGCCGACCCGAACGCGCATCTCCAGTGCTACCAGATCAAGGATGCGCCCGGGCAGGCGCGCTTTTCGGCGAGCAACACGACCGTCGACAACGAGTTCGGCGACGGGCAGGCGCTCACCCTGAAGAAGATCAAGCGCGTCTGCGTGCCGGCGGGCCGCGACGGCTCCGTGCCGTCGCTGAACGTCGACAACTTCAAGTGCTACACCGCGAAGACGCCCACGGGCGCGCCGAGGTTCGCGCCGGTGAACGCCCAGCTCACGGACGTCTTCGAGTCGAAGCTCACGACCGTCAAGGGTCCGGAGAGCGTCTGCAACTCGGTCGACGTCGATGGCGACGGCACCATCAGCCCCGCGGCGCAGCTGCACTGCTACAAGGCCAAGCAAGCGTCCGGGCAAACCGCCTTCGTGAAGGTCGGGCTCCAGGCCGGCAACGCCTTCGGGCTCGAAAGCATCGAGGCGCAAAAGGCGTCGATGCTCTGCGTGCCGTCGACGCGGGACGTCCCCGCGGTCTGCGGCGACGGGTTCCGCGATCCCAACGAGGAATGTGACGACGGCGGCATCGTTCCGGGCGACGGTTGCGACGCGCAGTGCCGGCTCGAGTCGTGCGGCAACGGCATCCTGAACAGCGGCGAGCAGTGCGACGACGGCGTGAACAACGGCACCAACGAGTGCTGCTCGACGCTCTGCCAGCGGATCGATCCGGACGCCGACGGGCTCTGCACGCGCGACGATCTCTGTCCGTCCGATACCGACAACGACAGCGACGGTGACGGGTACTGCATCGGCAGCACGTCGCGGCCGCCTGCGATCGGCACCGACGACCCGTGCTCGCGCCCGGCTCCCGGCGGAACCTGGATCAAGCCGAAGGTGACGCTGACGAAGCTCGACCAGGCGCCCGGCAGCCAGAAGCTCAAGGTGCAGGGCTCGTTCCTGATCCCGACGGGCGGACCGGCGCTCGTGCCGCAGGGTCGTGGGGTCCACCTGCGAATTCTCGGCCCCGGCGGCGCGATGATCGCCGACGTCCACGTCCCGGGAGGGTTCTACTCGGCGGCGAGCCCGATCGGCTGGAAGGTCGCCGGCGATCCGCCGACGAAGTTCACCTACATCGACAAGACGGTCCCGCCGGTACGAGACGGCATCAAGAAGATCGTCCTGACGGACAAGTCGGCGAAGGTACCGGGCCTGGTGACGTTCGTCTTCACCGGTGATCGCGGCAACTATCCGCTCGCGCCCGGTGAGGCGCCGCTCACGGCTGCGGTCGAGCTGAACGACACCGGCAATCCCGAAGGCAGCATGCCGGGCACCGATCAGTGCGGCGAGGTGAGCTTCAACCTGCCGCCGGTCGCGCCGGCCTGCACGACGGCGGCCACCAAGATCAGCTGCAAGTAGCGCGTGCCTGAGTACGACGGTCCGACGGCGATACGCCGCTGTCGGACCGTCGATGCTCCTCCCGCGCTATGCGGTTGCGATCGGCTCCACCGAGACGGGGATGCCGTTCAGGACGGCATTCCCCGAGAGTGGGTCGACGGCCACGTCGTCGGCGAGCAGGTTCGAGTTGGCACCGGCGTGCGCGGCCGCGACGGTGAGGGCGCTGTCGGGGTCGTCGTGGCCCCAGCCGTGCGGGATGCTGACGACGCCCGGCATGATGCCGTCGGTCACCTCGACCGGAATCTCGAGCGCGCCGACGCGCGAGCGTACGCGTGCCGCGGCGCCGTCGGTCAGGCCGAGCCGGCGCGCGTCGTCGGGGTGGACGTGCAGGGTGCAGACCGGCCGGCCCTTCACGAGCACGTCGAGGTTGTGCATCCAGGAGTTGTTCGAACGGAGGGTGCGGCGTCCGACGAGGACGAGTGCCTCGGTCGCGCGCCCGAGCGTCGCCGCGAGGCGGGCGACGTCCGTGACGATCGCCGGCGGCGCGAGCTCGATCTTGCCCGACGGCGTCCGGAGCACTTCGGGGATGCGCGGCGCGAGCGGGCCGAGATCGACGCCGTGCGGGTGTTGCTCGAGGAAATCGAGCGTGAGGCCGCCTTCGCGCGTGCCGAATGCGTCGCCGTACGGCCCGCTCCGCAAGAGGAAGTCGAGCACGCGATCCGGGCCGCGGCGTGATCCGAGCGCCGCGATGAGCTCGGCGGGGTCGCGGCCTTCGACGGGCGAGCCCGGCGTCGCGACTTCTTTGCCGGCCACCTGCGCGATCACGAAGTCGTCGAGCGCGCCGACGTCGGCGCTCGGTCCCATGCCGCTCGCGACGCCGCCGATCTTGAGGAGCACCTCCCACTCGTCGAGCTCGCCGGGCGCGAGCGGGAACACGGCACGGGAGTAGTTGGCGACGTTCCGTATGGCGAGGTTGTAGAGCGCGACGTCGTAGTGCGAGCGCGAGAGCGCCGACGGAGCCGGCAGCACGACGTGCGCGTGGCGGGTCGTCTCGTTGAGATAGATGTCGACGCTCACCATGAAGTCGAGGGTCGCGAGCGCGTTCCGGAGCCGCCCGGCGTTCGGGGTGCTCAGTACCGGGTTGCCGGCGACGGTCACGAGCCCGCGGATGCGGCCGTCGCCCGGCGTGTCGATCTCCTCCGCCAGACACGCGGCGGGCAGCTCGCCGTAGACCTCGGGCAGGCCGCGGACGCGGCTGGTGAAGCGGCCGAGCTTCACGCCCCGTCCCGTGCCGGGGACGCCCGTCGCGTTCCGCGATCCGGCGGCGGCCTTCGGAAACATCGCGCCGCCCTCGCGGTCGAGGTTTCCGGTCAGCACGTTGACGACGTCGACGAGCCAGCTCGCGAGCGTCCCGAACTCCTGGGTGCAGGTGCCGATGCGGCCGTAGACGGCGGCGCGCGGCGCTGCCGCGAGGTCGCGGGCGATGCCGCGGATCGTGGCGGCGTCGAGCCCGGTCACGGGCGCGACCGCTTCGGGCGTGAATGCCTTTGCGAGCCGCTCGACCTCGGCGAGGCCGTTCAGGTGCTCGGCGAGTCGTCCTGGATTCGCGCGGCGCTCCGCGAGGAGCACCTGGACGATCGCGAAGAGCAGATGGGCGTCGGTGCCGGGCCGGATGAAGTGGTGGGCGTCGGCCTCGAGCGCGGTCAGGCTGCGGCGCGGGTCGACGACGACGAGCTTCCCGCCGCGCGCGCGCAGCGCCCGCAGACGTCCCTTGATGTCGGGCGCGGTCATGAGGCTGCCGTTCGAGGCGAGGGGGTTCGCGCCGAGCATCAAGAGGTAGTCCGTCCGATCGACGTCGGGGACCGGCACCGAGAGCACGGTGCCGAACATCAGGCCCGCGGAAACCTGCTTCGGCATCTGGTCGACGGTGCTCGCCGAGAAGACGTTGCGAGTCCCGATCGCCTTGATCAGCGCCGGCATGTACATGCCCGACAAGTGGTGCGCGTTCGGGTTGCCGAGGTACACGGCGACCGCGTCGCGACCGTGGTCGCGGAAGATGGCGCCGAGGCCGCGGTCGATCTCGGCCATCGCCTCGTCCCAGCCGACGGCGACGAATTTCCCGTCGCGGCGCACGAGCGGAGTGCGGATGCGGTCGGGGTCGGCGTCGAGCTCCTTCAGTGCGTAGGCCTTCGGGCAGATGTAGCCGCGGCTGAAGACGTCGTCGCGGTCGCCGCGGATGGACTCGATCGCGGCGCCGCGCGTCGTGATCGTGAGGCCGCAGGTTGCCTCGCAGAGCGGGCACGTGACGTGGCTCGTCGTGGTCGTCATCGGCGACTCCCCCTTCGACGTCGGGCCTAGCACACGGCGCTGGCGCGCGGGAATGATGCCGGCGCCGTGGGGGGTGGGGCAGTTCGATGCGCGTCAGGGACGCCCTCCTACGGTCGCGGGGGCGCTGGTGCCGGCGCTTACTACT